>PAWW01000031.1 GCA_002714255.1 Acidiferrobacteraceae bacterium
GGAGTGAAGAATTTAGCCGTACCAATCACTCCGATCCACACGAGGGTTACCGGTATAAATACCTTCCANCCCAGACGCATGATCTGGTCATAGCGATANCGTGGNAATGTCGCCCGAAACCAAAGNAACACAAAGGCGACTANNGCCAGTTTNCCAAAAAACCAGNCAATNCCCGGNACCCANGTAAACGGAACCATATCNAAGGGGGGTTGCCANCCGCCCAGNAACATAATNACCGTTAGGGCNGAAATCAGNATCATGTTGGCGTANTCCGCAAGAAAAAANACGGCAAACGCCATTCCCGAATATTCCACGTGNAATCCCGCAACAATCTCAGATTCGCCTTCNGCNACGTCGAACGGGGCGCGATTGGTCTCGGCCACGCCTGACACCAGATACACCACGAAAAGCGGGAATAAGGGAATGAAATACCACTGAAAAAAACCACCTGCCTGAGCCAAAACAATCTCACGCAAATTCAAACTACCNGCTGCCATCAACACACCAACCAATGCAAAACCCATGGCAATCTCATAAGCAACAATCTGGGCGGCCGAACGCATAGCGCCGAGGAACGCATACTTCGAATTGGACGCCCACCCCGCGATGATTACGCCATAAACACCCAGTGATGTCAGCGCCAACACAAACAATAGACTGGCATCGATGTCCGCGAGTACTAACGTATCTGTGAAAGGCACCACGGCCCACGCTGCTAACGCCGGCGCGAGCGCAAGCACTGGGGCAATCAAGAACAATTGCCGTTCGGCATTGGTCGGAATGATAATTTCCTTAAACATCAATTTGATCGCATCAGCAATGGGTTGCAACCAACCCCGTGGACCGACCCGATTGGGCCCGACCCGCAACTGCATATACGCGATGACCTTTCTTTCCGCGAACGTGTAATACGCCACCATGCCGAGCAGAGGAAAAAGAATGGCTGCAATCTTAAACCCTACCTGTAATACCAACGGTAGGGAGTGCCAAAGCGCGACGAAGGCCTCCAACATCACCGAACCAACTTAAGTTCGATGTANTCAGCCCCGCCAAGTGGTGCTGTGGCCACACTGCCCATGGGGATGTAAACGCACCCATCGAGCACTCGATCATCCGGCGCAATCGTGAGTCTCACTTCTTCGGTATTAGCGACCACTCGAACGGAATCACCAGCCTTAACATTAAGCGCGCGCANCTGTTCTACATTCATATGAACAGCAGCCAATGAGTGATCCCGCGTTCGCTGTAGCGATGANGCACGCCGAACNATAGGATCTACGTCATAGATGGGCACATCCACCACCCGCTCAAACCGCTGACTCTCAANNGACCAAGGGACGCTCTTCGACGCCGCTCCGGGCAACGGGCACCCTTCTTCTAGGCGACAAACGACCTCGGGCAGGGACAGATTCACCCGTGACCTCACGTCATCAGCGGTGATGTAATCGAATCCCGGCAGTGCGAGATAATTACCCAGTACTCGNAGAATTTTCCAGCCCGGTCGCGCCATCCCTCGTGGGTCCATAGCCGCTTCGACCGACTGTGCCCGTCCGTCGCAATTGACATAAGTACCGGCACTTTCGGTAAACGGTGCTAACGGAAATACCACGTCGGCCTGCGCTGGGACTGCTGAACGAAAGGTGGAGAAACTCAACACAAACGATGCATCTGATAACGCAGAAACAAGATTCCCGGCCGCGGCCA
This sequence comes from Acidiferrobacteraceae bacterium, assembly GCA_002714255.1. Lineage (GTDB taxonomy): Bacteria > Pseudomonadota > Gammaproteobacteria > Arenicellales > UBA868 > UBA11791. Next base: position 1,705 of record PAWW01000031.1, read on the forward strand.
GATCCATCGTCGGCTCGAGTCCGAAAAGTAGGTAAGCACTCAGCCGAGCCGTCAGCATCTGACTGACATTCAGGCCAGGTTCTTGCACTCCATCACCGTTCGCCTGTCTATGGGGCACGCACCCTGCGATCCAGGCCGCCGCGCTGTTTGCTTCAGGCAGGAAAGCCAGNCTAATACCAGTATGCTGCGCGAGCCAACTCGCNATTGCCCTGAGCGCCGACGCTTCACGATGCTGGGCTGCAATCTGCCCCAAGACCACCACCACTTCCCCTTCCACATCGCTCAGCATCTTTGCTGTACGTGCNAACTCCTCACTGTCCGCAATCAACTCAGCCCATTGCCTTAACNCCTCCGGCACCTCGACCTGACCGACCCGAGCAATGGCAATGCGCGCCAGCGCTGCCGGCAACGCACTCGGTGCAACCACCAACGCCTCAGTCAATGGGAAATTCTGCTCGTAGTCCATCGGGTTCAATGCCGCAACTTGCCCACCCATGCGACACAATTCACGCACTCGAAGCGCGACCAGCGGGAGTTCTTTTCTTAGATGACANCCCACCAGCAGTATGCAGGCAGCGTCTTGAATCCTCTCAACTGGCAATTCAGTGCCCGGAAACAAAGNCGCAAAAGAGTCATCTCGAAAATCTCTNTGACGCAACCGGTGATCAACGTTGTCCGATCCAAGGCCACGCATCAATTGCTGCAGCAAAAAAAACTCTTCCAACGTTGCCGTCGGCGATGCCAGCGCACCAATCGCTGCTCGGTCCCTCTGCCTTGCCGATATCAGACAGTGCCGAGGCTGCCCGTTGAAGCGCCACCTCCCAGGCGACTTCCTCGAACCGATCTCCTACTCGGACCAATGGNTGAAGTAATCGATCCGGCGAATTAACACCTTCGTAACTGAAGCGATCTCGATCCGAAAGCCAACATTCATTGACTTGCTCATTTGTTCTCGGTAGGACCCGCTTAACCGTGTCGTGCGCTGTCTGAATATTGAGATTCGAGCCCAAACAATCGTGGGGGCTAACTGCGTCATGCGAGGCCAACTCCCACGCTCTGGCCGTGAATCGGTAGGGTTTGGAGGTCAGTGCTCCAACAGGGCACAGATCGATGACATTCCCAGAAACCTCACTGTCGACTGTCTGCCCGATAACGGTCGCAATCTTCATATCTTCGCCTCGGCCGATCGCGCCTAATTCCATAATTCCGGCAACTTCCTGACCAAATCGAACGCAGCGAGTGCAATGAATACAGCGTGTCATTTCAGTTTCAATCAGCGGACCAATATCGGGATCATCTACCACCCGTTTACCCTCGCTGAAACGCGACACATCACCGCCGTACCCCAATGCCTGATCTTGTAACGGGCATTCACCCCCTTGATCACAAATCGGACAATCCAACGGATGATTGATCAACAAAAATTCCATGGTTCCTTGCTGCGCTTCCACCGCCTGTTCTGAAGCCGTGTGTATCACCATGCCATCGGTAATTGGGGTGGCGCAGGCGGGTAACGGCTTTGGCGCCTTCTCAACCTCCACAAGACACATGCGACAATTTGCGGCGATGGAAAGCTTCTTGTGGTAGCAGAATCGGGGGATATAGATGTCAACCTGATCAGCAGCCTGAATAATCATCGATCCCGCTTCCGCTTCGATCTCTTGTCCATCGATAGTTATCATGACCATAGCAAATCCCTCCGAACGCTCAGGCGGCGTCACCAGCCTTGATCATGTTCTCAAACTCACTACGAAAATGCCGAAGAAAACTCTGCACTGGCCAAGCTGCCGCATCGCCAAGCGCGCAAATCGTTCGCCCCTCAATGCGACCGGCAATACTCTCCAGGAGTTCCAAATCTTTCGCCCGCCCCTGACCGGTCCGAATCCGCCGCAAGCAGCGATACAACCAACCCGTTCCTTCCCGACAGGGCGTACATTGACCACACGACTCTACATAATAGAACTGCGCAATGCGCTCAAGCACTTCGACCATACACGTGGTGTCGTCCATAACAATCACACCACCCGAACCAATCATGGAGCCTGCCTGCTTTAAGGCGTCGTAATCCATATTGCAATCCATAATGGCCGANGCCGGCATCACCGGCATCGATGAACCACCGGGAATCACCGCCTTCAAGACCCTCNCTGGGAAAAGCCCACCAGCCAGTTCCAGCAATTCACGAAACGGCGTTCCAAGAGTTACTTCGTAATTGCCTGGACGTTGCACATGGCCAGATACAGAGAATATCTTGCTGCCCCCGCTCATCTCTATGCCAAGATTTAAGAACCACTCTGCCCCATGCCGCAGGATAGGAGGCAACGAAGCCAATGTCTCGGTGTTGCTGACCGTTGTCGGTCGCCCAAAAGCACCTACCTGCGCCGGAAACGGCGGCTTAAACCGCGGCATACCCTTCTTGCCCTCTAACGACTCAAGCAGTCCCGTTTCCTCACCGCAAATATAGGCGCCTGCACCACGCTGACTGTACAACTCAAAGTCCGTCCCACTATCGAGGAGATTCGAGCCAATCAATCCCGAAGCGCGTGCCTCCTCAAGAGCCGATTCGAATCGCTCCCATGGCTCGTAGTACTCGCCTCGAATGTAGTTGTAGCCCACAGTGGACCCCGTGGCATAACAGGCAATGGCCATGCCTTCAATCAATTGGTGTGGGTTGTACCGAAGAATATCCCGGTCCTTGAAGGTCCCGGGCTCACTCTCATCTGAGTTACACACAATATACTTTTGTCCTGGCGCATCNCGGGGCATGAAACTGAATTTTAATCCCGATGGGAATCCAGCCCCCCCACGACCGCGTAAACCCGATGCCTTAATCTGTTCAATAACCTGTTCGGCGGGTACACCTTCAGTCAGGATCTGTCGCCATGCTTGGTATCCTCCGCCACGAACATAGGACGCCATGGTCCATGGCGCTTCGACGCTGGGGTCTGGCAAACAAACGTGACAAGTACCCATGTTGGTCAGTCCAGTTCCGCCAGCAAGTGATCCAATTTTTCTTCCGTCAGGTCTTCGAAATAGCGATCCCCGCAAACCAGCATCGGCGCACCGCCGCAAGCGCCAAGACACTCGGCAGCTAACAACGTAACCCGACCATCTTCAGAGGTACCCCCCACCTTCACACCAAGCTTATGTTCAAGAAGTTCAACAATGCTTCCAGCACCCCGCAACATACAAGAAACATTGGTACACACACGTAACTGATGGCGACCAACCGGCTCGGTATAGAACATGTCGTAAAACGTAGCAACCTCATAGACCTCAATGGGCTCAAGTTCAAGCAACTGCGCGACAGCCTGAACTACACCGCCCGACACCCAACCATGTTCCGCTTGGGCATAACGCAAGGCCGACTTTACCGCGGCTCTACGCTCAGGATATTTAGCGGCTTCCACTGCCACCTTGGCAACGACTTCGGGCGACAGCTCCACAACTACCTCCCCTTCACCCATTAGCGATCCACCTCTCCAAACACGATATCCTGAGTACCAATGATGGCCACCACGTCAGCCAGCATGTGGCCGCGTGCCATCTCATTCAATGCCGCCAGGTGGGCGAATCCGGGGGCCCTAATCTTTAATCGATAAGGCTTGTTCGCATTATCGGAAACGAGATACACACCAAACTCGCCTTTGGGCCCCTCAACCGCAGCATAGACCTCACCTGCGGGCACCGTATATCCCTCAGTAAACAATTTGAAATGGTGAATCAAAGANTCCATGTCCTGTTTCATCTCTTCACGCCGCGGTGGAACCACCTTGTAGTTCTCAACGATTACTGGACCGGCATTGGCCTGCAACCACTTAACGCATTGGCGGACAATGCGATTCGACTGACGCATTTCCTCTACTCGAACCAGGTAACGGTCATAACAATCACCCTCTGTCCCTACCGGAATATCGAAATCCATCTGGTCGTAAACCTCGTAGGGCTGTTTCTTTCTTAGATCCCATTCAACGCCAGATCCCCGCAACATCGGGCCGGTGAAACCTAACTTGAGTGCACGCGATGGTTCTACGACTCCGATGCCGACGGTACGTTGTTTCCAGATACGGTTGTCTGTCAGCAAAGTCTCGTAATCATCTACACAGCCTGGAAAGCGTTCGGAGAATGCCCAGATGAAATCAAGCAATGATCCAGAACGATCTTGATTGCGTTCACGGGTAGCTCCTTCCCCATGCCAACGAGATGAATCATATTGCGGCATGCTGTCGGGAAGATCACGGTAGACGCCGCCGGGACGGTAGTAGGTCGCATGCATTCGAGCGCCAGATGCAGCCTCGTAGCAATCCATTAGATCTTCCCGCTCCCGAAAAGCATAAAGAAATACACTCATCGCACCGATATCCAGCGCGTGCGCACCGATCCACATCAGATGATTGAGTATTCGTGTAATCTCATCGAACAACACGCGAATGTAGCGGGCTCGTTCCGGCACAGTTACGCCAAGCAATTTTTCTATTGCCATCACGTAAGCATGTTCATTACACATCATCGACACATAATCGAGGCGATCCATGTAACCGATATTGTGATTGTACGGCTTGCTCTCGGCGAGTTTCTCGGTCGCCCGATGCAACAACCCAATATGCGGATCAATACGCTCTACCACTTCGCCGTCCATTTCCATCACTAAACGGAGCACACCATGGGCTGCCGGGTGTTGCGGCCCGAAGTTCATCGTGTAATTACGAATTTCGCTCACTACTCCCTCCTTCGCGAATGACCCGAGGCACTGTCACACGTGGCTCTATAGAGACAGGCTCATAAACCACTCGACCTTTTTCCTCGTCGTANCGCATCTCCACATGACCTGACAACGGAAAGTCTTTACGAAACGGGTGCCCCACAAAACCGTAATCGGTTAGCAGTCGGCGGAGGTCTGGGTGACCGATGAATATGATGCCAAAAAGATCGAAGGCCTCGCGTTCAAACCAATCTGCGACCGGCCAGATATCGATCACGGAGTCCACCGTCGGTGACTCCTCCTCAAGACGCACCACGACACGCAATCGGTGGTTATGCGAGACGGATAAAAGATGATAGACCACTGCAAATCGGGGGCCCGTGCAACCAGCATTGGCCTGAGTGGAATCTTTCCCGTAGTCCAGATAGTCCACTCCACAAAGATCGATCAGCTGTTCAAAACAAAGGTCTGGCTGATCTTGCAGAAGCTGGAGACACCGATGCAATTGTGAACACTCAACCTCGAGCGACACCTCTCCGTGCGCTTCGGTTACTGAAACATTCATGCCCGATCCGACCGTCGACAAACGACTGATCAGGTGCTGCGTAGAAACCATGATCTTATCAATGTCTGCTTGGTTGGTCAGGANCGTGCAATCGTCTCGGTTCGTTTGATCTTTTTCTGCAGCTGGATGATCCCGTAAAGCAAGGCCTCGGCTGTGGGTGGACAACCTGGCACATAAATATCAACCGGAACAATCCGATCGCAGCCACGCACCACCGAATAGGAGTAATGGTAATAACCGCCGCCGTTGGCACACGATCCCATCGATATGACCCAACGCGGCTCAGGCATCTGCTCGTACACCTTACGCAAAGCCGGCGCCATCTTGTTGGTGAGTGTGCCGGCTACGATCATTACGTCTGACTGTCGCGGACTTGGACGAAAGACGATGCCGAACCGATCAAGATCGTATCGTGAAGCACCCGCATGCATCATCTCAACAGCGCAGCAAGCAAGGCCAAACGTCATTGGCCACATGGAGCCGGTCCTGGCCCAATTGATCAGGTCATCCAGCCTCGCTGTTGCCCAGCCCTGCTGCAGGACGCCTTCGAGCGCCATTTAGAATATTACTCCCACTCAAGCGCTCCCTTCATCCACTCATAGATAAATCCAACCACGAGCACCAATAGAAACAAAACCATGGAAAGGAACCCAAATAGACCGATATCGTCGAGCACCACAGCCCATGGAAATAGAAATGCTATTTCCAGATCAAAAATAATAAAGAGAATTGCCACGAGATAATAGCGGACATCAAACTTCATCCGCGCATTCTCAAAGGCTTCAAATCCACATTCATAGGGAGACAACTTTTTGTCATCTGGTTTATTGGGCGCCAAAAGGCTGCCGGCGGCCAGCGCAGCCCCGCCGACCACCAGGCCAGTCACTAAAAACATCAGGATAGGAAAATACTGATCAAGCATAGGGAATGAGTAGGTTTTCCGCAGCCTTTGATTCTAGGTTTGGTCTTCGATTTGGTCAATCGGATTACCGCATCCATGATCAAACTCAACCCCACCCGCTGAAGGCAATTCATAAAATAACGTATGGTGCCGAAGGCCGGACTCGAACCGGCACGGCTCGCGCCACCGCCCCCTCAAGACGGCGTGTCTACCAGTTCCACCACTTCGGCAATAGGCTCTTCGATTTGACTGCCGATCATGGCGTAAAACACGACCATGATCACTAACCCTTTGGCACCGCGGGCATATCTGAGTCCGATCGTGACCCATCCGCGGGCGCAACCGGCAGGCTGCTGTCCGTTGTCTGGCCCGATGTCGTTTCTTTAACCACACTGCTCGTGGTCGCACTTTCCCGAGTGTAGATATAGGCGAGACTGAGTGCGGTGATAAAGAACAGCAATGCGAGACCGCCGGTCACTCGACTCAGAAACGTCGCTGACCCACGACTACCGAAAAGAGATTGGGACGAACCGCCGCCACCAAAGGCAGCCCCCATATCCGCCCCCCGGCCTTGCTGCAATAGGATCAGGACAACAATAGAAATTGCTGCCACAAGGTGAATAACTGTCAAAACACTGGTTAACATGATTGCCTCGCCGCGGCGGAGCAAATCTCAAGGAAGTCCATTGCACTCAAGGCTGCTCCCCCAATCAGTCCACCATCAATATGCTCTTTTTCAAACAATGCCGACGCATTGTCAGCCTTTACACTGCCCCCGTACAGTATCAGCAACTGATCAGCAATGGTGCCCGATCGGCTAGCCACGCGATGGCGAATAAATTCGTGCACCGCATCGGCTTGCTCGGGTGTTGCTGTTTTCCCTGTACCAATAGCCCATATCGGTTCATAGGCGACGACCGCTTCGGCGAGCAGGGAAACACCACCGTGATGGATAACCGCTTCAAGTTGCCGCTGAATCACAGCCTCAGTGCGACCCGCCTCTCGCTCTTCAAGCGTTTCCCCAACACACACGATCGGCGACAAACCCGCTGACTGAGCTGCCAGCGCTTTTTGAGCCACCCACTCATCACCCTCTCCGTAAAGCGTACGGCGTTCCGAGTGGCCAACAATCGCGTAACGACAACCCTGATCCAGCAATAAAGCTGCATTGATCTGACCTGTAAACGCCCCCGGCATGTTGGGGTCAAGATCTTGCCCCCCAACGGCAACACCACTGTCGGCTAACGCCGCAATGGCTTGGCTAATTAACACGAATGGGGGACAAACCACGATTTCCACACCAGTGAGCTGGGATACTCCACTCGCTATAGCGGATAGTAGATCAACGGCCGTGTCGCGACTGCCGTTCATTTTCCAGTTGCCTGCAACGAGCCGTGAGCGCATTTCTCTAGAGTGTTGTTGTGGCAACGCCATGTGCGTTCATCGCCATTAAAGTGAACGAACTACCCCAATACAGCAGCAGTGCTATGCCGGAAATAATCCCGTGAAACGGCGTATTCTACACAGGACGAGAACGTTTAGGATGACTAATCCAGTCACTCATGCGCAACCGCCGCGGCAATTTGTCGGCAATACCGAGTGACTAACTCCCCATCACTGCCCTCGACCATGACACGGACAACCGGTTCAGTTCCCGAACACCTCACTACAACCCGGCCATCAGCGCCGAGCAANGACTCAACCTCGCTCACCATTTGTTGCACTCTGGCCCCACTGACAACAGATGAACGACCGACTCTATNAAGAGNAAGGGTCACGTTGGCCCTGGCTTGCGGGTAGTCATCCAGATCTCCCGTGAGCAGCGATAGGACGGTGTCAGTCGATACCATGGCATTGAGGACTTGCAGTGCGGCCACGATACCATCGCCTGTTGTCGTCTTATCAAAGCAAACAATGTGCCCCGAGGGTTCCCCACCCAAGCACCAACCTCGTGAGCGTAACTCCTCCAGCACATGTCGATCACCTACCTGTGTTCTGTACAAGTCAATACCATGACGTTCCAGGGATTTTTCAAAACCATAATTCGACATGATCGTTCCAACCACGCCGCCAGCCAAGATGCCGGCTTGTTGGCGATGGCGCGCTAACAGGAACAGAATCTTATCGCCATCGAGTATGTTTCCCGCTTCATCGACCATCACCAAACGGTCTCCATCACCATCAAATGCAATGCCGGCATTGGCCTTGTGCTTGATCACTGCCTCGANCAATGCCGCAGTCGACTCCGTTCCACAATCTTGATTGATGTTGTAACCATCTGGTTCGTTTGCAATGNCATGGATGTCTGCACCCAGTTCGCGAAAGACACGCGGCGCCAGGTCATAGCACGCGCCGTTAGCGCAATCCACAACCAGGCTGTACCCCGACAGCGATCGCGTCGCGGGAAATGTACTCTTGCAAAACTCAATATAGCGACCGGCGGCATCAGGCANGCGCGTTGCCTTACCCAGGTCTGACGCTGTGCGCATCGGCTGATGAAAGTGTTTTTCTATCTCCTGTTCAAGCACATCATCGAACTTATGTCCGTCACCCTGGAAAAATTTAATCCCATTGTCATAGTACGGATTGTGAGAAGCACTGATGACAACCCCGGCAGTTGCCCGAATCGTCCTGGTCAAATGGGCAATCGCCGGCGTTGGCAGTGGCCCAGTCAAGGCCGTATCCACGCCGGCTGCAATGAAACCTGCCTGCAGCAACGACTCGAAGAGGTACCCCGAAACNCNAGTATCTTTCCCCAATACCACCTGTCTGCCCTTTCCCAGCANCTTCAGAGCAGTGCCCGCNGCCCATCCTATCTTGAGAACATCCTCGGGACTGACAGGGCTGTGGCCAACCCGGCCTCGTATACCATCCGTACCGAACAGCGCAGTCAACACAAACTTCCTTGCAACTGGGCNTTACACTCATTCAGAGNCGGCGATGCCAATGTTTCCCACGTCCGCACCAAGTTTCGTGTCAGCGCCACATCATGCACTCGTAAAACCGCGGCACCTTGAGATGCAGCATATAGGGCAAGTCCTGCGCTGACCTGCGCCGTTTCATCATTGCCCACTTGATCGACACTCGCCAGCCGCCTCACAAAAGCCTTACGTGACACGCCAACGACGATTGGTATTCCAACGTCGGCAAGGCCGCCCAACCCCCGCAGAAGCTGGACGTTATGCTGAAACGTCTTTCCAAACCCAAACCCAGGATCGACCATCAAATGATGCCGCGCGATGCCGGCCGCCTCACTGGCACGAACGCGGCTGGAGAGAAAATGACTGACCTCTCGTACGACATCAGTATAGGCTGGCGCTTTTTGCATGTTTGGTGGTGTGCCCTGCATATGCATCAAACACACAGGCACGTTCAAGCGCGCCGCCATCTCCAACGCGCCCGGTCGACGAAGCGCATAGACGTCGTTAACCATGCTCGCGCCGGCCGACACAGCCGCCTCCATCACCTCGGGCTTGCTGGTATCAATTGAAATCTGGACAGATAAGTGTTCTTTCACGGCACGAATCACCGGCAATACTCGCTGGAGTTCTTCTTCCACAGGAACAGTGTTTGCGCCAGGACGAGTGGATTCACCGCCGATGTCAATGATATCGGCACCCTCCCTTAACAAAGCAGCGGCCCGCTCGACAGCACCTGCTATATCATGGTACGCGCCATCCCCAGAAAACGAATCAGGCGTCACGTTCAGAATTCCCATGATGGAAACACCTGAACCTCTTAGTGGCAACATTCGTCGCCAATCATTCACGCAAGCAACGTTGCCCGAATCACGCGGAATGACCGGCTGGAAGATCAATGTTCGGATTGATTTCAGGTTTTGGGGAAGCCGCGCCACCTGACTCCGCATCACTGCCTGTGATGGGCGGTTCATCATCACTCGAAGGCGCCGGTGGCCGAGGCTCATCACCAGCCATGATCTGATCAATCTGATCAGACTCCAATGTCTCCCATTCAAGCAGATTCTTGGCCATCCTCTCAATGATGTGGCGGTTCTCCTCAATGATGCTGCGGGCCCGATCGTATTGCTCTTGGATGATACGACTGACTTCCTTATCGACCTCCTCAGCAGTCGCATTACTGAGATTACGATGGGTCACCAGATCGCGACCCATAAATACCTCAGACTCGTTGTCGCCAAACACTCGAGGCCCAAGGCTGTCGCTCATACCCCAGCGTTGAACCATTTTTTGTGCAAGATCGGTTGAATGTTCGAAATCATTAGCAGCGCCCGTCGTCATCTGTTCCATGAAGATTTCTTCTGCAATTCGCCCTCCCATCAGCACAGCAATTCTGGCCAGCAAGTACTCCCGGTTATGGCTGTAACGATCTTCCTCCGGCAGCTGCATCGTCACACCGAGCGCTCGCCCCCGAGGAATAATAGTGACTTTATGCACGGGATCGGTGTACTCCGACAACACTTTAGCCACCACTGTGTGTCCTGATTCATGGTAAGCCGTGTTCATCCTTTCATTCTCAGGCATCACGATCGAACGGCGCTCAGCGCCCATGAGCACTTTATCTTTAGCGAGCTCAAACTCCTCCATCGTCACCAACTTGCCGTTCCCGCGAGCGGCAAAAAGCGCTGCCTCGTTAATCAAATTTGCAAGATCCGCGCCTGAAAAACCCGGCGTGCCACGGGCAATGATGCTTGTGTCAACGTCATCGGCCACAGGCACCTTGCGCATATGTACATTGAGGATGGCTTCGCGCCCACGAATGTCTGGTAACATCACGTGCACTTGCCTGTCAAAACGACCCGGGCGCAACAATGCTGGATCAAGCACGTCAGGTCGGTTAGTTGCGGCAATAACAATGACGCCGTCATTCCCTTCGAATCCATCCATTTCAACAAGCAGTTGATTCAACGTCTGCTCACGCTCGTCGTGGCCACCGCCAAGACCCGCGCCGCGTTGCCGACCGACCGCGTCAATCTCATCGATGAAAATAATGCAGGGCGCATTTTTCTTGGCCTGTTCAAACATATCCCGCACCCGCGAAGCACCAACCCCAACAAACATCTCGACAAAATCGGACCCTGAGATCGTAAAGAAAGGGACCTTTGCTTCTCCGGCAATCGCTTTAGCCAATAGTGTCTTGCCCGTTCCTGGACTACCCGTCATAAGGACACCCCGGGGAATCCGGCCACCGAGTTTTTCAAATTTACTCGGGTCTTGCAAAAACTCGACTAATTCCTGGACCTCTTCCTTTGCTTCATCTACACCGGCAACGTCCGCAAAGGTCACACGGTTCTTATCCTCAGTCAGTAGCCGCGCACGACTCTTGCCAAAACTCATGGCACCACGGCCACCGCCCCCTTGCATCTGGCGCATGAAGAAAATCCAAACACCAATCAATAACAGTAGCGGGAACCAACTAATGAAAATGGTCATCAGGAGGGATGTGCCCTCTTCCTTCTTGGCCTTGATCGAGACACCCGCGTTAACCAGGTCATTGACCAATTCAGGATCACCTGGCGAATAACTGACAAAACGATCCCCATTATATCTTTGGCCATAGATAGCGGCCCCATCGATCGTCACCCGCTCAACTCGACCGTCGCGAACTTGATCCAGAAACGTCGAATAATCGATTTCCCGCCCACCGCGGTCATCCTTGGCGGAAAAGTTGTTAAATACCGCCATCAGCACCATCGCGATGACCAGCCAGAGGACAAGATTCTTGGTTAGGTTATTCACCCATTACCTCTTCAAATATATTCATCATTTCGGTTATTTCCTGCCACAAACTCCAATCAAATACATTAGAAAACCAAGGAGCGGCATTCATCTAACATTCGATTTTGAGCCTTTTCTTCAATCAACACAACAGAGGTTTGTAGACCCATGCCCTTCTCATGCCTTATCTTCATTGCTTCTCCAACCCACTTGGAGGTCCGGCGAGCGGATTGGTAGCAATAACATACCGTTCTCGGCTCTCATTCCGGGATGCCGCTGGCTTTCTCGATACATGACGCTCAAAGCGCTCCTGCACTTGATGTCTAAATGCTGTTGTCGTTTCTCCCTCAAACACCTTGACCAACAACGTACCGTGATGAGTCAGCAAACAACCGGCGACTTTGAGGGCGGCTTCAGCCAGTTCCAGCGCTAGCGCCTGATCCCGACTCACCACACCACTCATTCTGGGGGCCATATCGGAAATAACAAGATCAACCTGGCGATCCTGCAGACTGCGACGAATCAACTCGCCAGACCCCGTCCGGGTAATGTCGACCTCAACCATGTCAACCCCAGGGATCGAATCCATCGGTGTGACATCTACCGCCACCACCAACCCTGACGGGCCAACACGTTCGGCCGCATACTGCGACCAACCGCCTGGTGCCGCTCCGAGATCCACCACGCATTGCCCCGTCCTGAAAAGGACATTGCGACGATCCAGTTCAATCAATTTAAATACCGCTCGCGAACGATAGCCCTTTTCGTGCGCCTGACGCACATAGACGTCACGACGTTGTCGCTCAACCCACCGTCTGCCAGAACCTTGGCGACGACCACTCACGGAGCGTCACCCAATGGTATGCTGTGATGCCCTGACCTACTTGTCATAACCATTGATACTCACAGGCTCCCAAAAACGTTATCTTCGTGGACTCGCACACCATCGGGCAGTCGCCGTAACCATTGGTTCTGCCCGATTGTCCGACACAGTTGTCGACGAATTGGAACAAGCACTGGCTCACCATGAATTGGTGAAAATCAAACTGCCCGCAGCTCCTAAACTCGAAAAAAAGGAGTTATTGCACTCTGCCTGTGACCACACAGGCGCCGTGGCAATTCAATTAATCGGTCGCATCGGCATCGCATACCGTAAAGCNTCAAANCCGGTAATCNANTTNCCCTGAATAGCCATTGGCTGTCCCTAACCCCCCGGGGGGTNTTCACCGTGTGCTTTATTCTAATTGGGATNCGNGCTAACACAACGTATCCCTTTGTCATCGCTGCAAACCGTGATGAGTTTCATCACCGGGCGACCGAAGTCGCCGGCTTCTGGCCAGATCACCCCGCCCTGTGTGCCGGAAGAGACCTGGAAGCCGGTGGCAGCTGGATGGGAATCACCCGCAGTGGTCGGTTCGCTGCCCTGACCAATTTTAGCGAAGCCCAATCGATATTGAATCCGCGCTCCAGAGGGCAATTAGTGAGGGATTATCTGCTTGGATCCGCGCCCGCTGAACAATTCATCGCCGATCAACAACCTGCGTTTGNCTCTTTCGGAGGATTCAACCTGTTGGTTGGAGACTGGTCCTCCGGAATTCACTGGATATCTAACCGCCATCCAACATCGAAAACACTTGAAACCGGTGTTTTCGCGCTTAGCAATCACTTGCTCGACACTCCCTGGTCAAAAATTACCAATGGGAAGAAAGCATTTGCAANCATTCTCGAATCCAGTTTTTCGACAANAGCCTTATTCGACTTGCTGCACCATGACACCCCGGCNCCAGACCTCAAAACAGACGACGACCCCATAACCGCACGTGTGCAAAGAATCCGCTCATCCATCTTTGTCAAATCGCCAGACTACGGCACGCGAAGTTCAACCGTAATCACCATTAGCCACGACCAACAGGTAAGATTTATCGAGCANTCATTTGATATCGATGGCAAGTGCCAAAATGTCGTCAATGTCGCGTTCGAACTGCAATGAGCATTCGATCAGAAAGCAAAAACCAACACAAAACCTTCTTCCCCCTGACTCATGCATAAACGAGTCTGGTCTCTTGCCGCACCCATCATCCTATCCAATGTCACGGTGCCGCTGGTAGGTGCTGTTGACACCGCCGTCGTTGGCCACCTGGCAGACACCGCACTGATCGGAGCCGTTGCTTTTGGCGCTCTGATCTTCAGTTTTGTCTATTGGGCCTTCGGCTTTCTACGCATGGGCACCACCGGATTCGCCGCTCAGGCATGGGGCCGCNACGACCCGACCGAAGCCTATTTAACGTTGTCACGAGCGATGTTTATCGGATTGTCACTGGGATTCGTGTTAATTATTGCCCACCCATTGATCGGTCAGTTGGCACTCATACTCTTTCGGGCATCTTTAGAAGTCGAGTCCGCAACCGCNGTTTATTTCGGCATTCGAATCTGGAGCGCNCCGGCTGTATTGGGTCTCTACGCCATCCTCGGTTATCTGATCGCCGCGCAAGACATGAGAGCCGTGCTTTACACGCAGCTTCTGCTTAACGGGCTCAATATGTTCCTCGACATTCTGTTTGTCACTTATTTCGACTACGGCATTGAAGGGGTAGCTATCGCCACTGTATGTAGCGAATACATCGCTATTNTTTTCGGAATTTGGTTAATACGCCANCGGACGGGCTATCGCGTCAAACCCACGTTGACTCATCGTCTACTGGATGCCGGGGCTATCCGNAAGCTCCTTAACGCGAACTTCNATCTCTTTATTCGCACCCTGTGCCTAATCTTTAGTTTTGCCTGGTTCACTAATCGAAGCGCTCAACTGGGAGACCTCTATCTCGCTGCCAACGCGGTGTTGCTCCACCTGCAGACGATTTCCGCCTACGCACTGGATGGATTTGCACATGCGGCTGAAACACTGGTTGGGCGCGCGGTGGGGGAGCGCAAACGGTCGGCTCTGTTAACCACCATTCGCGTCAGCACCTTATGGGCGCTGATCGTTTCTTCAATTATTAGCTTGATTTATTTGATAACTGGCTCTCACTTGCTTAATTGGATGACCAACCACTCTGATGTCCTCATCTTGGCGCGCGCCTATCTGCCTTGGGTAGTAATTGGACCGATTATTTCAGTGTGGAGCTTTCAACTCGATGGAATCTTTATCGGGGCGACACGAACTCGGGAAATGCGCAACGCGATGCTGATCTCCCTTGGCGGATATTTGTTGGCCGTGGAAGCATCCATTGACCTCGCCCACAACCATGGATTGTGGCTGTCCCTCCTGCTTTTCTTTGTCTTGCGCGCGCTGACTTTGTCCTTCTACCTTCCACGCATAATCGCAACAACTCACTAATCTTTTCCATTATTCCCAAGAACCACCGCGCAGGCACTCAGCGACGAAGAATGATGCGAATCTTTCCGGGCCCACCAAATAGCTGCTGAAGTTCATCGCTACTGAACTCCAGCGCATAGCGATAAGATGACTCGATGCCATATAGTTTGCCGGGTTGACCAAGCCGCGGCATGCGCTGGTTGCTGATAAAACGACCAGAGCGTGAAAAAAAAGAGATATNCAGCGGGACCTGCACATTTTGCATGTGAAACCGAGTGCGTACATCTCGGTCGAATACAAACAACAATGGAAATCGGGCTATTTCCGCTTCGCACACATGCTGGAATCCAGCTGCCCGCTGGCGCGGACTGACAGCCATCCTGGCTCGAATGACCGAGCGCATCCCATTCTCGTTCCAAATCTCAACAATCTGCGTCGGCATCGTGGCAAACACCTCTGGGACATCATTGCACCTGTCAGCTCCTGCGTTAACAGCCGCCAGCACAAGTATGAGATAAAAGAATAGTCTGATTCGCCGACACGCCATTACGCCAACTCGTGACTCGCTGTCAGGTGATGATATGTAATGACTCAGCGATCTTGCGGCGAACCTGTCCGGCGACTTCCAGTGCACGGATCCCGTCCATACCAGTCACCAATGGCTGTCGCCCATCTCGAACACACGCAACAAAGTGCTCCAACTCCGCATCTAAGGGTGGTCGAGTATCGACTTCGATCGACTCGGTTTGAATCCCAACAAAACCTGACTCCTCGATGTGTGGTGTCCGTCGAGACACCTCGACCTGCTGATTTACGAAATCGAGACCCAGGTAACAGGCCTCTCCAAACACTCGAATGCGTCGAAATTTTCGAGAAGAAACCCGGCTCGCTGTGACATTAGCAATCGTGCCGTCTGCNAATTCCANCCGNGCATTNGCGATATCAACGTGCGCCGACACNACGCNGGCGCCCACCGCGGACACATAAGTGAGGTCTGCNGTGACCAGTGAAAGAACGATATCAATATCATGAATCATGAGATCAGTAACGACATCAACATCCGCTGCCCGAGAAACAAACGGACCCAATCGATGGACCTCAATAAACCGTGGCCGATCAAGCTCCTGCACCAGCCGTACAACGCCCGCATTAAACCGTTCCAAATGTCCGATTTGCAAAATGACGCCCGTTTCTTCAGCTGCCTTGACAACCGCTCTCGCATTAGTCAAATGATCCGCAATAGGTTTTTCCAATAACACGTGCATGCCATGGCGCAAATAAGGTTCGGCTACGACACGATGACTAGAAGTCGGCACAACGATGCTCACAGCGTCGGCTTTATCGAGCAGGGCCTCAGGCTCGTTGTAAGCGGANCAACCACACTCCTCGGCCACGCGGGTCGCCGCATGCCCGTCAATATCCGTCACGCCCACAAGTTCTACCCCTGACATTGCAGCGTAAATTCGGGCGTGAATTGCCCCCAGATATCCCACGCCAACCACACCCACACGGATAGATTGTGTCGTCAANACCTNACTCCCCTAATGCCGGCACATCAAACAAACAGAAATTCCTGTCAACGTGATACTTCGCCGATCAGTCATCGAAAACAACAATNACGCGGCGATTCTGGCGGCCTTTCTTTTCAATTTTCCGAACACGAACGCGCCCGATCTCCCCCGTTGAAGCGACATGAGTACCGCCACAAGGTTGCAGATCAATACCTTCAAACTCAACTATCCGAACTTGACCGCTTCCTGTTGGNGGCTTAACCGACATCGTTCGAACCAGTTCTGGCTTGTCAGCCAGTTCTTCGTCGCTAATCCACCGCATCTGCATTGATGAATCCTGCGNAATCAATGCATTCAGTCGATCAGTGACTTCTTCTTTATCGACAGGGTCGGGTAAATCAAAATCAAGTCGTCCACGACCATCCTGGATCGAGCCACCCGTGACGGGTGCCGGAATAGCAGCGCATAACATATGCATACAACTGTGCATCCGCATTAAACGATAACGACGCTCCCAATCGAGTTTCAGTGTGACCGTCTCACCAACCGCCGGCAAATCGAAATCGCTCGACANCCGATGCTGTTGTTCACCCGTCTCGGCGTCCTTTTGCGTATCTGTGACTACGAATTCGCGACCGTCAGTNCCCATNATCCAACCCGTATCCCCAGGTTGGCCTCCACCTTCAGGATAAAACACCGTCTGATCGGTGACAATCACCCCATCGTGCGCCGTTACTACTACCGCATTGCATTCCTTAAGGTAGCCGTCCCGCCTAAAGAGTTCATCTGTAATGGTCATCCCTATTTACCTTACCCGCGGGCTCGTTTAGCAGATGGATCATACAGTGGGCTAAGGCTAGCGGTCGCGGGATAACGTTGACCTGCAATCTCGACCGTATAGCTACCGGCGGTGACGAACTCGTCATCAACGCCATCGCTATGCTCAACATAGCCAAGCCCGACTGCACCACCCAGTGAGTGCCCATACATGCCCGATGTGGTGCGACCCACTCTAATGTCATCACGCCAGATCGGCTCATCGTGATACAACAACGGCTCCGGATCGTTTACTAAGAGCTGGATNAAACGCCGGGTCAACGGTTGCTCTNTCTGTCGTAACAGCGCGGCCTCGCCGAGAAATCCCCCGGGTTTACCAAAATCCACAGCAAAACCAAGCCCCGCCTCAAGCGGAGTATCCTCGTCACTGATGTCGTGCCCCCAGTGCCGGAATGCTTTTTCGATACGGAGACTGTTGAGCGCGTGATACCCCGCCATCACAAGACCATTCGACTCCCCTGCAGCGGCAATAACATCGTATACCCCGATCGCAAACTCGCTTGGAATGTAGAGTTCCCAACCCAACTCACCCACATAACTCATTCGCGTAGCCCGGACACGGGCATAACCAAGGTCAATCTCTCGCGAAGCACCGAAAGGAAATGACGNGGGCGAGAGATCCTCAGGAGTCAGTTCCCCCAAGAGCGTACGAGACCGTGGCCCCATTAACGCGATAACCGCGTATCCACTGGTGACATCCGTTGCCACTGCACGCGCATCATCGGGAATATGTTCTCGCAACCAGTAATAGTCCCTGGCCTGTGACGCTGCCCCCGTTACGATCAGGAACTGGTCGTCATCAATNCGTGTGACTGTGAGATCCGCCTCAATCCCGCCACGAGCATTCAGCCACTGTGTATAAACCGCCCGACCTGAAGGAATATCAANATCACGGGCTGATATGTGCCCCAGAACACGGGCCGCATCCGGTCCCTGCAAAAGAATCTTACCAAAGGACGACAGATCAAACAGACCCACACCTTGGCGAACGCCCTGATGTTCAGCACGGCTGTTATCAAACCAGTTCTGACGGCCATAACTGTACTCATAGGCTGGCACCGTACCCGCCTCGCCGAACCAATTTGGCCGCTCCCACCCGGACACCTCTCCAAAACACGCGCCAGCAGCTTTCAGACGATCGTGTAACGTCGACACACGCACCGGCCGCGCGCTCTCTACCTGCCGATAAGGCCAATGCATGGCATAGAGCAGACCGAGGGCCTCTGTTGTGCGATCGTGAAGGTATCTTTGGTTACTCTGGAAAGGCATCACCCGCCTTATGTCAACATCCCATAAGTCCATCGGCGCATGACCGGTATCTATCCATTCGGCAATGACTTTACCCGCCCCTCCAGCCGACTGGATACCGATCGAATTGAAACCTGCGGCAACAAAAAAGTTGTCAATTTCNGCTGATGGCCCAAGGTAGTATCGGTTGTCGGGCGTGAAACTTTCGGGCCCATTAAAAAAGAGTTTAATACCCGTGTCCGAAAGCAATGGAATGCGGTGAATGGCAAGATCAAGGTGCGGTTCGATATGAGCGACATCCTCTGGCAACGTATCGAATTCAAAATCTAACGGGATCCCAGCCATTCCCCAAGGCTTTGCTGTCGGNTCAAACATGCCGATCAGAAGTTTCCCCGCATCTTCTTTATAGTAGTTACACGCTGACGGCTCCCGTAGCACTGGCAGATCGACGGGCAAGTCATTGATCGGTTCCGTAACAACATAGAAATGTTCCGCTGCATGCAACGGGATATTCACGCCACAAAGCTGCCCCACCTCACGGGCCCACATCCCCGCACAATTCACNGCGATCTCACAGGAAATGGTGCCCGCNTCGGTTCGCACCGATGTCACACGTCGACCATCGGTCTCGATCGCCGTTACTCGAGTGTCTTCGAACACTCGCGCGCCCCNGTTACGCGCGCCTCGCGCAAGCGCCTGGGCCGTATCCGTTGGATTAGTCTGGCCATCTTTTGGCAGGAAAACGCCTCCCACCAAATCATCAGTCTTGACCAACGGATGTAANTCGNGCACTTCAGNTGGTGAAACAACCTGGGCCTCAAGTCCAAAACAACTGGCCATAGAAGCCCCTCGGACAAACTCTTCAAACCGNTCTTTATCCGATGCGATCGCCAATGATCCATTCTGTCGAAAACCCGTCGACTGGCCAGTTTCCTGTTCCAGGGAGGCATATAACTCGGTTGTGTATTGAGCCAGGCGAGTGAGGTTGTAGGTAGCCCTTAACTGGCCGACTAACCCTGCTGCGTGCCAGGTCGTACCCGAGGTCAATTTCTTACGCTCCAGCAACACCACATCCGTCCACCCGATTTGAGTGAGGTGATAGGCCACACTNCATCCGATCACNCCGCCTCCAATGATGACAACTTGTGCCTGTTGCGGAAGTTCAGTCAATACAAGCCTCCTTTATGTGGATCGGCAATCCGTCTGTTGGACACCGACCGCTACAACGTGCGTGAGAGGTTATCCCAAACTGGGACAAATAATTCAAGAGAATTTCTGTTGTTGCTGATTTGTCGTTTCCATCTGACATCGGAGACAATCACACTAAGACGCCTTCGCATTAGAAACAACCGCTGCCACCTGCTCTATTAAATGGCTATTTCTGACATGTTGGCATACCCACAACAAGAAAATCGATCACAAATCACTACCCACAACCATGACTGATCAGCCAACCACAGAAAATACAAGCACTGGTGAATTTCTGCACCCACGCTATTGGGCGACCTGGGTTGGCATCGGGGCGCTGCGCCTGTTGTCATTGCTGCCTATTCGAATACTGTTTAGTATCGGCAAGGTCTTAGGCAAGGGGCTCTACCTCATACTGCCGGGTCGAAGGCGCATCGCTACCATCAATATCCAGCGGTGCTTTCCCACGCTCTCGTCTGGGGAAGTAGCCACCATCGTTCGAGAATCATTCGAGGTTATCACGACCGTTGCCATCACCACTGGAATCAGTTGGTGGGCATCTCGTGCCAGACTAAGCCATCTGGTGCACCTGCACGAGGCGCACCATTTTACCGACGCGCTGGCCCAAGGTCAGACCGTAATCCTCCTCGCACCCCATTTCTCTGCAGTCGCCACCGTTAGTATTTACCTCGGCACAATCGGGTCAGGCGTTAGCATTTATCAACGCATCAACAATCGCCTTTTAGATAAATTCGTTTTGCGCGGTCGTCAACGATTCGGTAGCCGAATGTTTGAGCGTAAAAGCAGCATGCGTGACGTCATTCGGGCCTTGAAAAATGGTGAGTTCTTGTACTACCTGCCCGACCAGGATCCAGGACCTCGTCGAGCAGTCTTTGCTCCATTTTTTGATATTCCAACCGCCAGTTGGCCTGTCCTTGGCCGCATCGCTTCTATGACTAACGCTATTGTCATTCCGTGTTTTTGCAGTTTAAATCGTGACCGTAGCGGCTATGACATCACTTTCGATGCCCCGCTGGACAATTTCCCAGGCGACAGTCCGGTGGCCGATGCAACCCGCATGAATCAAGTTATTGAATCGGCCGTTCGGGCCATGCCAAGTCAGTACTTCTGGGTACACAAACGGTTTAAGACGCGGCCCCCGGGCGAGGACGACTTTTACCGCTGACTAACAGCGTAACTAAGNTCCTCACCTGGAGGTTAGACCTAACAGCATANCCTCCCAATACGCCACGACGAACGCTAGCCAGCGACGGCGGCTGCCAGCGCCGAGCCAACCTCAACCGTATTGGCCGATCCACCAATGTCNACTGTCTTCGGCCCATCCGACGCCGCCATCACGNTTTCAATGCCGGCCATCACAGCAGCGGCAGCCTCCGTTTCGCCGAGATGATCCAGCATCATGGCACCAGACCAAATCTGTCCAATCGGGTTAGCAATGCCTTTGCCCGTAATGTCAGGTGCCGACCCATGAACTGGCTCAAATAACGACGGGTGCTCTCTTTCTGGATTGAGATTAGCCGACGGCGCAACCGCAATGGTTCCAGTGGTCGCAGGGCCAAGATCAGAAAGGATGTCACCAAAAAGATTACTCGCGACAATCACGTCAAACCATTCTGGCGTCAAAACAAGGCGCGCAGCGAGAATATCGATATGGTACTGGTCCGTCTCAATATCAGGAAACCGATCGGCATTTGCAGCAAACCGCTCATCCCAGAAACTCATGGAATGAATAATCCCGTTTGACTTTGTGGCCGACGTCAATTTTCCTTGTCGCGACGCAGCCAGATTAAAGGCGTACTCATGAATACGGTCGGTACCTTGACGCGTAAAAATCGACTCTTGAAATGCCGCTTCCTGATCTGTTCCACGGTACAACCGGCCACCAATCTCTGAATACTCGCCCTCATTGTTCTCTCGAACGATTAAGTAATCGATATCCCCCGGCGTCTTATCTCTCAATGGACACGTCAGTCCAGGAAGCAACTTGACCGGGCGCAAATTGACATACAGCTTGAGGCCTCGCCGCATCGGCATCANAAGTTCCCACAAAGAAATATGGTCAGGCACTCCGGGGAACCCAACGGCACCAAAATAGATGGCATCCAGCCCCGACAACTGTTCCAGGCCATCAGTTGGCATGATCTCACCCACTCGATGAAATCGCTCGCAACTCCAGTCAAAATCGACCCATTCGAATTGAAACCCAAACCGTCTAGCTACTGCCTCCAACACNCGCTGACCTTCTGGTACCACCTCTCGACCAATACCNTCACCAGGAATGACTGCGATTCTGTATGTGCTCATCTGTTGCCTGCCCTGCGTTCGTTTAATCCATACACGCCGGCCAACGGCCGTCGCATAGCTCAGTAAGAGCCAAAGACAGCTAAGTTTAACTCAGCCNCGTCGTTCCACCGAGCCAACAGTTAGCGTCGCACTGATGAGACTCCGTGCCTCATTTCATAGGCCGAAGTCTGTCGGCATAAACCACACAACNTGGTAGCTAATCGACCAACACAAAGATAAAGCCCACTGCCCAACACCACGCTGATACAAGTCGCTTCAAGTAATGGCTCAGTGGATACCACCATGANCCCCAATAGCTGAGGATAAGCCGCCAGCATCCAGGCTNCAGCAACTATNCTGCCTGACCAGCAGAAAAATTCCAGNGAATTCGACATTGTTCTCACTCCATCATCGGCTAAAAAACTGATGATGGGGTGACCACTGACTCATGGGATGAGTTTCCCAGAACATCTGGCCTTGAGACCAATGCAAGGCCCTCAGGCATCTTTAAGCTGACTTGTAATAACGTTCGAGAAAGTCTTGGTAANCCGAAATAAGCCCCTCGGCAAGCGGTGTGGTCGCGGACCAACCCAACGCCCGCAAACGTTCCATGTCCACCCATTTCCTCGGCGTACCGTCGGGTTTNGACGAATCCCATACAAGCTCCCCAGTGCATCCGACAACGCCACGTACCTGATCCGCCAAGTCCCGAATACTCACCTCTTCCCCACTACCGATATTAATCAGCGGCGCATGATCCTCTGAGAATAAGTCCGCAACAACATCGGGCGAACGAGTCAATAAGAACATGCACGCGTCGGCCAAATCATCGCTATAGAGAAATTCCCGCCGTGGCGTACCTGTTCCCCAGACCTCCAGATCAGCAGCTCCAGCACATTTCGCTTCATGGGCTTTTCGAATGAGGGCCGGCAACACATGCGAAGTCGCAAGGTCATAGTTGTCACCGGGACCGTATAGATTGTTCGGCATTACGGCCAAGTACCGGGTACCGTACTGTCGATTGTAGGCCCAACACATTTCTACACCGGCGATCTTGGCAACTGCATAGGGGCGGTTACTCGACTCCAGCATACCGGTTAATAAATGCGTTTCGTGGACCGGCTGTGGAGCGTGCTTTGGATAAATACAACTCGAACCGAGGAAAAGCAATTGTTCAACCCCACTCTTCCAGGCACTGTGGATAACATTCGATTGTATTAAAAGATTCTCTCCGATGAATTCCGCCGGATAAGTGGCGTTGGCAAGAATACCCCCCACTCGGGCGGCGGCCAACACCACAACCTCTGGCTTTTCCCGTAAAAAAAATGCCGCAGTAGCCGATTGGTCGAGTAAATCGAGCTCGTCACGCGTACGGGTGATAATTTGGCTGAAACCACGCGCTGTCATCACCCGGTGCATCGCTGAACCGACCAAACCTCGATGTCCAGCGATAAAGACTCGACTTTGCTTATCCACCACCTGCCACCTCAACACTCAGTCATTAGGTGGGTGAGACTCATTCATCTCACTCCTGGCCAGCGCCAGATCGGCCGTCGCCATTTCAGCGACCAGCTCTTGAAAGGTCGTCCGGGCACGCCAGCCTAAGGCTCGCTGCACCTCAGTCGGGTCTCCAAGCAGACTTTCCACCTCGGTCGGACGATGATACCGCGGATCAACCGCAACAATGATCCGCCCGGCCGGGTCTATCCCTTTTTCATCGACCCCACTCCCCTGCCATTCGATGCCCATATCGAGCTCTGTTGCAGCGGCCTCGATGAAATCTCGAACACTGTGTTGCGTTCCGCTCGCGATCACATAATCCTTCGGATGTTCTTGTTGCAACATCAGCCACTGTGCCTCGACATAGTCGCGGGCGTGCCCCCAATCACGTTTTGCATCCAGGTTGCCCAAATACAGGCAGGATTCGAGACCACACCGGATTCTTGCCAAGCCCCGAGTGATTTTGCGCGTGACAAATGTCTCCCCACGAAGCGGAGACTCGTGATTGAAAAGAATGCCATTACAGGCATAGACACCGTAAGCCTCTCGATAGTTCACTGTAATCCAATAGGCGTACAGCTTGGCGACCGCATAGGGGCTGCGCGGATAAAATGGAGTTTTCTCAGTCTGAGGTATTTCACGGACTAGCCCGTACAACTCCGAAGTCGAGGCTTGATAAAAGCGAGTCTTTCCCTCTAGCGAGAGAATGCGAATGGCTTCCAACAACCGTAGCGCACCGAGCGCATCCGAATTGGCCGTGTATTCCGGCTCCTCAAAACTCACTGCCACGTGACTCTGTGCACCGAGGTTATAAACTTCGTCGGGTTCGACCTGCTGTAACGTTCGCACGAGGCTGAGCGAGTCCGTGAGATCACCATGGTGCAGGATCAGGCGGGGGTCAGGCTCATGCGGATCCTGGTAAAGGTGATCAATGCGCTGAGTGTTGATCGAAGACGCCCGTCTTTTGATGCCATGAACGACATACCCTTTCGCCAACAGCAGTTCCGCAAGATAAGCGCCATCCTGCCCCGTGATACCCGTAATCAACGCCGTCTTCGTCATACTTTTTAGCGCTCTCAGGCCTCGCTCAACACTCTTTCAAAGTATCGAATGGTTTCTCCTAATCCCTCATCGAGATCTACCGTAGGTAACCAGTCCAAATTCGTTCTGGCGAGAGTAATATCCGGTTGCCGTTGCACGGGGTCATCTTCTGGCAATGACTCGTAGACCAAAGCAGAATGAGACCCGGTCATCGCAAGCACCTTTCGAGCCAGTTCGATAATCTGGAACTCTCCCGGATTGCCCAGATTTATCGGCCCATGCAGCGCATGGGGACTCGCCATCAGTCGGATCAGTCCTTCAACCAAATCACTGACATAACAAAACGACCGTGTTTGCTCTCCCCTCCCATAGATCGTAATTGGATTGCCCTGAAGCGCCTGCACAATAAAGTTGGAAACAACACGACCGTCCTCTCGATGCATATTCGGTCCATAAGTATTGAAGATACGGGCCACTTTTATCGCCAAACCATGTTGTCGCTGATAATCGAAAAACAAAGTCTCGGCACACCGCTTGCCTTCGTCATAACACGCGCGGATACCAACAGGATTAACCCGACCCCAGTATGTTTCGGTTTGAGGGTGCTCTTCAGGATCGCCATAAACTTCACTGGTCGACGCCTGGAGAATTTTTGCGCGTGTTCGCTTTGCAAGACCCAGCATATTAATTGCACCGTGAACACTGGTCTTGGTCGTCTGCACCGGATCGAACTGATAATGCACCGGTGAAGCAGGACAAGCTAAATTGTAAATTTGATCTACTTCAACGTAGAGCGGAAACGTGACGTCGTGCCGCATCAACTCGAAATTATCATAGTCTTGTAAAGAGACGACGTTTTGCTTCGTTCCAGTGAAATAATTGTCAACGCAAAGAACGTCGCATCCGTCTTCGACCAATCTTTTGCACAGGTGCGACCCGATAAACCCAGCCCCGCCTGTGACCAATACCCGTACGGACATGAATGACCATCCAATGAAACGACGTCAATTTTAGACGTTTTTAGTCGACCTCGCAGAGATTGGTAATTCTGCCTAAGACGCCTCGTTATGACTCGCGGCTCCGCCCATAGTCCACGCCGACAGTCTCTTGCCGTCTTATACTCCTCTGGTTCCATCGGAGAACGCACCATGACACCACCGTTCACTCAACATGAATACGGGCAACGGCTAACAAAAACACGCCGCGCGATGGAAGAGCGCAACATTCAACTGCTNTGGGTTACCGACCCTTCAAACATGGCCTGGTTGACCGGTTACGATGGTTGGTCGTTCTACGTCCACCAGGGCGTACTTCTCCCCTCCGTGGGTGATCCAATCTGGTTTGGCCGCGAACAAGACACTCAAGGTGCACGTCGTACTGTCTGGATGGATGACAAGAGCATCCTCGGCTATCCGGATCATTATGTTCAATCGACCGAGCGACACCCCATGGATTATCTCGCGAACCTGATTCTNGAGTGGGGTTGGCATGAGCAAGGCATCGGCGTGGAGATGGACAATTACTACTTCAGCGCAGCTGCCTATCTCGCCCTGAAAAAAAAACTCCCTTCAGGCACCCTGATCGATGCGACTGGCCTCGTTAACTGGGAACGCGCGGTGAAGTCACCGCAGGAAATTATGTTCATGAAAAGGGCTGGCGTCATTGTGGAGCGTACACACGCCATGATTCAGGAGCGGGTAGAACCCGGGCTTCGAAAAAATGAACTGGTTGCGGACATATTTCGCACTGCGATTCGAGGCACGGAATCGTACGGCGGCGATTACGCAGCGATTGTGCCCTTGGTACCAACAGGCCTCGATGCCGCCGCACCACACCTGACCTGGGATGACCGGCCGTTTGAACTCGGTGCAGGAACCTTTTTTGAAATTGCCGGATGTTACCGTCGATACCACTGCCCGCTTTCCCGTACGGTCTACCTCGGCACACCGCCAGCTCAATTATTGCAGGCAGAAGAAGCGGTTCTTGAGGGAATTGAAGCGGCGCTTGACGTTGTCAGACCGGGAAACACCTGCCAAGACATTGACGCGGCCTGGCAAAAAGTCATCCGCCGCTACGGATTTAGTAAGGCAAGTCGTTGCGGTTACGCCATCGGTTTGAGTTATCCCCCCGATTGGGGAGAACGAACCATGAGCCTACGCAAAGGCGATCAGTCAATACTGGAACCTGGGATGACGTTTCACTTAATGCCCGCACTTTGGGAGCATGATTGGGGTCTGGAAATAACAGAAAGCTTTCTTGTCACCGACACAGGCCATGAGACTCTCTCCCATTTTCCGAGACCGTTACTCATAAAACCCTGATAATTACTCTACGTCGATGGTGCCGGCGAGAGGATTCGAACCTCCGACCTACGCATTACGAATGCGTTGCTCTACCAACTGAGCTACACCGGCTTTGATTTTAAAAAATGGGTCCTGATTATAAACTGGTCACCTTAGAGCACCTCTTAAAGTTGCCTATTGCCACGCGGCACTGGCACTGAAAAAGTAACGCCTTCATCTTCACGGGCTATCGCGGTGACGAGCTCACCGCCCAAGACAACCAGCTGATCGATTACATCAACAACCAAACTCTCTGGCGCCGATGCGCCAGCTGTCACGCCAACAAGCTCGCAGCCCTCCAACCATTCNGGCTGAATCTCACTGACATCNTCGATNAAATGCGCNTCGGCNCCAGATTCTGCAGCGACCTCGCGGAGCCNNTTGGAGTTTGAGCTCGTAGNCGATCCCANCACCAGCACCACATCGGCTCGTTNGGCAATACTNCGGATTGCATCCTGCCGATTCTGTGTGGCATAGCAAATATCGCCCTTCCGAGGCCCATCGATAGCAGGGAAACGCATCCGCAGTGCCGTCACGATGCGCGTCGTGTCATCAACCGACAGCGTGGTCTGCGTAACATAGGCCAAACTGGCAGGGTTTTTGACCTGCAACTCATTGACTCCATTAAGGTCTTCCACCAAGTAAATACCGCTATCACACTGCCCAAGAGTTCCCTCAACCTCGGGATGTCCCGCATGACCAATCATCACTACTTCTTTGCCTTCCGATCGAAAACGCCGCACTTCGGCATGCACTTTGGTCACCAATGGACAAGTCGCGTCGTAAACGTTCAACCGACGACGACTAGATTCCTTAATAACAGCCCGCGACACGCCATGCGCACTCAAGATGACTGTTGCCTTGTCCGGCACCTCATCTAGGTCCTCGACAAATATCACTCCGCGCTCCGACAGATCCGCCACGACGGATCGATTATGTACCACGGCATGCCGCACATAAATCGGTATGCCATACCTCGTCAGCGCCTCTTCAACCGTCTGAATAGCCCGCTCCACGCCGGCACAAAACCCACGTGGGTTAGCAAGTTCAATCTGCATGGGCTATCCGTGCCTCTCAATCACCGTCGTCGGAAAGTACCAGTTAGATCTATCAATAACACAATGACTCCTAATGTGATCACGGTATCTGCCAGGTTGAATGCGGGCCAATGCCATCCCTGGTAATGGAAATCAATGAAATCCACGACATAACCAAACCGAAGTCGATCGGTCAGATTGCCCAGTGCCCCACCAAGAACCAATGCCAAACCTGCCTCAAACAATTCTTCGCCCCGTTGCGGGTGACATAAACGCCACACAATCCACACACAAACAAGCAGTCCGGTAAGGGTCAGAAACCACTGTGCCCACGGGCCCTGGTTAGCGAGCATGCCAAATGCGGCACCACTGTTGTGAATATGGACAAACCTCAAAAANGACGTCAGGCCGATGGCTTCCCCGAAGGCCATNTGTCGAACCGCAAGCTCTTTCGTCAACAAATCCANGATTAATAAAACCACGGCCAAGGCAATCAAAGAAAATGCCCACCGCGGTCGAGAAGAATTGACGATTGACATTAGACCGTGGGCGGGTTTTCTGTTAACCATGCCGCCGCCGCCTGAGTGTCTTTATGAATCTGATCCTTCAATGCGTCGAATGAGTCAAACTTCGTTTCGGCGCGAATGCGCTTCCTAAATATCACTCGAACNCGATCTCCATAGAAAGTTCCTGAGAANTTGATCAGGTGCACTTCGAGCAAAAGACGATCACCNCCAACCGTTGGCCGAAAACCCAGGTTAGCCACCCCAGGTAACAGTCCTTCCTCCACCCCTCCAACCTCAACAGCAAACACACCGCGCAACGGTGGATTATGGCGTTCAACCAACAAGTTGGCTGTTGGAAATCCCCAAGTTCGGCCTCGTTGATCACCATAGAGCACACGACCTGAGATTGCGTAGGGACGACCCAGCAAACGTGCCGCNANCNCCAAATCGCCGCTTTNCAGCNCCTCTCGNACTCTCGTGCTGCCGATCTTCTCGCCGTCAATNGATACAGCAGCGACTCGAGACACNCCAAAGCCGTACGNATCTCCTANCGCNTGTAAGTCTTCTGCAGTGCCGGAACGGCCCGCGCCAAAGCCAAAGTCATAACCGACCACAACGTGAGAAGCGGACAGCGACTCAACCAGATATTTCCTGACAAAGTCTTCCGCAGACAACGATGCCAATTGTTCATTAAAGCGAAGCGCGATAACCCGCTCAACTCCGTAATCGCGAAATAGTTCGAGTTTCTCACGCACACTACTCAAGCGACTCAACCTGACGTCTGGCTGGAAATAAGTCTGAGGATGGGGCTCGAAGGTGACTACCGTTGACTTCAACGAGAGCTCCTTAGATCGCACCTTAAGCGTCTTGATTAGCTGTTGGTGACCCAAATGAAAGCCATCGAAATTACCGATAGCGACAACAACCGACGCCTTTCCAAGCGCCGCGTTCCCGAGATCTCTATACCACTGCATTGTTGAAGTAACTCACGGCAGCATGACGATCAATCAACCGNGGCGTCACTAATCTGGCCATGCCCAATCAGGCGCCTCGGCGTCAACAATAGCTGCGATATCCTGCCGGACGTTAGAACTATCGGATTCCCCATGATAATAGGCAAGACGAATTTCAGGATACTTCCAGCACAAAAAGCCATCACCGGTAAAAAAATCAACATGCCACAAACCTGCTACAACTGGCCCCAGTCGTTCGACCTTGTCAGACCAGGTTTGCACGATTGCGGCATAGGCTGACTCCCGATCACCTAGACGTGGATCGCAACTCAACGTATTGCGCACCGCATCTCTGAGCGGTAGCCATTCCGAATGCGCTGCTCTCGTAATTTTTCGAATCAAAGGCAGAAGCACTTCCGCTTCGCTCAAACTAAAAAGGCGCGGGTCTCCTGGCCTCCCAATCTGAGGCACCTCCAAGGTTTGGGTTTTTTCAGTCACTTGCACGACGGGCATGATTCAACATNTNATGAACACGCATTCCAAATAAGTAAAGCGCTGCNATATAAANNCCAAAACCGATCANTACCANTNCCAATAGCNTTGAAATNCTTTGTCCGATGGCCGCCTCCAACCAAATTACATTCTCGGAACAACCGTACCACAGGACTGCGCTCATCACAGTTGTTGCAGCAAAAACCTGCCCAAGAAAACGCGACCACCCCGGAAGTGGGTGATACACACCGTCACGCCGCAGCCACCAGTAGAGCAATGTGGCATTCAGTAGACCCGCAATCGACGTTGCGACAGCCAACCCCACATGCTGGAAATAAAACACCAAGACCAGGCCAAACGCGGTATTGACTATCAAGGAGAAAACACCCGCNCGGACCGGTGTTTTCGTATCCTGGCGGGCAAAATAACCTGGCGCAAGCACCCTGACAGAAACGTAACCGGCAAGACCTACGGAGAACCCGACCAATGCTTGTGCTGAATGCTCAACATCCACGACAGAAAATGCACCGTAATGGAAAAATACAACCATCAATGGAACAGCCAGGACCGCCAGACTGGCTGCCGCCGGAATAGAAACCAGCAACCCCCACCTTAACGCCCAATCCAGTGTATCGGAAAATTCCCGTGTCGCCCCAACCGCATGCTGCCCTGACAAGCTTGGCAACAGGACTGTCCCAAGGGCTATTCCAAAAACACCGAGTGGAAACTCCATGAGGCGGTCAGCGTAGTACAACCAAGAGACACTGCCGGTCACTAAAAATGATGCAAGCAATGTGTTGACCAGCAAATTAATTTGGGCGATCGAGGCCCCAAAGGCAGCGGGCAACATCAAGCGGAAGACTCTACTGATGCCATCCGATGTCTGCGCCGCGGTCACCCCGGTGTCGTGCAAGCGCGGGTGCGGCAATCGACCCTCTTTGGCTAGAAACGGTAATTGAAACAGCAACTGAATCAATCCAGCGATCAACACACCCACCGCTAACGCAACCGCGGCGTTCGGGAAATGGGGAATCAACAAAAATACTGCCCCAATCAAACTCAGATTAAGAAGAACCGGCGTGAGCGCGGGTACGGCAAAACGATCGCGAGCATTGAGAATACCCGCAGCCATCGCCACCAACGAGATACAGAAAATATACGGAAAGGTGAAGCGAAGCGCGTCAACAGTCGCTGAAAATTTGATCGGATCCGCCCCGAAGCCAGGCGCAAGAACCCTCACAACCCATGGCGCCAGCATGATGCCACCCAAGGTGACCAGCAATAGCACCAGGCCCAATCGACCGCACAGAACATCAAGGAAGCGACGAATCTCCTGCTCTGTGCCCAACGTCTCTTTTTCCGTATAAACGGGCACGAAAGATGCGGAAAAAGCCCCCTCAGCAAAAATACGACGCAGAAAATTAGGAATTCGAAATGCGACAAAAAANGCGTCAGCAAATACGCTGGCGCCTAAAATCTGGGCAAAGGCCATATCGCGAATGAGCCCTGTGATTCGCGATAGCACCGTCATTCCACTAACAATNACGGTCGATCTGAGTATTNTTTTCGACATAGACGTTAACCGGGGCGGTGATCCGATGTTAGGCCCCCGTCTCGAGAAACACAGATAAGCGACCGCACCACCACGAATCATTATTGACAAATCGACGAAAAATCAAAATAATCGGCGCCCCTGCCATACGCGAGAAAATTTCTTGGCAAATTCCGCCCAAGCCCGTAAACGAGCCCGACAAGCAATCGGNCGCCGCTCACGNAACGTCGCTCGAAGATCCGCGATGCGCACGCACATCAAGAAGTTCATGGCTGTTGCAGAATCGGGTGAAAAAGACAGTGCAATAGCAGCCTATCGGAGTGCTTCTTCGAACATTGATCGGGCTTCACAAAAAGGCCTCACTCATCGCAACAAGGCAGCCCGGCTGAAACGCCAATTAAATGCCAAACTGAAGGCGATGGTCACTGCGTAGTCACCAGCTTTGCTCTTTGGAGCAGTCGTCATAACACGACAAGATTGTCCCGATGAATCAATTCAGGTTCATCGACATATCCGAGAATACTCTCGATATCGTGACTGGCCCGACCGATGATCTGTCTGGANTCAATAGCGCTGTAGTTGATCAGACCACGAGCAATCTCGACTTGCCCGGCCATTGTGATACAGGCCACGAGATCTCCCCTTTCGAACTCCCCCTCAACGTGAGTGACCCCGACGGGAAGCAAACTGCGTCCGTCGTTTTGAATCACCCGTGTGGCGCCCGAGTCTAGATGTAATCTCCCAGCAACCCTTAACTGACCCGCCAGCCACTGTTTCCTCGCNGCAATACGACCGGCCANAGCGCGTATCCGAGTCCCCGGATTCTCACCGGCAGCCACTTCCAGAAGGACATTTGACCGATNCCCGGAAACAATGAACGTGTCTGCACCTGACCGGGCCGCCTTCTCGGCCGCGTGGATCTTGGTCAACATACCCCCTCGCCCTTGAATACCCCCCGGNCCCGCCACGCTTTTGAGTGATGGATCNCCGGCAATTGCTTCCCGCATGAGNACGGCNGACTCTGATCGGCGCGGATCCGCATCAAACAACCCNNCTTGATCCGTCAGAATCACNANACANTCGGCNTCAATCAAGTTAGTAACCAACGCTGCCAATGTATCGTTATCGCCAAACTGGATTTCGTGCGTCACTACTGTGTCATTTTCATTCACGATCGGAACGAGACCTAGATCCAGCATAGTCTTCAATGCGCTTCTGGCATTGAGATATCGAGAGCGATCAGCAAGATCCGCATCGGTAAGCAGCACCTGACACGTAGTAATCTGCTGATGGTTAAACCAGGTTTCATAACTCTTAATGAGGCTAGATTGGCCAACGGCGGCCGCGACCTGCAGGCGATGCAATTCGCGCGGTCGGGTGGTCCAACCCAACCGAAGCATCCCAGCGGCAATTGCACCTGATGAGACCAACACAACGTCGATGCCTCGATCACGCAGCGCCGCCACCTGCGCGACCAGATCACTAATCGCATCCTCGTTGAGACCAACTCCTTGATCAGCCAGCAATGAACTGCCGACCTTGACCACCCAACAGATCCGATCACCCTCACTCCTCATCGCCTGATCCTTCCTCTTCCCGCGTCAAAAATAGAAATGCATCACGCATGACACGGCGACAGCCTTCCCCGGTTACCGCCGAGGTCTCGTAAATTGGCGCCGTCCATGCCAACGCTGCCTGTAGTGACGCCTTGATCGATCCTAAATCGATTTCCGAGACCAAATCTGTTTTATTGAGCACTATCCAACGCGGCCGTTCGCTGAGTCTGACATCAAACTCATGCAGCTCGCGCGTTACCTGACTAAAGGACTGCACCAGATCAGTAGCGGTATCACTGCCCACGTCGATCAGATGAAGTAATAAACGGGTACGTCGCACGTGCCTGAGAAACTGTAACCCGAGACCGGCTCCTTGAGCGGCTCCAGGTATCACACCAGGAATATCTGCTACCACCAGAGTGCTGTCAGGCCCCGCCTCAAACACACCCAATTCCGGTGCCAGCGTAGTAAATGGATAAGCCGCTACTTTTGGCTTGGCAGCGGAGATGGCTCGAAGAAAGGTTGATTTTCCAGCATTGGGCAGGCCGAGAAGACCGATGTCGGCGAGCAATCGAAGCTCAAGTTTCAACTCACGTTCATCACCTGGCGAGCCTGGGCTCGTGCGCCGAGGGGCTCTGTTAGTGCTCGACTTGAAGCGCGCGTTGCCGCGCCCTCCCCGACCACCTTCCACAATAGCGAAGGGCCCCCTTTCATTGGCCATGTCGACGATGAGTTCCTGAGTTCCNGCATCAAACACCATAGTTCCCTTCGGTACGGCAACGGAATAGTCAGCTCCCCCTGCCCCGGTTCTGTTCTTGTTTCCACCTCGAGTGCCGGATTCGGCGCGGAATCGCCGCGCATGACGGAAAACACTTAACGTGTTGAGTCCTGTATCGGGGACAAGANATACCCGCCCCCCTTGACCCCCGTCACCGCCATCAGGCCCGCCGCGGGGAATGTATTTTTCACGACGGAAACTCAAGAATCCATCGCCGCCGTGACCGGCGGTCACCGTTATAGTTGCTTCATCGACAAAGTGCATACCCAAACACCCTATCCGGTTAAACAAAAAACCCCGCTCGACGACTGCGGGGTTCCTGGCTTAAACGACGCAGTCTCGCCTCAAGTCTCAGCCAGGATACTTACTGTCTTGCGACTCTTCGGGCCCTTAATCTCAAACTTGACCTTGCCTTCGATCAAAGCAAACAACGTGTGATCTTTACCAAGGCCTACATTATTACCCGGATGAAATCGGGTACCGCGTTGTCGGATGATGATGTTTCCCGCTTTAACTAGCTCACCGGCATAACGTTTGACCCCGAGACGTTTTGACTCTGAATCACGGCCATTCCTTGAACTNCCACCCGCCTTTTTATGNGCCATGCTATCTATCTCTCCCTTNCGAAGGTTGCCAGCATACTCAAGCGGAGATTTCCGTGACTTTGAGCTGTGTGTAGGCNTGCCGATGCCCTTGCGTTCGACGGTACTTCTTACGTCGCTTCATTTTAAATATGCGTATCTTNTTGTCACGNCCGTGGGCCATNACCTCGGCTTTGACCGAGGCNCCCTCAAGAAGCGGATTNCCGATCTTGNCATCCTCACCCTGAATCACTGCGAGNACNCGCGGNAAATCGATGACCTCACCNGTCATACCAGGCAGTTTTTCAACCCGCAACTGCTCTCCAACGGCCACTCGGTATTGCTTCCCACCAGTTTCCACGACTGCGTACATATTTGTTTCCCTGCAGAAAATCGTGCACCATTCGGTGCCAGATAGAAAAAGACCACACACCCCTGATTGGGCCGCGGAATTCTAGTCAAACACTGGCCGTCGGTCAATTCACGGTCTCGAACGTATAACACTGAACTCATGCCCGCACCCAACGTCACTGCCATAAGAAAACCAACGGATCTGCCTGGTGGGAGTGAAAATCCAAGGATTACCCTATCGACTGTAACCACTCCGGTACGGCATGAACTCGTAGCCGTCGAGCGCGCGATTCAGGCGCAACTCAAGTCCGACGTAGCCCTTATTAGTCAGATGGGGGCTTACCTTGTTGCCGCAGGAGGAAAACGCCTTCGACCTATCACCGTGCTACTTGCGGCTCACTCCATTGGTTATCAAGGAAAGGATCATATTGCACTTGCGGCTGTCGTAGAACTGATTCATACGGCGACATTGCTGCACGACGACGTTGTTGATGAATCCACATTACGGCGCGGTCGGGAGACCGCCAACGCCGTCTGGGGCAATGCGGCAAGCGTCCTGGTCGGAGATTTTATTTATTCACGATCATTCGAGATGATGGTTGCTACAAATCGCATGCGCGTGATGGAAATTATGGCTGCGACGACGAATGCGATTGCCGAGGGAGAGGTCCTGCAGCTCCTCAACACACAGTCACTTGCACTGGATGAAGCAGACTATTTACGAACAATTAACCGTAAAACAGCCCGATTGTTTCAATCTGCATCACAATTGGGCGCAGTGGTTGCTGGTGCTTCGAGCGCAGCCGAAAAAACACTTGCACAATATGGTCTGGAATTGGGCACTGTGTTTCAGTTAATTGATGACATTCTTGACTATACGTCCCAGGCAACCGACATGGGGAAAAATGCAGGTGACGATCTGGCGGAAGGCAAGCCCACGCTGCCTGTCATTTACGCGTTCCAGAAAGGTGACGCAATACAACGCGCAGTACTTGAGAATGCCATTATTAATGCAGATAGATCAAAACTGCCTGAAGTGCTCGAGGTCATTGAATCGACTGGAGCGCTTGCGTACACTTTGGCGTTGGCGCAGAAACATGCCACGAAGGCCCAAGAAGCGCTAGAGGCGCTTCCCGATTCTGATTATCGTATCGCTCTATCGAAACTCGTCGATTTTGCATTTGCGCGATCATTTTAACGGCGCATCGTACCCATATTCTCGCTGACCCAGTCGGGGTGTAGCTCAGCCTGGTAGAGCACTGCCTTCGGGAGGCAGGGGCCGGAGGTTCGAATCCTCTCACCCCGACCATTTAGT
>PAWW01000032.1 GCA_002714255.1 Acidiferrobacteraceae bacterium
CTGGTTACGACCTAATGGCGCAGGCGCAAGGGGGGTTGATGAGTATTACGGGTGAGCGGGATGATCAGCCTGGGGGTGGGCCCCAGAAAGTTGGCGTTGCCGCTGCTGATTTGATGACGGGAATGTATGCGTGCGTCTCGGTTTTGGC
The DNA here is from genome assembly GCA_002714255.1 of Acidiferrobacteraceae bacterium. Classification (GTDB taxonomy): domain Bacteria; phylum Pseudomonadota; class Gammaproteobacteria; order Arenicellales; family UBA868; genus UBA11791. Next base: position 149 of record PAWW01000032.1, read on the forward strand.
TGCGTTGGCCTATCGTGAGCAGACTGGCGAGGGTCAACATACTGATCTTGCGTTGCTTGATTCACAGGTTGCAATGCTAGCAAACCAGGGCATGTCCTATCTCGTGTCCGGAGAATCTCCAGGCCGTAGCGGTAATGTGCATGCAACCGTTGTTNCCTACGGTACCTTTCCCGTTGCTGATGGAGAAATCGTGCTTGCCGTTGGCAATGACAATCAGTTTCAGCGGTTTTGTAAGGTGACGGGCCTGGTCGAGACTGCAACAGACGAGCGGTTTCAGCACAATCGTGATCGTGTGGCAAATCGGGACGCACTGCTAGCGCAGATGGGNGCGGTCTTGATAACTCGGACGCGCGCTGAATGGCTGCTGGCGTTGGAAGAGGTGGGAGTACCGTGNGNTCCCATTAATAGCATCGGCGAGGTTTTTTCAGACCCCCAAGTACGCTCTCGTAACATGTGTTGGGAGGTCGATCACCCGTTTCGGCCGAAACTAAAGTTAGTGGCCAATCCCATTCACATGTCGCGCACACCGCCGGTGCCTCAAGGCCCGCCCCCGTTACTGGGGCAACATACCGCCGCGGTGCTGGGAGATCTCCTGAGCCTTGCTGCGTCAGAGATTGACGAGCTTGTTGCCCAAAAGGTGATTTTCTGCCATCCGGTGGCCCTAGCGTTTTGATCTTTAATGCGTGGCANGGTGTTTCGGCGGGGTCCATTGCATTCAGGTCTTGGACTTCAATCGAAAATTAATGGGAATGTCATCTGNTCGACTCTCTGGCANCGCAGTTTCCGGTAGAGGTTCATAACGCCAGTGCCGAACAGCATCCATGGCAGCGCTATCCAGCAGTTTAAATCCGCTGCTGCGTTTTAGCGTGACCGTGCTGACAGCGCCGGTTGGTTGGATGCTAACGGTCAAGATGACATCACCTTGCAGGCCTTTTTTTCGCGCAAAAGGCGGGTAAACTGGTTTGGGATTGCCGGNGACGGGTCGCGGCTGACGGTTTGATGAGGCATTACCCAGTGGTGTCGAAGCGGTTACAGTCGTTGTTGCCCGTGTTGTTGGGGCCGGGCGACGGTTGGCATTTGCAGGGAGTATTTTTTCTAAACGCTCAATTTCGGTTCTAAGTTTTTTTTCGGTAATACCTGCGCGGCGCACTCGAACTGTTGTTTGTTGTTGATGTGCCCGCAATTGTTTGTTTTCGGTGNGAGCGAGTGNTAGCTGCGCNCGAGTCGCATGCCGCTCCTCGGTTCGATTCGATTGATCGCGTTTAAGTTCGGCGCGAAGCGTGTCAGCGAGTTGGGTCGCCGCGGTATGATGCTTCGTCAGGACATCGACTTTCTGCATTGTTCGTTCAAGCTCATTTTTGTGGCGTGCCTCTTCCTGTCTTGANGTGGTCGATATAGCGGCCAGTTGAGCGCGCAGAACGTTGTTCTGCCTGGTACTTTCAGCAGCAGCATCTTCTAGCAACTGCTTACTTGATTCCANTTCCCGGGTAGCGTTGCGCAGGCTGTGGTTCGACGCTTCGAGCGTAGCGACTGATTCTGTTAGACGGGTATGGTCGAGTTTGATCAGAGTCTCTCGCTCTTTGGNAGCCGCGATTTNATCAGCCTGGCTTTTCAACTTTTGGTGTTCCTCGACTTGTGCCCTGTGGGCTTGTTTTTGGTGATTGCTCGTTTGATGGAGTTGCGCGTTCTGTGCAAGTGTGCTCTGGTGCGAGAGAGTCAGCTNCTCATGTTGGGCTTGAAGTGCTTTCTGGGAGCGAGTCTGGCGCGTGATTTCAAGACGTAATCTCGAGTTGTCACGAGTCATTGTTGCCTTCTCGCGTTGCTGACTTTCAATCCTTTGCGCCTGTAGTCGGTTGTGCTGTTTCATGACGACAATTTTTTGAGTCTGGCTATCCACAGCTTGGCGCAGCCGTTTGTACTGTGATGGCAAGGCCGACAGGGTGGGTTCTAATGATTTACTGTGCGATGCTGCCGATACACGAGTGATTTGGCTGCCCATGACCTGGCTTTCGATAGTGATAACGGCGTGCACATCGGTGGCCAACGCCAGAGGCATGGGATCGGAAGGATGGANTCGATCAGCGCCANNAAACANCGCGGCATGAAGGCCTGCTGAAAATACCAAACTCCAGGCGATCGGATGTTTTAGCGTTCGCCACCTCGCGTGCGGGCGTGCTGTCGCAGAGTGTGTATTTCTGGCTGTGTCGGACTTCATCCCACCAACGCGCGCCTCATATCGGAACCAGTGATCGTTTCGACGATACGCCGCCAGATGGGTGTTGNCCCACACCCTGGACATTTCCCGGTCCCGAATGAGCGACGCAGGCACTGGCAGGTCTCCTGGCTTGCGGATCAGGGCGGACCGATTGACCTTCCCGGCGTGATGCCAGTGGTCATCATCATCTTCCGCTAGCCGCTTACAGTTGCGGGTACAGCCCGGACTNTCGTCAGTGTGGACGTTTCCGGTTCCCTATTAACCCCTAGTGGGGGCCAATGCCTAAGGGGGTTAGTAAAAACGAAAAGGGTGAACAATTCAAGCCAGTTTCGACACGGCCATGGAGCGCAGCTAGAACATCTCGCTATACTTGCCGGCNGCTTTTGCCATCGCCCTATCTTGCGCCTGCTCATGCCTGCTCGACGTGCCTATTTCTTGCCGTTGCTTTTCTTGGGGGTCCTGGTGGCAGCCGGATTCTCTCTCGCAATCGGTACGATCGAGGTGGATTGGCAACAGGTTTATCAGGGGCTCGTTGCGGGACGGCCCAGCTTGCACTATGAAGTGGTCATGGGAATTCGTTTGCCAAGAGCGGTGAATGCTTTTCTGGTNGGTGGAATGCTTGCGGTGGCTGGAGCGCTGATGCAGGTTCTTTTGCGAAACCCATTGGCTGATCCATATGTGCTGGGTGTGTCTGGCGGGGCGTCAGTCGGCGCGCTGCTGGCAATCATGCTGGGCTGGGCCGAGGCTGGGATTTCTGGAGCAGCCGCTGTTGGTGCGTTGTTTTCACTGCTGGTGGTATTCAGTTTAGCGCGTGGCGCGGGTCACTGGTCTTCAACTCGGTTGCTTCTAACCGGCGTTGTGATGGCGTCGGGATGGGGCGCCATGGTGAGTTTTTTGCTGGCGGTGAGCCCGGAAGCACANCTTCGAGGTATGTTGTTCTGGTTAATGGGTGATCTGACCGAACGTTTGCCAGGTGGTTTTCGAGTGGGCTTGTTGGCACTCGGGTTGGGCGTTAGCGTTTATGTCGCCAGAAGTCTGAATCTGTTAGCGACCGGTGAGCAGCGCGCCGCGAGTCTGGGGGTTAATACGGTGTTATTGCGTTCGATCCTCTATTTCACCGCTGGTGTGCTCACNGCGAGTGCAGTGACACTGGCGGGGGCGATCGGTTTTGTGGGCTTGGTGGTGCCCCATATCGTCCGGCTCGTGATCGGTGCNGATCATCGCTTNGTTGTTCCTGGCTCTTTGCTCGCTGGCGGTATATTGCTCATCGTCTCGGAGCTGGTTGCGAGAACTATCATGGCTCCCAATGAGTTGCCTGTCGGCATAGTGACCGCGTTTATTGGAGTGCCTACCTTTCTATTTTTGNTGCGACGTAGTGCAACCCCGCGATCATGACCGAATTAAGTNCCCACGATCTGCGCATTGAGATAGGAGATGTGGTTGTTTGCCGTGATTTGTGTGCGACATTTATGCCAGGGCAGGTATGGACAATTTTGGGCCCCAACGGAGTNGGCAAATCGACTCTGCTCAGGACTCTGGCAGGCCTTTATCAACCCATCGCGGGTAGAGTGGCTTTTGATGGGCAGTCGCTTGTCGATATGCCGCGACGCGAAAGGGCGCGGCAGATAGGCATCCTATTCCAGGATCACGCCGATGTGTTTCCTTTGACGGTGACNGAAACAGTACTAACGGGAAGGCATCCGTGGTGTTCTCCTTTGCAGGGGGAAAGTGCCGTGGATCTGGAGCGGGTAGATCAAGTCCTCGACGAAGTGGGGCTCGATGGTTTTCAGGACAGGAATCTCTTTTCCTTATCAGGTGGGGAGCGTCGGCGGGTTGATCTGGCAGCATTGGCTGTCCAGGATTCGNCCGTACTATTGTTGGATGAACCCAGTAATCACCTCGATCCTCGTCATCAGGTTACATTGCTCGGGGGCATGATAGACAAATGGCGTCATGCGCGCCGTGCAGTGGTCATGGTGTTACATGACATTAATTTGGCTGTGAGATTCAGTGATTATCTGATCTTTCTCTATGGCGATGGCAAGGCATCCCAGGGCTTAGTGACGGAAATGGCTACTGCGGCACATTTTTCAGGACTCTATGATCAGCCGATGGGCCGTTATCAGGCGAATGATCGTGATCTATTTTTTCCGCTTTAATTGACGCGTTGATCAACGGTGTTTTCTAACCCCAGGAGATTATGGTTGACAGTTACTGACGCTACGTCGTAACTTGCAGCCTCTCGATGTGGGTACCGTGTGATTTCTCAGACGNACGGTGAAACGGGAAGCCGGTGCGCTAAAAACGTTNATNTGTGCAAGGCCGGCACTGCCCCCGCAACGGTAAGTGGTAGGGGNTCAGCACATTGNCACTGCGGCGCTCGCCGTGGGAAGGCGCTGANTTCTTGGCAGCGGCAACGCCGCCTGACCACGAGTCCGGAAACCGGTCCATATCGAAACCATTTAGTTGCCACGGTGGGTGGNGGCTGGGGTTTTCGTNAGAACTCCTCAGTNCNACTCANCNCGCATGAAACGCGCACGGGTGGTGCGNAAGGAGTTANAAATGCTTTNTATGAAGTNCTGGCGCGGTGTCCGATGGATTGGGTTAATGGTGTTGGTGNTGGCGTTNCCCGCTTACGCTGCNGAAACNGTGATTGTGACNGCAACACGAACTGCNGANATGGTTGATGAGACGTTGGCGCCAGTTACCGTCATCACGCGCAAAGAGATTGAAGNCCTCCAAGCCAGCAGTGTCGCAGATGTTTTGCGCACTGTCCCCGGGGTGATNCTTACNAACAACGGNGGNCTCGGTCAGGCAACGTCGTTGTTTNTGCGTGGCACTAATTCTGGTCACGTTANCGTCTTAGTNGACGGAGTTCGTGTCGGTTCGGCAACCCTTGGCACTACGCCATTCGAATTGATTCCATTGGCACAGGTGGAGAAGATAGAGATCGTTCGCGGTCCACGGTCCAGTTTGTATGGGGCAAACGCCATTGGTGGGGTGATTCAGATTTTTACCCGACCTGGTGCAGCGACCAAAACAATGTCTGTGAAGTCGAGTTTGGGTACAGACGGTTTTCGAGAACTGACGGCAGGTTTTGTTTCGAACTCGAAAGCTGGGATCAGTGTTCGGTTGAGTCATCTTGGGAGCGATGGTTTTGATGCCTGTACCGGCGCCGCGGGCGGTTGTTACGTGGACGAACCTGATCGTGACGGACATGAAAAAACGGCGTTGGCAATACGTTTTGACCGTCAGTTATCGGCAGCCGCTGAACTGGGGTTGCATTTTATGTATGCGGATGCCGATACAGACTATGACGGCAGTTTTTCCAATCAAACCGAGACCCAAATGCGTGTGATCGGCGGTCGTCTTGTCTTGGATCCAAGCACAAACTGGCGATCGACTGTCGCCGTTGGTCAGAGTCTGGATGGGGCTGAAGACTTCAAGGANCGTGTCTTCAGTAGTCGTTNCGAAACCCTCCGAAATTCACTGTCNTGGCAGAACGATGTNGCACTGGGNAGNACTGGANTGCTGACNGCNGGTGTCGATTATCAGAATGACACGGTNGACAGCGACACGGTCTTTNCTGTGACCTCACGTGATAACACCGGNGTGTTTATCCAATATCAAAAAGACGTCGAGCGATATGGTGTCCAGTGGGCACTGCGANATGACGACAACGAGCAATTCGGCGACTACANCACGGGTAGNGTCACGCTCGGCGTTGACACAGNTAAGGACCAACGGGCNACCGTATTTTACGGTACCGCTTTTAAAGCGCCGACTTTTAATGACTTGTACTATCCCAGTTGGGGTAGTCCCGTATTGGAACCGGAAGAGTCGAATACTGTAGACCTGGGTTATCGTGTGTTGCTGCCCGGCGGACGCTGGACTGTTAATGTTTTCCAAACGAACATTGATGAATTAATAGCTTACGATCCGATTGCCGCAGGTCCGGCTAACATAGACCAAGCGCAGATAGGTGGTGTTGAAGTGGGTCTAGCGATGAGCGGTGACGCGTGGCGATGGTCCAGCGCGTTGACCCTGCTTGACACCGAACAAAAGAGTGGCGCTAATCGGGGGCGGGAGTTACCCCGTCGGCCAAGTGAAGCGCTCTCTTTGAATATCTCGCGCGACTTGGGTCGGTACGGGACAGGTATGCAGATCACATTCAACGGAAAAACCTATGACGACCTGGCCAATACTTCGTTGCTGGATCGTTATGTCGTCGTCGATCTTGTTGGTCACTGGAAGATGACTGATAACTGGTGGTTAAATGGCAAGATAAAGAATGTGTTTGACGAGGACTATGAGACAGCGGCGTATTATCGACAGCCCGGGATCGGATGTTTTGTTTCTGTCAGTTATAAGAAAAGCGAATGAAGACGTTTTTCTCAACGGTGTTCGGGCAGGAAAGAGTTGTTTGTCCGAACAAGCGGCCATTAAGGGTTCATGTTCAGCGACAGACATCGCGGCGGTGGTTAGCGGTGACAACGAAATGACCAGGCGTATGGAAGTCCAGCGCGCAAGGAGGTGCTCTGAGGGGGTCAGGATTGAAGAATTGATGGCATTGGTTGGGATGATTGAAAGGCATGCGCGTGAGGGATAGTGCGAACGGGTCGAAGGCCTGACTGACCCACTTGTTTGGACTGGGCGCTGAGCGCCGTGCTTTATGCGAACTGCCTAACTAGTCAGAATGATCTTGTGGATATCTGCCTGATTCGTCACACCCGTCCGCAGATTGAGGCAGGCATTTGTTATGGCCGACTTGACCTTGATCTCGCTAAAAGTTTTGAGCAAGAAGCGGTGCTAGCTGCCGCCGTCCTCCCGAGCGGGTTTCAACATGTCTATTCCAGTCCATTGCAACGTTGTCGAAAACTGGCTGATTTCCTTGGTTTTAATTACCGGTTAGATGATCGTCTTCGAGAACTCGATTTTGGAGATTGGGAGGGACGTTCCTGGGCAGAAATCAGTGAATCATCTTTTAAAGACTGGACAGATAATGTCGAAGCCTTTGTTTTTCCAGGGGGTGAATCATTTGCCGAATTCCAGGCGCGGGTCGAGCAATTTCTTTCTCAATTGCCTGGTGGTCGTACACTATTGATCACCCATGCCGGTGTGATCAAAGTCGCTTATGGAATGTTGGCGGGTAAGCCACTAAACGAGGCGACTGCTTTTGCTGTTGAATATGGACAATGTCTGCGGGTCGTTGATGGTTTGCCGAGTCTGTTACCTGCATCGAATAGGTCGTTGTTATCTCCGTTGGCCTGATCGTAGGTATTGATACCACATTTATTGGCCCGAACGGGCTCGTTGGATGAGTTCACACAGGGTTTGCATGCCCGTAAGAATCCTCGGTGTTGCCCGATTGATGAGATCAGGGTCAATGGTAAACAAGTGTTTGTTCTTTACCGCGCGTAGGCCGGACCAGCGCCGCCACGATATTAGCCAGTCGTGTGCCATTGATGCCGGCGCTGCCGCAATAATGATTTCGGGGTCTGCGCCAATGACGGCTTCGCGTGATACGGTTGGCGCCAGCAAGTCTACATGCTCGAAAATATTTACTCCGCCACAATGACGAATCAGGCGGCTCACCAGGTGTTTGCCATTCAACGTCATTAGTGGATCCTGCCACACTTGATAGAACACCCGCATCGGAGAACGGCCGTTGTATTGTTTTTTCAATGTTGAAGCGTCGGCGAGAAACATTTTGGCCAGGCGATGGCCGTGATCTTCGACGCCGGTTAAGCGGCCCAGGCGGCGCAGTGTATTGGCAATGTGTTTGAGTTGACGTGGTTCCGAGCGAAAGATTGGGATGCCCAGTCGATCGATTCGAGTGAGCTCAGAAGTGGGGTTTCCGCTGTGCCAGGCTAAGGCCAGATCTGGCCCCAGGGCAATGATCGCTTCAAGATTAAATTTTTGGTGAGAACCGATCCGAGGGATTAATTTCGCCTTGGCGGGATAGTTGCTGTACTCCACTGCCCCTACGATCTGGTCATCGACGCCGAGGTGAAACAGGTATTCAGTCAGGTGTGGGGAAAGAGTAATGATACGTTTAGCCGGTGTCGAGAGAACTAGTTTGATGCCAGTATCGTCTTGAACCACGATCGGGAGTTCCGCACTGGTTGGTCCGGTCGCGAATAGCAGTAACAGGGCGGTGACACCCTTTCGAATGGGCCCGTGAATCGCCCCGACCAAAGTCCGCCAAGTCAGGGTTTCAGAGCCGATAGGCGGTTGACGTCATGACTCGACTGGCAAGGCGCATGATCGACCGAATCGGTCCTGGCAGGGTGGTTGCACCGGCTCGTCGAGCCATNNGAGCATGGCGTTGTTCGTCTACGCGCATTTGTGTCAAGACAGCATGACTTTTATGGTCGCAACGTGGCAATTGTTTAAGATGATTACTGAGGTGTTTCTCAACCTGTTGTTCTGTTTCTTCCACGAAGCCGAGATTGGCGCCGTCTCCCATTACCCCCGCGACAGCACCCATCACAAATGCGCCGCTGTACCACAGTAGATTCAGGCGGCTCTCGCTGCCCCCAAGGGTCTGGATACGGTTCTTGCACCATCGCAGATGATCATTTTCTTCTATCGATGCCTGTTGCAATGCTTGTCGCACGGTCGCGTTACGTGAGGTCAGGGATTGTCCTTGGTACAAAGCCTGGGCGCAGATTTCGCCCACGTGGTTTACTCGCATTAATCGCGCAGCTTCTTCCCGTTCGGNCTGGGTTAAGGCGTCTTGNTTCACACCGTCGGCTGGGTCATCGCGTCCGCTACCGGTAGGCATGCCGGCGACCGTAATCAGCGCGTTGTCCAGTGCGATTAAAAGGCGGTCAAGCGGTGTCAGGTAGTGATGATGGGTTTTCAAAGTCGGGTACCTCGCAGGGCTCATTCTATCGATGTGAGTCAGCCATTGCAGATTTTCGCAATTAAATAATCAGCCGCCGTCGAATGAGGATGAGAGTCAACCACGTGGCCACGGCACCAAAAGCGATCAGCGCAAGCAGGTGCTGGAGCGGCGCAATCAGTTCCTGACCGGTTACTAGCGGTCTCACTAAGGCAACGGCATGAGTCAGTGGCAGAAACTGTATTATTTGTTGCATTCCCTCCGGCAGTGTGGTCGTCGGATAGAACACTCCGCACAGTATGAACATTGGTGTGATTACAAGCGTAATGTAGTAACTAAAGAATTCGTAGCCGTTGGCCAGTGCCGTAACNATCATTGCNAGGGCTCCAAAACAGAANCCGATAACAAACAGTAATGGAATGGATAGCAATGCGGACAGGTCGCTGACGGCACCGAGAAAAACGGCAACAATTAGAATAGCGCATCCGGCAATCGTGCTCTTGGTTGCACACCAGAGTAACTCACCAACAACGATATCATCCACTTCAATGGGTGTCGCCAGGAGCGCTTCATAAGTACGTTGCGGTACCATTCGAGTGTACACCGACCACATTGCTTCGAAGCTAGCCGTGTTCATGGCAGAGGAGGCGATGAACCCGGACGCTAGAAACGCGAGATATGGCATGCCTGCCATCTTTCCAATAAATAGGCCGAGGCCATAACCTAGCCCGAGTAGATAAATCAACGGCTCACCGAAGTGGACCACCAGGCTAGGGGCAATCAGCTTTCGCCAGACAAGGAAGTTCCGTTGCCACACAGCAAGGGCGTGATGACGAATCAGAGGCTGCCGAGGGCGCTTCAATCTCGAATACCCCGGCCGGTTAGGCGAAGAAAGACATCTTCCAGAGTGGCGTGACGGTGAAGCACTTGCTCTAACCCCAGGCGATCTATTGCTGTGGTCAGTGCTGTTGGGTCATCTGCATAGGCATAGGTGGTATCACCACTGTATTCAAGTCGTGTTGCTGCATTNTGGATGGTTTGTTTCTGCAATGGNTCCAGTGTGTTCCTGATTTCCAGTACCGTTTTTTCACAATGTGTCGCAATCAGTTCCTTGGTGGTNCCACGGGCGACGACATAACCGTGATCGATGAGTACAAGGTTGTCACACAGCCGTTCCGCTTCTTCGAGGTAATGGGTGGTTAGAATGATCGTTTTGCCTGACCGTTTCAGGCCATGGATCAAGGCCCATACCAGGTGGCGTGCTTGTGGATCAAGTCCCGTGGTGGGTTCATCAAGCACCAGGAGTTCAGGATCATTGACTAGCGCGCGGGCAATCGTGAGTCGCCGTTTCATCCCTCCGGATAACGTACTCACACGACTGTGGCGGCGATCACTGAGTTCGACCAGGTTCAGCAATTCGTCAATTTCATGCCGCATAACATCTGGGCGCAGTCCGAAATAGCGAGCATAGATAGTGATGTTCTCGATCACGCTGAAATCCGGATCGAGTGTATCGGCCTGGGGTACAACGCCAGTTCGGGCACGAATGTCCCGACCGTGGTGGCGAATGTCTTTGCCGAACACTTCAAGAACACCGCCGCTCGGAGGCGACTGACCCAATATCATTCGTAGAGTAGTTGATTTTCCCGCACCGTTCGGTCCGAGCAGCCCGAAACAGGTGCCTGCCGTAATGGCCAGATCAAGATCATGTACGACCGTTAAGTCGCCGAAGGACTTGCACAGCCCTTTACATTTGATGAGGACATCACCAGCCGAAGAGGTGGGTGTTTGTGCGTCGACGGCCGTCTTTGACAACATGGTTAGGATTGGAATGTCTCTCGATACCATTTAGGCAATGCGCCAATCGAGGGCAGTTCCCAGTCGCTGTCTACCGGGGTCGGTGCATTGGCATTGGTACCACTTCGAACAAACAATGTTTTTAGACCAACTGAGCGGGCGCCCCTGATATCCGCTTCCAGGCTGTCACCGACCATGATCGTGTGTTCAGGATCAAATCCCGATTTAGCTAACGCCAATTGAAAGAATCCAGCGTTGGGTTTGCCGATGGTGGTAATGGGAATATCAGTGACCGACTCTAGCGCAGCGACGATACCGCCAAGCCCAAGACGCATAATGCCCCCGTCAGGAAAGGTAGGATCCCGATGCATGGCGATCGCTTCGGCGCCGCCTTCGATCAAGTGCCAGGCAGCATCGAGTTGTCCAAAATCGGGCCATTTGCTGACTCCTATCACGACGACATCAACGTCGCGTGGTGAGGCATCCTGGATTACCGTATGACCGGCCTGTCGAAACATATCCTCAACCGAGTCATCGGTGATTAGGAAACAACGTGCTTTGCCATAATGGCGGGTGACATAGTCGACTGTCGCCTGCGAAACCGAAAAAATTTCTTCACCCGGGATGTCATAGCCGAATGTGGCGAGTTGCTCTTCCACTCGGCNNACCGACATGCGTGTCGTGTTAGTGACCAGCAAAATNNGGCCACCGATGCTGCGGATGAATCGAATCGTTTCGGGNCCGCCTTCGATCGGGAGGTTGCCGTCGTATAAGACGCCGTCAATGTCGATAAAAAAGTCAAAATGAGGCACGGGCAGTGTCCTTTTCTGTACTACGGAAGCCTTAGTTTAACGACGACTGGGTCGTTCAGGTGTTCCCGTGTCAACTTGGTGTTGATGTGTGTCGTCAGACCTGTCGCGCGAGTGGTGATCCTTGTCGTTGAAGCAGGACAAGTCGGAGTTGTCTGTGGCTGCTATCTGTAGATCGCGATCCCGCTGCTGTTGTTGGCGCAGNAGCAGCCAGCCGGCGATGAATACCCCTACTGCCACGACCAGGATAATAATCGTTGCGAGCGCGTTAATGTCGGGCCGAAGACCCAGGCGNACCCTCGAGTAAATCAACATAGGCAGTGTATTCGAGCCCGGCCCAGAGACGAAACTCGCAATCACCAGGTCATCCAGGGACAGGGTAAAAGCGAGCAACCAACCCGCCACAAGGGCCGGTGCCAGCAGGGGCAGGGTAATGTCCAGAAGCACTCGAAAAGGCTTCCCACCAAGGTCCTGCGCGGCTTCTTCGAGATGCTGACCAATGCCTGCGAGGCGTGCGCGGATGATGATCGCAACATAGGCCATAGAAAACGTGATGTGCGCGATGGTGATTGTCGTCATTCCCCGCTCACTGGGCCAGCCGATGACACTGTTCAGAGAAATAAAAAGCAGGAGAAGTGACAGGCCGGTAATGACTTCAGGCATCACCAGCGGCGCAGTAATCATTCCCGTGAATAGGGTTCGCCCTTTGAATTGACCGATGCGAGCCAGAGCCAGGCCCGCCAGCGTGCCCAGTATNGTGGCGAAGGTCGCGTTAAGGAGCGCAATCTTCAGACTCAGCATGAGAGCTGACCAGACCTCCTCGCTTTCGAAGAGTACGCGGTACCAGCGTATGGAAAAGCCCCCCCAGACAGGAACCAGTTTTGAGTAATTAAATGAGTAGACCACCAGCATGGCCATAGGAACATAAAGAAAAGCGAGCCCNAAACAGAGCATCGAGAAGAGAAATGCGGAAGGCTTCTTGCCCATGAGTTACTCGGTGGTCTGTTTTGATTGAATGTGCTGATACAGCATCATGGGAATCACTAAAACCAGAAGAAGAACAATGGCGACCGCCGATGCCACCGGCCAATCGTGGTTGGCGTTAAATTCGTTNTACAGCACACGACCAATCATCAACACATTGCCACCGCCAAGAAGGTCGGGTATTACAAATTCGCCCGTAGCTGGGATGAAGACCAACAGTGAGCCCGCCATGATGCCGGGGGTTGTCAGGGGTAAGGTCACGGTCAAAAATGTCGTAAAAGGTCGGGCACCGAGATCTGCCGCGGCCTCGTGAATTGTGTGATCCAACTTTTCCATGTTGGCGTAGAGCGGCAGAATCATGAATGGCAGATAGGAATAGACAATTCCGATATGTACCGCGAATTCGGAGTACATCAAACGGATGGGCCGATTGATCAATCCGAGATAAATCAGAATATTGTTGATCGTGCCTTGATCGGCAAGAAGTCCCATCCAGGCATAAATTCGCAGCAGGAAGGATGTCCAAAAGGGCAAGATGATCAACATGAGGAGCACGAAGCGTGTTGTCGGCGCTGATCGGACTATTGCATAAGCAATTGGATAGCCGAGTAGCAGACAGAGCACAGTCGAGATCGTTGAAATTCTGATTGAGTTGACATAAGTGCTGATGTAAAGCGAGTCCTCCCACAGATAAGCATAATTGTCGAACACAAGGTGTACCGATAGCGCACCGTTCTGCGCGATGCCAAAAAGTGGTGAGAACGGTGGGCTCGCAATCAAAGGCTCAGCGACGCTGATCTTGAAAACGATAATAAATGGCGCCAGGAAAAAAATCAGAAGCCAGTAAAACGGAACCGCAATGATGACGCCGTTCAACGAAAACTGCAGTTTTCGGGGTAACCGGGTCATGTGGTGCGGTGACGCCTGTGCCATCGGTCCCGCCCCGCGAAGATTCTGTTGATCATTCGGTCAGCAGCACCGAGTCGGCTGATGTCCAGTGAAGATAAACGGTGTCATTCCAATCAGCAATCAGCTGGCTGCCCCGCGAGCGACTCTGATTGGGGTGAGTNACTTCNACAATGTCGCCGGNNTGTGTCTTTANGCGATANGTCGAAAGATTGCCCGTGTAAGCAATGTCATCGACCGTACCCGTCAGCTGATTGAGCCCTTCACTGGCTACGGGCGTTCTGGAAATCGTAATCTTTTCGGGTCGCACCGCGACCCAGATAGGGCTTCCATTATTAAGATGTTGCGTGTGTTCGACCTGACATTGAAGGTCATGTTTGTTCAATGCGATGGTGTAGAGATGATCATCGCGCGTGAGCGTGCGCCCAGCGAAGAGATTGACGGATCCGATGAAGCTTGCGATAAACCGGTTATCCGGATTCTCGTAGAGTTCGGTGGGTGGTCCGACCTGAATAAAGCGGCCTTCATTCATCACAGCAATGCGCGTAGAAAGAGTCATTGCTTCTTGTTGGTCATGGGTAACGACGATGAAAGTCACCCCGAGTTGCTCCTGAATGCGCATCAATTCGTATTGAGTCTGTTCGCGCAGGCGTTTGTCGAGCGCAGCCAGGGGTTCATCAAGAAGCAGTACCTTGGGGCGTTTGACGAGGGCGCGGGCAAGTGCCACGCGTTGCTGTTCGCCCCCGGAAAGTTGATGTGGTTTTCGTTTGGCAAATCCCGAAAGTTCTACCATCGTGAGCATCTGGTCAACGCGCTCGCCGATTTCCTCTTTTGGGATGCCGTCACGTTTGAGTCCGTAGGCCACATTTTGTGCAACGTTCATGTGTGGGAAGAGCGCGTACGATTGGAACATCATGTTCACGGGCCGTTCGTACGCGGGCATCTGCGTGATGTCGACGCCATCGATCCATANCTTGCCAGANGTCGGCGTCTCAAGNCCTGCAAGAATACGNAGAAGCGTAGTCTTNCCGCAGCCAGATGCTCCCAGTAGNNANAAAAGCTCACCGCGAAAAATCTCCAGATCCACCTGGTCGACTGCGGTGAATCCACCGAATGATTTGGTGATCCCATCTACCTTGATAAAGGGNGCTGTGTCTNGATCAAGCCAGGGTCGATCCGAGTGGTCGAGGGTGTCGGACATGCGCNGGCTCAAGTCAGGCAGTGGCGTGGATTGTGATCAACAAAAAGGGGTGCCACCACGTCGGTGGTGACACCCCAGAAAGAGGCGGTGCGCTAGTTTCCAGACTTGAACTTGACCCATGCCCGTGTCCGAGCTTTTTCAACCTTCGGTGGGACGACGGCCAGGGTATACATTTGTGCGACCGCGTCTGCCGNTGGATAGGCAGCNGTGCTGCCCGTGACTGCCGAATCCACCAGCGGCAAGGCACTCTGGTTTGCTGTGGCGTACCAGGTGTAGTTACTGTCATTGGCTGCGACTTCCGGTCTCATCATGTAATTTAGAAAGAGATGGGCATTCTCGATATTCTTTGCATCTGCGGGGATGACCCAACCATCGATCCACACATTGGCGGCGCCCGGTCCCGGGGGTGAAAAGAAATCCAATACAACGCCCGTGTTGGCTTCTTCTGCACCAGACATAGCTAGCAGTCCGTCTGGCCCCCACGTGACGGCCAAGCAGAACTCTTTCTCTGGCATTTTCTGATAGGCATAGTTGTCGAACGTTTTNATGTACGGACGTATCTTCAATAACATGTCGGCTGCTTTGGCGTAATCTGCAACGTCTTTGGAACTTGGATCAAGCCCCAGGTAGGCCAAGGCCATCGGAATGACATCGGTCGGAGAATCAAGAAAAGCAACGCCACACTGCGCGAGTTTTTTCATATGCTCGGGTTTGAAGATTAAATCCATTGAGCCAATTGGAGCATTCGGTAATACGCTACGAACCAGTTCTTCGTTATAGGTCACACCGTGGGTGCCCCACATAAAAGGAATCACATATTGGTTGCCTTCATCCCAATTGCTCGCCAGTTGACCCATGACATCGGTCCGCATATGTTTGAGATTCGGCAACTTCGACTTATCAAGAGGTTGCAAGATGTTGGCGGCTGGGATCAAGCGACCGATGGCTGAACCGCTGTGGCTGACAACATCGTAGCCAGAGTGGCCCGCTAGGAGTTTCGCGTCTGCGGTTTCCACCGAGTCGTAATTGTCGTAGNTCACCTTGATGCCAAATTCCTTCTCAAAATCGGCNATGGTGGTTTCGCCGATATACTCAGCCCAGTTGTAGACGTTGAGTGTGCCAGCGGCAAATACTGGCACTGCGATCGCAGTGACTACCAGTGTCAACAAACCTGCCAGGGTGAATTTGGGNGTGAGGGAAAAAACTTTCATGGTCCTTCCTCGGNTTAGTCCTATGTTCGTTGNGAAAAACNACGTNCACCTGCCGGGGTTGGCAGGAGCCTTCTGGTTCGATAGTGTATCTATGTTTGTTGGCCCGTGTGCAAATNCGAGTGCTGACGCTAGCGTGCGGTTTGGGCAGTCACGCCAATGGTTGGTTTGGCGCGGGAAAGGTGCTGGAAACCGATCGTGATGATCGCGATCCTAGCCATGTCGTCAGGCCCAGTAACCTGATAATAGATCACTTGAATGCAGCAAAATGTTTAAAGAGAATCGGCCGACAAATGAAGCTGAAAGTGACGTTTTTGGCAAGGTTTCGAGAACGGATATGCTTGCACCTTGGACCTATCGGTCGGAAGAACTAACAGCCCTAGAGTTGGAAGCGCTATTTCTTAGTGATTGGTTGTTGGCAGGTCATGCGAGCGAGATTCCAAACAGCGGCGACTACACCACCTTTAACATCGGTGGCGAGCGAGCCGTCCTGATCCGCGACGAAGAAGGGCGAATCGGCGCATTTCACAATGTCTGTCGTCACCGAGGGAGTCGAGTNGTTGGCGCAAACCGTGGACACTGTCGGCGCACCATGGTTTGCCCGTTTCACGGTTGGACCTATCATCTGGATGGTCGACTGAAACAGATCCCATCACCAGGCACCTTCGACCAACTGGAGATCGCGTCGAACGGACTGATACCGGTCGAACTTGAAATGTGGCATGGATTTCTTTTTATTCGTTTTCGGTCGGGTGGGCAGTCGCTCGCTGCGCGTTTGGCTGCGGTTGAGGAAAAGGTTGCGCACTATCGCTTGAGCGAACTGCTGCCGCTTGGCAGTCGGCGTGTTGTCGAGTTGCCCTATAACTGGAAGCTGATCCACGACGTCGACAACGAAGGCTATCATGTCCCGAGTGCTCACCCGTCGTTGCACTCGTTGTATGGCAGAGATTACCGGGATTCATTGATGGGCGATGTGCCGATCTCAATCGCTCGAGTGGATGAGGATGTGTCACCGTTTTGGAGCGTTGATTATTATAAGAAACTGCTACCATCGTTCGATCATTTGCCACAATCGGACCAGCGAGTTTGGTTTTACTTTGCGGTGTTCCCGAATCTTGTTTTTGTGCTGTATCCAGAAATGGTGGAGTTCTACATGACTGTGCCTGTGTCGGCTGGAAAGTCATTGATGATTGGACAATGTTTCGGACTGCAGGACGATCGACGGGAGACACGAGCCGCACGTTATCTTAATCAAAGGATTAATGAACAGACTGTGCGTGAGGACGAAAACCTTGTCCTGTGGTTGCAGGAGTCTTTCGCTACTAGCGTTTATCCTCGTGACAATCTGTCGACTCTGGAATTCGGGGTTGCCTATTTTCATCGGCAGCTGAAGGTAAAGCTGCCGGTATTGGGTTTGGAGATGACGCCGCAGACAGACCATTTGGCTGTACTGAATCAGAAAATGTTGAATGGCGCATGACTGAGCGTGACTCTCGTTTCGATTGTTTATTCGAATCGGTTGCGATTGGTCCAGTGACTGCGAAAAANCGTTTTTATCAGGTGCCTCATTGCAATGGCATGGGGCACGCGATGCCGAATAGTGTCGCGGCCATGCGGGGAGTAAAGGCAGAAGGGGGTTGGGCGGTGGTGTCAACGGAGGAGTGCGATATTCATGCCTCCACGGATGTGTTGCCGTATCCCGAAGCACGACTATGGGATGCGGAAGATGGGCGACGCATGGCCTTGATGGTCGACGCAGTGCATGCCCAAGGGGCATTAGCGGCAGTCGAGTTAGTTCACAATGGACATGCAGTGTCTAATCGCTATAGCCGACTTCCGGTGATGGGGGTTTCTGATCTCCCGGTGGCTGCGTTGGAGCCGAGCCAGGCATGTGCCATGACTCGGCGTGATATCNCGGATGTCCGGCGTTGGCATCGGCAAGCGGCTTTGCGGGCACGNGATATCGGCTTCGACATCGTATATGTCTATGCAGGTCACGATTTGACACTGGGTATGCATTTCCTGAGTCGGCGTTACAACCGTCGCAGCGACGAATACGGCGGTTCGTTGACTAACCGGCTTCGGTTGACGCAAGAATTGTTGGAAGACACCCGCGAGGCGGTCGGCGACCGTTGCGGTATTGCATTTCGTTTTGCTGTTGATGAGCTTCTTGGAAGCGAGGGTTTGTCTTGTGAGGCTGAGAGTCGTGATGTTGTGGAGATGCTTGCAGAACACCCGGATTTATGGGACGTGAATCTAAGCGATTGGCCGAACGATTCAGTCACAGCNCGGTTTGGAGAGGAGGGTGCTCAGGAGCCTTATGTGAAGTTTGTTAAACAGGTCACCAGCCGCCCGGTGGTCGGTGTAGGTCGATTTACATCACCCGATGTCATGGTGTCGCAGATTCAGCGTGGAATACTGGACATGATCGGGGCAGCGCGACCGTCTATTGCTGATCCTTTTCTACCACGAAAGATTGAAGAAGGACGTTTAGACGACATCAGAGANTGTATTGGTTGCAACATTTGCGTGANGGGGGACTGGACGCATACGCCGATTCAGTGCACGCAGAATCCAACGATGGGAGAGGAATGGAGACGAGGTTGGCATCCGGAGAATATGAACCGCAAGGGACATTCCAATCGAGTTCTGGTGGTGGGTGCTGGGCCAGCGGGTTTAGAAGCGGCCATGTCTCTCGGCCGGCGCGGCTACGAGGTGTCACTTGCTGACACCAATGAAGGAGGGGGTCGAGTCGTTAAGGAAGCTGGACTTCCTGGCCTGTCTGTTTGGCGCCGGGTGGTTGACTACCGACTCGGTCAGATTGAGAAACTAAACCAGGTGATGTTTTATCCAGGCAGCCATATGGACCGGGACAGTATTTTTTCGTACGGTGCAGAGCATGTTGCGATAGCGACTGGTTCACGTTGGCGGCAAGATGGCCTCGGGCGTGCAAACTGGGAGCCGCTAGAGGGGATTGCAGATCATGGAAGTGTATTCACACCAGATGACATTGTGGAGGGCAATCTGCCAGTAGCAGGGCCTGTGGTGGTCTATGATGACGATCATTACTACCTGGGGGGAATCATTGCACAGATGTTGGCGCAGGCAGGGCTATCTGTCACGCTGGTAACGCCAGGGCCGGAAGTGTCCCACTGGACCCGTTACACAATGGAACAACCACGCATTGAGGCATTGCTCCGGCGGCTGGGTGTTCATCTTGAAGTCAATCACAAGTTGACNGGNGTGTTTCCAGATCGGGTTGTTGCTGTATCAAACCTCACGGCTGAAGTGCAGTCCATCGATGCGGTGTCTGTGGTGCTGGTAACCGCACGAGATCCTGTTAACACATTGTATTTTGAGATGGCGGGTATCGAAGAAGAGAGACGGGAAGAACTGCCATTTACGCTCGAACGAATTGGAGACTGTTTTGCACCGTCGACCATTGCGGCATCGGTGTATCACGGTCATCGTTATGCGCGCGAACTTGACCTTGATATAGATAGGGATGACGTGCCGTTTCGGCGAGAGTATGCGGTGATCTGAGTTTTTCGAGTATCGTGAATGGCGCGGGGCCAGCGACTATCCTAACGAATGACACAGGAGCGGGAACCATGGAGCGGGACGGCCCTTTGATTGTATCGACCGATGAGATTCTGCGCATGGATGAACAGGTGGTTCATCCGTGGGAAAGTTTTGATCTGCCGCACGAGAAGCGCATGGTGGTTGGCCATGGGTCAGGTCTCTATGTGCAAGACAGTGAGGGCAATCGTTTACTCGATGCGCCAGCTGGAATGTGGTGTGTGAATGTCGGCCACGGACGACGGGAAATTATCGACGCGATCGTGCAGCAACTCTCACGGCTAAGTTATACCAGTCCGTGGAGTCATCCAACAGAGCCTGCAGCGCGACTTGCACATCGTTTAAGTCATTTGTCGCCAGGCGATTTAAACCATGTGTTCTATACCACCGGCGGATCTACCGCGGTCGACTCTGCGCTNCGGTTTGTAGCGTTCTACAACAATGTGCGAGGCCGGCCAGAAAAAAAACATATCCTTTCGCGGCACGATGCCTACCATGGGAGCACTTACCTTGCAGCGTCAGTGTCGGGGAAACCGCGAGATCGAAGTTGGTTTGATTTCGAAACCCGCACGATTCATTACCTGGCCTCTCCCAATCCTTATCGTCGAGAGGCCGGCCTCAGTGAAGAGGCATTCCTGGCACAGTTGCTCGCCGAGTTGGAGGAAAAAATTCTCGAGATCGGAGCCGATCGAGTCGCTGCGTTTATTGCTGAACCTGTGCTCGCCTCTGGTGGTGTGGTTGTGCCACCTGATGGTTATCACGCGGCTTTCCTGTCGGTATGCCGGCGTTACGATGTGCTTTACATATCAGATGAAGTTGTCACAGGTTTTGGCCGTCTTGGNCATTGGTTTGCGTCGGAAGATGTGTTCGGTGTCGTGCCTGACATTATTACCACCGCCAAGGGAATTACCTCGGGATATCAGCCGTTGGGCGCTGTTCTGATTTCAGATCGGCTGATTAGAGAGGTCGGAGGTGATGCAGATCGGGCGGCAGTTTTTGCCAATGGATTTACTTATTCTGGTCACCCGGTGGCTTGCGCGGCGGCGTTGGCCAATCTGGATGTGATCGAGAGCGATAACTTGCTGGAACACGCACGGCAAGTCGGCCCTTATCTTCAAGATCAATTGAAAACGTTAAATGATCTACCGATTGTTGGCGATGTGCGTGGCATTGGGCTTATGGCATGTGTTGAATGTGTGGTGAGTAAGGGAAGCGGGCAACCACTTGAAATAGATTATGCTGTGGGGAAACGTATAGATGCCCACTGCCAGTCGATGGGCCTTATTATTCGCCCCTTGATCAACATGTGTGTTCTGTCACCCCCTTTGATCATCAAACGGGCTGAAATCGACGAGATGGTTCGCATATTGCGCCGGGGGATCGAGAAAACAATGGACGACTTGCGGTCCGAGGGCATAGGGGATTTTGACTGAGGCGGTACGCAAAGGTGAAGGCCTCAGCTTGTCTAAGCAAGTGTGGTATGGCTAGGNTGTTGGCGGAATGAGTCTCCGGGGGCTGGATTTACCAGTGTCGTTTGCTGAGCAATACCGATTAATTGAGTTGCCGCCCTGGGGCGGTATCATCGATCGAAAGTGGGAGCGAGTTCTCACGTCAGATGCTAAGCAGGAGTGGCGTCAATTGATCAATCAATCGCTTTCTCCACGTCGATTTAAGCCGCGCGAACGGGGCCGGCGTTGTCTCTTCTCCAAAGTTTATGAATCACACGGGATTTGGTTTAAGTCTTATNCGAATGTTAGNCTGAGTCAGCGCGTTGCCCGGTTGCTGGGTCGAAACAAGGCGGCTAATGCATGGCGCAATGCATGGTTTCTTATTCAGTGTGGCATCACGACCCCCCGACCTGTCTTGGCATTGAATGCCCCCTGGTGGCGGCGCCAGCCAGAGTGGTTGGCATTCGAAGATTTTGCCAATGCACAAACCTTTACCCGTTGCTACTCAAATCAGATCGCCAGTGGACGGGGCATGCAGAAATTNCTTATAGCGGNTGGTCAATTTATCGGTCAGTTGCACGAATCACGCTGGTGGCATCGNGACCTCAACAGCAGTAACTTATTGGTTAGAGCAAGNGCTGATGCAACATATGAGTTTTGTATAGTAGATATCAACCGAATGCGGCGCACTCGTCGCATGAATCAATACAAACGAATCCACGATTTAGTTCGGCTAGGNATTTCTCGTTCTGATTATGAGACGTTGCTCAAGGCGTATTGTGATGCCACGGGTGTTGTGGTCGACACCAGTATGTTGCGTCGAGCGTTGAATCATAGTCAACAACTGCATGCGGCACGTCAGGCAGGATCCTACCTGCGTTGGTGGTTCAAAGTGAGTTATCAATTGGGCAAAATTCGTAATCTCGGGACATGAAGTGATGAGCCGGGAACAGGATCAAGCAAGTTATCTGCGNAGGCGTTATAGAGGGTCGCAGGCAATTATCGACCGGCGGGAAAGAAAAATAGTAGGGCAGTTTCTAAAGCGCCTCGGACCACAGATCGGTAGGGTGCTGGATGCGCCAAGCGGGGTTGGGCGGTTCACCGCCCAGTTAAGAGAGTTTGCCTCGGAAAGGCTGGTTTGTGGCGATCTATGGGACGAGACCCTACAGGCGCTGCGGCGGGCGGAGCAGCGTCATGATGGCGTGGCAATCGAAACAACGGAAGTTGACCTTTACCGAGTGTTACCGTTCGCGCGAGGTGAGTTTGATCTGGTGTTCAACTTTCGATTTTTTCATCATATTCGAAGCGCTGAACAGCGTAATCACGTGGCTGCAGAGTTGGCCCGTGTTACATCCCGCTATTTGATCGTGTCGTATTACGCGACTGCGTCTATTCACGCGTGGCAAAAGCGCATATGGCGGCGTAAGGGGCATGCTCGTTCGCTGCCAATGATCCCACTTAGCGAGTTCCACCAATTATTTGCTCGGCATGGCATGCGGATCGTTGAAGATCGATCGGTCTTACCGCTACTTCATGCACACCATATTGTGTTGTTTGAGCGCCAGTTGGGTTGCTAAGGCAGTAATGGGGCAGAAGCGCGGGTCAATGACCGACGCGCATTAATGCACACGACCGGTGATGACTAGCGTTCTTCTTGCGCTTTGGCGGCAAGATAATTGATCAGGTCGATCAATTCATTGGGGCCGCCAGCCATTGACACTTTTGTTTGATAGGTGCCATCGACGATGATGGTGGGGACGCCGTTGGTTTGGTAGCGTCGTGTCATGTCGCTGGCGTAGGTTACCTTTGTGCTGACGCCAAAAGATGTGAATGTCTCAAGCACTGCCTGGCGATCAGCACCATGGGCGGCGGCCCAGTCAGCAAAGTGTTCTGGTGTAAAGATGCGCTTACGTTCCTCGTGGATTGCATTGAAGTAGGCGCCGTGAAGCAGTTTGGTTAGACCAAGGGCTTGCATAGTGTAAAACGCGTGTGCATCGAAAGCCCAACTGTTGTTGAGGATAGCTGGCATGCGGACATACTCAACATTGTCCGGCTTGTTCTTGAGCCAACGTTTAAGATGGGGTTCGAGTTTGTAGCAGTGGGGGCATTTGTACCAGAATAGTTCTAACACTTCGATTTTTTCGCCTGTTTGAACCGATTGCGGTTCGGCGAGGCGAACGTAGTTAACGCCCTCTGCTACTTCCTGCGCGGAGGCAGGTAGAGAGAGTAAGCAGAAGGCCAGGCATGTGAACAAGATTCGCTTCATGACAAATATCTCCTGTGGAAAAATGCCGAGCTCAGTGAGCTACGCTCAATTGGTTAATCAGTCGGACGGCAAGCCCGTCAAAGTCCCCGTTACTCATTAGCACAATTTGATCCCCCGGACGGGTTGTTGTGTGCACCAGCCCTAGTATGTCTTCCACTGAGTTACACACTTCTAGTGTAGTACTGTCGTTGGGAATGGCAAGTTCAGCCGGCTCCCAGGTCAGGTCAGGTCGACGCCAAATGATGACTCGATCGGCAGCGCTGAGGGCCTGCCCCAATTGACCCAGGTGGTGTCCTAGTTTCATCGTGTTTGAGCGCGCTTCGAGTACCACCATCAGGCATTGTTGGGGATGTTTTTGCCGTAACGCATCAAGCGTTGCCGTGATGGCGGTGGGGTGGTGTGCAAAATCGTCATAGACGCTCAGTCCATTGTGGTCTCCAAGGTGCTGTAGTCGTCGCTGCGGTGGTATGAAGGACGACAAGGCGGTGCAGGCATCAGCGGGCTTGACTCCAACGGCGTTGGCGGCAGCAATGGCGGAGAGCGCGTTTGCCATGTTGTGTTGACCAAACAATGGCCAAACGATTTGACCTTCGGTGTTCCCCTGGTAACAGACTGAAAATTCTGAGCAATCACGGGTCTGCGGGCATACGGTCCACAGCGCGTCAGCGTCAGCACGGGCATCAAACCACTCAAGTTGACTCCAACATCCCATTTCGATTGCACGGGCAAGGTTTGTATCGGCCTGGTTGACAATCAGGGTGCCGTTCGCCGACACCGTTCGAACGAGATAATGAAATTGCCTGATGATGTCTTCTACCGACGAGTAAATGTCGCCATGGTCGAACTCAAGATTGTTGAGTATGGCGACGTGTGGGTGGTAGTGGACAAACTTGGGCCGCTTATCGAAGAAGGCGCTGTCATACTCATCTGCCTCAATGACAAAATGTTTNCCGCGGCCGCAGCGTGCAGAGACTGAAAAAGTGCTGGGTACTGCGCCGATCAGGAACCCCGGTTGTTGCCCGCATCGGTCGAGCAGGTGGGCCAGCATGGCACTGGTGGTGCTCTTCCCGTGCGTGCCGGCGACGGCAATCACGGTGCGAGTGCTAAGGACTTCTCTGGACAACCATGCCGGGCCAGATTGGTAGTCGAGGCCGGAGGTCATGGTGGCCTCAACGGTTGGGTTGCCGCGCGATAGAGCGTTGCCGATCAATATACAGTCCGGTGGGGGATCGGGCAGTTCTCCGGTGTAGCCTTCGGTCAGACTGACGCCTTGTTCGCTAAGCAGGGTGCTCATTGGGGGNTAGGCGCCCGCATCGACGCCCGTCACTTCGTGACCGAGTTCTCGGGCGATCAGGGCTATACCGCCCATGAAGGTTCCGCTAGCGCCAAGGATGTGTAGATACACGGGTCAGGAAACTGCTGTGTCTTGGTTGCGTTANATCAGAATGTTCAAGATCACTATCCACACCGGGAACACTACCACTGAGTAGCCGATGACAATGGTGAAAGCGATCCAAAGCGGCACCTCGATCGCATGTCGNAGGATAGAAGACTGAATGCATAGAGCCCAAATAACAATTGCCCACGTCACATAGTAGGCTATGGAAAGCTGGATTACTGGGGTAGGATAATCGACTATTCCCGCATTGATGGCCNCTACGAGTTCACGCGCCATTTCCTCAATGTATTGTTTGTCCTGTCTTACTCCTGAGGCCAATGGCCAACGGATGAGTTTGGTCAGTGCCAGTGTCCCGAAAATAGCTGTTGCGGTTTGTCGCCAGCGTTCAGCGACGCCATTGCTCTTTAGAATGACCAGCAAAACGGTACCGAGAAGCATTGCCCACAGGGAGTATGCGAATGCTTTTGCCGGCAAAGAGTAACTACTGTTGTAGAGGTGACTGTCGCTGAGGACACAAAACAGCACAAGCGCGACCGCGGTGCCTAGAAGTAAGTTATTTGAGGTTGGTACATTCTCAGTACGTTGCCGGAAAAGACAAAGATCAGCAAAGATTCTAAGCGTGGGTGTTATAGACATGAAAACTCCAATACAGGCTGTGGTGTCTGGGGCCGGATGGTGTCTAGGTGGTGATGATATCATTGGCTTTCTGACTATTTGCGGAAAACAAGCATCGTTCAGGACAGTGGCTAGATTGATGCTGGTTCAGGTGCCGTTGAAGTTGCGTGTTAATTACATCATTCCATTTTGATCGTTTATTGACCTTGACATGACTGATTTAATTCAGTGTCAGGATGAGCTCGTTAGATTTTGTCAGAGCGCGATGCGGGCACCGTGGTTGGGTCTTGATACTGAATTTGAACGAGTTCGAACCTACTACCCACGCTTGTGCTTGCTTCAGTTNTCGACGCTGGAACGGACTGNGTGTGTTGATCCGTTGCAAGGGCTTGATCTGNATCCGTTAGCGCAGTTAATCAACAATGCCTCGCCCATCACGATATTGCACGCGGCACGCCAGGATCTTGAGGTGCTTCAATATGCTTTGCAGGTGTCGCCCCAACGAGTTTTCGATACCCAGATAGCGGCGGCCTTGTTAGGTCATGGCGAACAGGTGGGTTATGCCAGCCTGGCAAAGACACTTTGTGGCATGAACCTGGCTAAGCAGCAAACGCGAAGTGACTGGGCGCGGCGGCCCCTAAGCGATGCGCAGATTAGTTATGCGCTCGATGACGCTCGTTATCTAGGCTCGTTTTATGAACAATTTGTCGAGGAACTTAATGATCGAAAAAGACTGGAGTGGGTTATCGAGGACTGCGCTGCTCTGGTCGACCGCGATTTGTTGAGCGAGGCCGCAGACACTGCCGTGATGCGAACTCATGCTCGTTCCCGTCGACTTACGCATGAGCAGCAGAGTGTGGTTTTGGCGCTGGCTCGCTGGCGTGAGCGCACGGCCCAGGAGAGCGATCTTCCACGTGGCTGGGTCTTGCCCGACAACGCGGTGTTAGACATCGCCCGTGAAATGCCTGGCAATGCCAATGCATTAGGTTCGATCGAGAGTTTCTCTTCTAAGTTGAGAGAGCGTTGGGGACGGTTCCTGATGAGTGTCATTGATGACGGGCGTCGAAATAAGAACAAGATTGAACCATTGCTTGTTGAAGTGCGGCCGACACCTGAGATGAAGCAGTTGGCCGATGGGTTGTGGGCTCAATTAAAGTCGCGATGCGCTGATGAGGGCATCGCAACCAGCGCGGTTGCACGACGGGAACAACTGACAGCGTTGGCATCCGGTCAGGACAGTGTTGCTCTACTAAGTGGCTGGCGAGGGCGATTTATTGGCAGTGAATTGAAGCGTTTTTGCGATGGCGTTTTATCGGGCGGGAGTTGCTAGAATGAGGTGTGGAAGNAAGAGCTATTACACTTTTATTGTAGGCAGGGGGTCGTGATGACAATGATTAAGTCAATTCTGTTGCCGTTCAATAATGTATTGCCAACTGCAGTTGCTATCAATGCCGCGAGAACACTCGGTCAGCAGTTTGAGAGTTATATAGAAGGGGCATTTTGTCGTCAGTTGCTGCCGGTGATCGCAGGTGAAGGCATTACTTTGCCCGGAGACTATCTGGCGGAGTTTGAGGAGGAGGGGCGTCGACAGAGCGACGAAGCGCGCGATGTTTTTTTTCAACTGATCGGTGAGGTAGATATCCCAGAAGCTGATCTCGAGGACGCAACCGTTGGCCTGCGCGCCGGGTGGACTGAGATGGTGGGTACCGGTACCGGCGGTGTCGCCGAATATGCCCGGCTTTTTGATCTGAGTATTATTGCCCGTCCGGACGATGAAGTCGCTGTTGAATGGAAATCGACGATTGAGGCGCTACTTTTTGAAAGTGGTCGCCCGATATTGCTGGTTGGTGATGAGGTGCCAAGCGTAGTGGGTGATCGGGTAGTGGTTGCCTGGAATGGAAGTGTTGAAGCTGCTCGGTCTGTGGTCATGAGCGAGGCACTGTTGCCAAACAGCAGCGAGGTGGTAGTCGTTACTGTTGCGGGAGCCACTGTTCCAGGTCCTTCGGGTAAACAGCTAGTAGCACAAATGTGTGCGCGTAATATCAACGCGCGAGCTGAAACCATCGAGCGTGGTGGAACGACGGTTGGGGGCGCGCTGCTTGACTATGCGGAGGATTTTGACGCCGATCTGTTGGTCAAAAGCGCGTTTACCCAAAGTCGTTTTCGTCAGTGGGTATTTGGCGGAGCTACCAAGGAGATTATTTCAACCGCATCCATACCTGTGTTGATGTGCCATTGAGACAATAAAAAATGATGAGCGGGAAACTATAAGATGAAGCCACCAGTCAGGGTTGCTGTCACGGGCGCGGCGGGACAGATCAGTTACGCGTTATTATTCCGGATAGCGGCCGGTGACATGCTAGGGCCTGATCAACCGATCATTCTTCAATTGCTTGAAATTCCGCCGGCGATGGAGGCGCTCGAGGGTGTTTTTATGGAGCTGGCTGACTGCGCGTTTCCACTTCTTACAGACATTGTTCGCAGTAGCGATCCAGACGAGGCCTTTTCCGATGTCGATTATGCGCTGCTGGTGGGCGCTCGGCCACGTGGGCCGGGAATGGAACGCAAAGATCTGTTGCTTGAAAACGCGAAGATTTTCTCTGCACAGGGCAAGGCGCTCAACGATCATGCGAGTCGCGCTGTTCGAGTACTGGTTGTTGGAAATCCCGCCAACACGAATGCGCTGATCGCCTCTGCGAACGCACCAGATATTCCCTCCCGCCAGTTCAGCGCAATGATGCGCCTGGATCACCACCGGGCGGTGGCTCAGTTGGCTGACCATCTGGGCGTGTCGACGAATGCGGTACAACGGATGACGATTTGGGGCAATCACTCGGCGACTCAATATCCTGACGTTTCTCATGCCACGGTAGACGGCAAGTGCGCCGCTGACTTGGTTGATGAAGCTTGGCTGGCGGAGAAGTTTATTCCCATCGTGCAACAACGGGGCGCAGCCATCATCCAGGCTCGTGGCGCTTCAAGTGCGGCGTCAGCCGCTGCAGCGGCTATTGCTCATGTTCGAACATGGGTGTTTGGAACACCAGTCGATGACTGGACAAGTATGGGGGTCATTAGTGACGGGAGTTATGGGATTGGCGAAGGGATTTATTATTCTTTTCCGGTGACCTGTTCGAATGGGGAATACCAGATTGTTGAAGGACTTGAGATCAGTCGTTTCAGTCGAGTTCGAATGGATGCCACGCAGGCGGAGTTGGAAGAAGAACGCAATGGTGTTCGTGATCTCCTTTAACGTACGAAGAGCAAGCTCTCAACGGTACTTCCGGTATCGNTCGGAGGTGTCGTGATGACNCGTATTGCTGTGTCGGGAGNATCCGGTCGCATGGGTCGGACGTTGATTGAGGCAATAAACACTGATGGCAATAGTGAATTGGTGCACGCGTTCGAACAGCCGAGTTGCGATCAAATCGGTATGGATGCGGGAGCGGTGGCCGGATTGACCCCGCTCAACGTTTTGGTAACAGATTCCATCGATGGCCCAATGTTTGATGTTCTGATTGAGTTTACAACGCCCTCAGCAACGCTTAGCCATCTCCAGTTCTGTCGACAGCACCGGCGTTGCATGGTGATTGGTACTACAGGGTTGGCAGAGGAACAACAAGTAATGGTGAAGGCGGCGTCAAAGGACATTGCGATTTTGCAAGCTCCCAATATGAGTGCGGGTATTAACTTGACACTTAAGTTATTACAGGTAGCGGCACAGGCATTGGGTGACAGTGTCGATGTTGAGGTTATCGAAGCCCATCACCGTCACAAAGTCGACGCGCCTTCTGGAACCGCGTTGCGGATGGGTGAGGTAGTGGCTGAGGCACTCGGCCGAGACCTTGACACGCATGGTGTATTTGCGCGCCACGGACTCACGGGTGCGCGTGAACCCAAGACCATCGGTTTCTCCACGATCCGTGCATCGGACATCGTTGGTGAGCACACGGTGATGTTTGCAGGACCTGGCGAACGCATTGAAATCACCCACCGTGCCACTAGCCGAATGACTTTTGCCGCCGGTGCTGTACGGGCTGCTAACTGGATCATCGAACAGCCCCCGGGGCTTTATGACGTGCAGGATCTATTGGGGCTGAATTAAGTAGGACGCGGTCTGGATTGTGCACTGGATGAGGGAATTCACANGTCAAATGATTGGGTTGCTTTAATTGTGGTCTGAGCATTGGTCAATTCCAGTGGTAGCCGTTACAGTTACTCTGCAAAGGGGAGACGGATCATGGATCGTGTATTACTAACCATTGCGGGTTCCGAGCGATTGTGGCAGGAACTTGAGCACCTTAAGCATGAAAAACGCCCGCGAGTGATTGAGGCTATCGCCGAGGCTCGGGCGCACGGGGATCTGTCGGAGAACGCGGAGTATCACGCCGCGCGAGAGCAGCANGGTTTTATAGAAGGGCGTATCGGGGANCTTGAGGACAAGTTAAGTCGGGCAGAGGTGATCGATTCGGCCAAACTCGACCCCGGGGGAAAAGTGGTTTTCAGTGCGCGTGTGAGATTGTGGGAAGAAGCTGGTGATCGGGAAGTCAGTTACCAGATTGTTGGGGAACTAGAGGCGGACATCAACCAAGGACTGATATCGCACAGTTCACCCCTGGCTCTCGCCTTGTTGGGCAAGATGGAAGGCAATGAAGTTGAGGTTGATGCGCCAGGTGGTATCCAGCGTTACGAGATCTTGTCCGTGGTCTACGGTAACAACTAGAGAATCAGAGGAGACCGGTGTGGCGACGAATCTCGAGCAAGAACTTGCACAGCATCTGATTCGGTTTAAGGAGCTCGATCAGCACCAGTCTAGTTTTCGGCCTGTTGACATGGCATTGGCGCGGTTCGATAGGCGACGCTTTTCTGTCATTGGCAGGCCGAGTGAAGCGACTAGCGATGCGAAATCTTTGAATAGTGTTGAAGCCTTCAACATGGTCTATGTTCAGTGTGAACCCGGTAAGGGAATCGGCCTTCACAAGCACAACACAGCGGAGATATTTATTCCAATGACTGGCATGTGGGAGGTCGGTATGGGTGACGAGGGCGAATCATTGGTCACGCTGGGGCCATGGGATATTCTGAACGTGCCGCTCAATGTCATGCATTCGGCGACCAACGTGTCCAACGCGGCAGCTTTTTTGATGGTGATTAGTACGGATCAGAGGGGTCCGGAGATTTTTTGGGATCCGAAAATCATTGCCGAGATCAACGATGGAGGTGGTGATGTGTCTGCGACGGAGATTCCGGAAGGCGATTTCAAATTCAGTTAAGGGGTAGCCACTGATCGATTNTCAAGGTTCAACAGACCTCGCTTGGCACGTCAGTGATTAACATCGACCCCGGTGTGTGCGTGATGACCAGAGGTATAGATGCATGTTGAATGGCGTTTTGTGGTGTCACGCCACAAGCCCAGAAGACGGGTACCTCTCCTTCCCGGATTTCGCTCGGATCACCCCAGTCGGGCTGTGTTAGATCGCTGATTCCAATGCTCGATGGGTCGCCCACATGCACTGGCATGCCGTGGGTATGCGGAAACCGTGCGGTGATTGCCGATGCGCGAATGGCTTGTGCGGGGGACATCGGGCGCATTGAAACGACCATGCCACCGGAGAATGGTCCGGCAGGTGAGGTTTTAATAGCGGTTCGATACATCGGTGTTGTTCGGTCTAATTCGACATGGCGCAACGGAATGCCGGCCTTCAACAGTGCTTCTTCAAAGGAGAAAGAACAACCCAGGACAAANGCCACTGAGTCCTCAGTCCACAGGTCCATGATATCGGGGATCGATTGCTCAAACTGACCCTCACGGTACACGTTGTAACTGGGCAGGTCTGTTCGAATATCAAGATCGGTGCCGAGAGTTTGAATATTTGGGTTTCCAGTGTCGGAGATACCGACCAGGGGGCATGGTCGCGGATTGCGTTGGCAAAATCGCGCAAAGTCGAGTGCATAGCGGCTTGGGAGTATTGCGACGTTTCCTTGGGTAAAGCCGTTCGCCATATTAGCGGTGGTGCCCGTGAACTCACCCGTGCGAAAAGCCCTTCGCAAGTGTGCCGGTTCAGCGGTCTCGGTATTCAAAGGTAGCGGATATTCGAAAGCGGAATGAAGGGGTGGCAAAGCCATGAGGATTCTCCAATGAGATGGTGATAACCCGTTAACGGCGAATCACCGGTACCGGTAAGATGAGCATTTTACGGGTTCGTTGATCAAGATCTAAGTCCCGCTCCGAGTCTGTTCGACCAGCACGCGTCTTAGAATCTTTCCCGATGCCGATTTTGGTATCTCGCTACAGAATTCAATGACTCGGATACGTTTGTGCGGTGAAACCAGTTCTGCCATGAAGGCCATGATTTGGGCCGCAAGTGGCTCGTTGTCCAAATCACCTGTTCGAGTTACAACATAGGCCTTCGGAAGTTCACCGGCTTCTTCATCGGGTATTGGGATTACGGCTGCATCGATGATCTCTGGGTGAGTCAGTAGCAGTGCCTCCAGCTCAGCCGGGCTGACCTGTAGGCCCTTGTACTTGATGAGTTCTTTCACTCGGTCAACGATATAGAAGAAACCCTCTTCGTCGGCATAACCGATATCACCAGTGCGGTACCATCCGTTTTCATCGATGCTGTCAGCGGTTGCCGTCGCTTGGTTGAGGTACCCGCGCATAATTTGTGGGCCGCGAATCCATAGTTCTCCCTCAGCATTTGGCCCCTGATCAGCACCACTGTCAACGTCGACAATGCGGACTTCCGTCATGGGGATTACTTTGCCGATCGATCCGGGCTTGGCGTTCTTGGCGTTCTTGGGAGACAGATGGGTGACTGGACTCGCTTCGGTCATGCCATATCCCTGTACAACGGGGCAGCCCACGCGATTTCCTGCTTCGATAGAAAGTTCAGCACCAAGCGGCGCCGCGCCACAGAATAGGGTGCGCAGGCTGGACAGATCGTATTGATCAACCAGTGGTGATTTGGCAAGGCCGAGCACCATCGGCGGAACCATAGGTAGGGTTGTAATGCGGTAACGTTGTATTAAAGCGAGAAAATCAGCCATATCAAAGCGCGGCATGGTCACCACTGTGGCACCGTGCGCGAGGGCCAGTTTCATTACCACGACCATGCCATAAATGTGAAAGAACGGCAGGACGGCAAGAACAATGTCGTTTTCTTCTAGGCGAGGTTGCGATTCAAAGCCGTGAAACTGACACAGGTTGGCGACGAGGTTGTGGTGGGTCAGCATGACGCCTTTGGGCAACCCTGTCGTGCCGCTTGAGTAGGGTAGAACGACAAGATCGTCTCTCGGATTAATGGTGACCTCGGGCGGCGAGTTCCCTACGCTAAGCAAATCGGAAAAGGGAGTGGCGCCGGTTGCTTCACCCAACACAAATATTTCCTCCACCGATGATTCGATAACAGCCTCCAGCGCTTTGTCGAGAAANAGCGGGGTCGTGACGAGAAAGCGCGCGCTGGCATCGTTCAACTGGTTAAGCAGTTCGCGAGCGGTGTAGAGCGGATTGATGGTTGTGTTGATGCCGCCTAGTTGAGCGACCGCGTTGAATACCACGGCGTATTCAGGCACGTTTGGGCAGTAAATCGCGAGCACATCGCCTTTTCTGAAACCTCGAGCCGCAAGTCCCGTTGCCGCTTGTCCAACCTGGATCTGCAGGTCTGCATACGACAGGGCGTTTCCACTGGGACCGTCAATTAAAGCTGCCTTGTCGCCCAGGCGCTTGGCGTGGCGCAGTGCGTAGTCGTTGACTGATATTTCCGGAATCTCAAGTGGACCTGCAGTTTGGTCATGGGTATAGATCAAGTATCCTCCTTCACCCCCAAAACAATCCATTCGGAGTTGTTCTTTCGTGGTCAATTCGCCTACAGTGCGCTCGCCAAGCGAATTCGTAATCGGTCACTTACGTTCGTTCGGTAATGATCCCCAATAGGCTTGATTTCAAGGACCAGACCACTATGGCA
Source organism: Acidiferrobacteraceae bacterium (assembly GCA_002714255.1). GTDB lineage: Bacteria > Pseudomonadota > Gammaproteobacteria > Arenicellales > UBA868 > UBA11791. The sequence goes on from PAWW01000032.1 coordinate 33,387, forward strand.
CTAACCGCTGATTTTGGGCCCAAGGATATCCGTTCGCAGATACAACGTACAGATATTCAGGGTCGCCATTTAACGTTTATCGACGATCTGTCAGAAAGTGAGCTTCTGAACCTATTTGTCACGGCGGAAATGCTTGAACCCTACTGGCGAAGTGGCATCGATTTATTGAGAAATCGTATTCTTTGTACCTTGTTTTTTCAGCCCAGCACNCGNACGCGTTTCAGTCATGAGNCNGCTATGTTTCGTCTGGGCGGCAATGTATTGACGGANTCCAACCCTCTGANCAGTTCGTCAGCGGCCAAGAACGAGTCGTTGTACGATTCGATTCGAGTGATATCACAATATGCGGACGTATTAGTACTTCGTCATCCTGACGATGAACGAGTATTGGCTGATATCAAGTTGTTGGGGAAAGATTCAGTACCGATCATCAGTGGTGGTTATGGGGATGTGACCCACCCAACGCAGGGTTTGCTAGATATGTATACCGCGTGGCGTTGGTTGGGGGGTGATTTTTCATCGATGACGGTCATGATTGCGACCCCCGACCTGTCGCGGGCCCGCTCAGGACAGTCGTTCGCACTGGGCCTGGCTCGTATGGGAGCGACGCTGCACTACTCTGGCACGACAGGATTACGTACGCCGGATGTTATTCGGGGGAAACTCGATGCAATGGGTGCGAATTATACTGAGCACAATGATCTCACTATCAGCCAGCAGGAAGACCTGATCGCGGATGAAAAGATCGATCTTCTTTATCTGCCGGGTTGCTCAGTGAAAAAAGGCGATCCCGGGCGAGACGATTTTATGAAAAAAATGCAGGAGTACTATTTCACGCTTGAGGGAATGCAAAGCATTGAAAGCCGTAGTGGCAAGACCGTTGGTGTAATGCATTCATTGCCACGTAATGAAGGCGAATTCGATTTTTCCATTGATGCGAGTCCCTACCAGTTGTATTTCAAGCAGATTGGATTTTCAGTGCCACTCAGAATGTCGCTGATAGCGAACATTATCGGTCTCGGTTAACTGGTAAGGAGAAGGTATCCGTTTTGGCTCGGCAGACACATGTTCGAATTATTGCTACCGGCGGTACCATTGCGGGCCGCGGCGATTCACCCACCGAGGTAGCCTACGCATCGGCACAAGTCTCCGCTGATGAGTTGGTGCTCGCAGTGCCCGGTCTTAGCGAGTTAGCGGAGATCTCGACCGAGACGCTTTTTGCGTTGGATTCGAAGGAGATGGGCTTCAGCCATTGGCGCTCGCTGGCCGCGTTGATTGATCAACGACTCGCAGATGCAACGTGTGACGGTGTTGTGGTGACGCACGGTACGGATACGCTGGAAGAGGCTGCTTGGTTCCTTGATCTGGTTGGTCGATGGAGCAAGCCCGTTATTTTGGTGGGTAGCATGCGTCCAGCCACTGCTTTATCTGCTGATGGGCCAGCTAACCTGTATCAAGCTGTGAGTGTTTGCGCTGATCCTGCTGCTGCCGGTCGTGGTGTGATGGTCGTAATGGCGGCCGACATCTTGTCAGGTTGGCGTGCTGTGAAGATCAGCGCGACTGCACTGAATGGATTTCATGCTTATCCCGGTGGGTCGGTTGGTTACGTCAGTGGTGATCAGGTNTTTTTCTATCAGGGGCCAGATCCGGGTCCGTTGGCGGGTCGTTTTGCTGCGCTTATCAATGATGGGCGGCCGCTGCCTTTGATCGGTATTCAATTCTGCACAGCCGGTTGTGCACAGTTACATAACCAATGGTGGCCGCAGGGGCGAGATGCNGGCTTGGTGGTGGCAGGGTTTGGCGGTGGCACGGTGCCCGACACGATGGCAGATGCGTTGCGAGAAAGGGCGAGCTCCGGTACCAGTATCGTGATCTCCTCAAGGGTGCCCAAGGTAACGGTATTGCCGGAGACGATGACGCTTGTAGAAAGTGATCGGGTGGTGGCGTCGCGATACCTTAACCCACAGAAAGCGGCTGTGCTGTTGTCGCTCAGCCTCGCCGCAGGTCGTACACCGCTATCGTCTTTTGAGGCATTGCATTAGATGAATCGTGACGATCCACGCAACGCGTCGCGCGATCGGTTATTGATTGCGGTAGGTGGCAATGCCATCCACCCAGAGGGCATTCGCGGGACTTCAGAAGAACAGATGCAGGTTGCAGCTGAGACCGCTGAGCACCTTCTGCCATTGTTGCAGCAGGACAATGAATTAGTCATTACACATGGCAATGGCCCGGGTGTAGGTAAGACCATCATGCGCCAGGTGTTGGCCCGACACCGCGTTGCCCCTATGTCGTTGGATATCTGTGTTGCGAATACGCAGGGTGTGACGGCTTATATTTTGACGCAGGCATTTGAGAATGCGCTGCGCCGGGTGGGCAACCCGCGACATGCTGTAGGGTTNGTGACACAGGTTGAAGTGGATCCGGCCGATCCAGCGTTCACACACCCCTCAAAGCCGGTGGGGTACTTTTATAATGAGTCAGAAGCATCCGATCTGGTCGCAGAATTTGGCTGGGAAATGAAAGAAGANGCNGGCCGTGGTTGGCGACAGGTGGTGGCATCACCTGAGCCGCGCCATGTTTGTGATATTTCCNTGATTGATGCGCTTGCGCGTCGTGGCACNATTGTGATTGCCGGNGGGGGNGGTGGTGTGCCTGTNGTGCGAGNTNACNTGGGTGTTCGCCANGGCATNGAAGGTGTAATCGATAAGGATCTAACTTCCGCACACATGGCGAGGGTGTTAGGTATTCCNCAGNTAGTGATTCTGACCGGNGTGTCNGGGGTATCGATTAATTTNGGCCGCGATGANGAAGAAAANATCGGTCGAATTGGTGTCACCGCACTNCGGCGGTTACAGNATGATGGTCATTTCCCAGCAGGCAGCATGGGGCCAAAAGTTGAGGCGGCATTGCGCTTNGTTGAGAANGGTGGAGCGCGTGCGATTATTACTGGNCTGGAAGANGCGGTTCCGGCACTCGCCGGAGAAACNGGCACCCATGTGGTGCCTGATGCAGCACTGTAAAGGAGCAAGTGGTTGATTATGAATGACGTNGTNGCCNGTAAGNCGAANGATCTATTTGAAGCGCTCGAGCCTGAGCCCCGCCTACTGATGGGTCCCGGGCCGGTGGATGTTTACCCGGCTGTTCTGCGTGCCATGTCGTTACCGATGCTGGGTCAGTTTGATCCGCAGTTTACTGACTATATGAATCAAGTCATGGCGCTTTACCGACAGATTTATCGTACGGCCAACCAGTGGACTTTATTGGTAAATGGGACTGCGCGGGCTGGAATTGAAGCGTGTCTGAGTTCAATGATTTCCCCAGGTGATCGTGTGCTGGTACCCATCTTTGGTCGATTTGGTCATCTGCTCACCGAGATCGCCGGTCGTTGCCATGCTGAAGTAATCAATATTGAAACGGAATGGGGCAGTACTTTTGAGGCAGATCAAGTAGCAGACGCGATACGTCGGCATAAACCTCGC
>PAWW01000033.1 GCA_002714255.1 Acidiferrobacteraceae bacterium
GGATTCCATCCGCTTGCCGAACTGCTTCCAGCATATTGCCAAAACCCACGAGATTAGCATCGATATAAGCGGCTGGGTTTTCTATTGAATAACGGACGCCCGCCTGAGCGGCAAGATGAACAACCGCATGAATCTGATGTTTCTTGAAGAGTGCTGGCAAAACACCGCGATCCGCGATGTCACCGTGCTCAAAGGTGAAAGTTGGTAACACCTTCAGCCGCTCCAATCGGGCCTGCTTCAGGACGACATCATAATAATCGTTGAGGCTGTCCAACCCGACCACCGCATCGCTGCGATCGAGTAAAGTCTTGGACACCGCCGCACCGATAAAACCCGCAGCCCCTGTGACAAGAATCGCCATCGACTACAGACTCCAGTAGCGTTGGGCATCATCGGAAACCACTGCCGATGTAAAAGCTGATTTAATATCAATTAATACGCCCCTTGGTTTCAGAAGTTGTTTCACTAACGTCGTTGGATTGTGCAAAAACACTCCATGTGCAACTGCTAGGATCAAGCCATCAGCGGCCTTGATGTCCCGTAACGATTGCAAGCCAATATTGTGTTGCTGTTCTACCTCGACCGAATTAACCAGTGGGTCGACCACTTGAACATTGATGCCATTTAACTCAAGTGCCGCAATCAACTTAAACACTTGTGAGTTACGAGTGTCAGCACAGTTTTCCTTAAAAGCCACACCGAGAACAGTCACTACCGCCCCCGACAAAGTCACGCCAGCATTGCGCAGTTCGGTCATCGTTTTTTCGGCCACATACTCTGCCATTTCATCATTGATTCGCCGACCCGCCAGGATCACTCTGGAGTCATATCCAATGGATTGCGCTTTGTGCGTCAGGTAATAAGGATCGACACCAATACAATGGCCACCAACCAGACCAGGTCTGAAGCGGTGAAAATTCCACTTGGTTTCCGCTGCCTTAAACACCTCGTTTGAGTCNATGCCNAACCGATCAAATATCATCGCTAATTCATTAACCAATGCAATNTTGAGATCGCGCTGTGTATTCTCGATCACCTTTGCCGCTTCCGCGACTCGAATACTCGATACNCGATGGACTCCAGCCTCGACAATGGACCCGTACAATACAGCGAGCTGATCCAAGGTGTCATCATCGTCGGCGGAAACGATCTTTGTTATGTCGGCCAGGCCATGCTCGGGGTCACCGGGATTTATCCGCTCAGGCGAGTAACCGATATGAAAATCTCGCTTCCACTTCATTCCTGAGGTTTTCTCNAGAATAGGAAGACAGACCTCCTCCGTAGCACCTGGGTAAACCGTTGATTCATAGATTACGGTGGCACCTTTTCGCAGCGCGCTACCCACCATCTCNCTNGCTTTGATCAANGGCCCAAAATCCGGTTGATTAGCCCTGTCGACCGGTGTCGGCACAGCAATAATCATGAACTTCGCGCCAATAAGGTCGTCAGGATTCGAGGTAAGAACAAGTTCTGATGCGCGACTTAAAGCCTGCGCTGTTAATTCACCCGAAGGATCGACCCCAGCTCGATATTGATCGAGCTTTGCACGATCCAGATCGAAACCAATCGTACGACGCGACCGGCCAAACGCAGTGGCCAATTGGATGCCAACGTATCCGAGTCCAATGATTGCAATAGTCATNCTAACNAGGCTTTGTTTNGTCTTGCGATTCGATAATAGAGCCTTAAGCNATGGTCTCTTTAACCNCCTGAATCAACTGCTCAGCAATGCGTTGCTGTGTCGCTGAATTAAGATAAGGATGCATGGGAAGACTCAACACGCACTGGGCACTTCGCGCTGACACCGGATACTGACCGGAAGAATCCACCATCGCAGGCTGTACCGGAATCGGTGCTGGATAATGCACCGCCGTCGGTACACCCCGTTGCGAAAGGGCTGCCTGAACCTGATCACGACAGCCAACCCGAACGGTATACTGGGCCCAGGACGATGTGTTGCCAGGCGCAACCACGGGCAAAATCATTCCCATGGCATCAGCTGACTCCTCAAGAAGCGTCTGATAGCATTTCGCGGCACGTTGGCGCATGACCAACTCGTCATCAAATATCGCCAGTTTCTGGAGTAAAACAGCAGCCTGGATCGACGCCATTCGCGCATTAATACCCAATCGAACGTGGTGATAGCGCTGACTCTGCCCATGATCACGAATTTCACGCAGTCGCGTCATTAAATCGGCGTCATTGGTAAAACAAGCGCCCGCGTCGCCATAAGCGCCCAACGGTTTAGCGGGGAAAAAACTCGTTGCCCCTATAGTGCCGAGGTTACCAGAGCGCACACCATCTTGCGTTGCACCAAAACTCTGCGCTGCATCTTCGAGCACTGCCAGACCATGTTGTCGGGCAATTAAACGCATGGCCGAGAAATCCGGGCACTGGCCATACAACCCCACCGGCAGGATAGCTCGCGTTCTTGCATTGATCTTCTCTTCAATCAGACTCGCATCAATATTGAATGTCACCGGATCAATATCGACATACACCGGGCGCGCGCCCAACAAGAGAATAACTTCCGCCGTCGCAGCAAACGAAAACGCGGTGGTAATGATCTCATCANNCGGCCCAATTCCGAGTGCCATCAAGGCGATGAGCAATGCATCGGTACCGCTTGACACGCCCACACAGTGCTCGACGCCGACATAATCGGCCAGTCTTTTCTCAAGCGCTTCAATCTCCGGACCCTGTATATAACGACCGTGGTGAAGCACTCGGTGCAGCGCACTTTCAAGCNCTGGGCGAATTCGATCCTGCTGCGNNGCCAGATCAATGAAGGCAATACCGTCACTGCTTGTCGAGCACTCTTGCAATTGCGCCACGGTACAAAACGGCTTCCCCTGGGCAATGCGTTGTGAATCATCGGTCAGAATACCGCTGTCTTTGTCTAAACGAGTCGCGGCTTTGCGCAGTTGGGCGCCGATCAAATCTACCTCGGCCAACACATCACCATCCTCCGCCAATGCCGCCAACCACTGGCATCGGCTGAGAAACGATGCCAAACGACTCGTCGCCGTAACCTCAGGTTGATCTGCGCCCGATTCCGTCAATTGCCGAGTGAGATCGGTACGCATTGATTGCAACTGGCCAACGTAAACCCAAAACCGATGTCCCTGGGAAAGCGCCTCTTCAAGCCANGTCGGAACGGAATTCGCTCCTGTCTTCATGCAGGACGCGACAATCAACGATCCATCAAGCACCCAATTTCTCATCAACGGGTAATACCTGCTCGCATGTCAGTGAATCCACCCCCGTAGCCGATAGACCCACATACCAAGATATTCATGCAGTGCCGCGGTGGTTCTACCCAATCCACCAGCGGTCGGTATCCAGTCCAAAATAGCTGGCTGGCTATAAGCGGCCACCTGAAAATCGGTCGGCGCAGCGATAACTTCCAGACCACGGGATTGAAATACGGCATGAGCTCTTGGCATATGTGAGGCCGAGGTCACCAACAACAATGAGTGCCAACCTTCGGTGACCAGTATTCTAGAGGTCTCGACAGCATTCTGGTAGGTGTTACGACTGCGTTCTTCAGTCAGAACCACTTCGGCGGGCACNCCCAACTCACTCAGAAAGGATTTCACGTAAAACGCTTCGCCCCGTACACCATTCTGATCAAAGACATTTCCTCCACTGACCAGAATGCGCTGCGCACGACCCGCCCGGTAAAGCAAAGCAGCGTAGCGAATACGATTGGATGTGCCGGTCAACTCAAAATCAGTACGAGGGGGCAGCGGCAACCGCAAAACACCNCCCAATAAGACGATCACATCGGCTTTGGGGAATTGGTCAATCGGCTGAGTCGCAAACTGCCGTTCTAAAGAACCGTAAAGCCAGTTCCCGGTCATGGGCNACGCGGCNATGAATAAAATGCTAAATCCACACAGAACGAGAACCGCGCCCACGGTTCGCCTTCTGAACAGCATCAAAACAAGACCCAATATCGAAAACCCCAAGCACAGCGTGAGCGGATATACCACCAGCGGCAACAGTGTTGACANCATGATCCATAACCCTGTCTCGTTCATCAGGACGACGACCTCACGTAGTCCTATCAGAGCGCATCGCCCGTTGCCATTGTTTTTCCAGACGATCTGATGATACTGGTCTTGATGTTTTCAATTCTTGAGCAAAAACAGAAACACGATATTCTTCGACTAACCAGCGATAGTCGACCACCGGGGGTGAGCAAAGGGTGCTGGATCCGAGCGTGTTCAGGCGAGCAAGAAAAGGTTCCACCCGATTACAGCGCATGCGATCTTGCTCAGGATCAATCATTGCTTTGTCGATGCGAAGTGCAACTGCTCGGAGGAAGCGCGGTAACTGGGAAAGCCACTGCGGCGGCGTTGCGCACACAAACCCAGGAGCCACCAATCGTTCCAGTTGTTGTTTGACCTCGACTACCAAACTTGGTGCCACCTGTTCCGCATCAGCCAACTTTGAACGGGTTTTCGTCAGCTGTGTCAGGATTTCACCCACCTCGAGGGTCAGCTGCTGAACAGTTGGCGCCACGCTCGAGCGACCCATTTGCACCAGTTCCAAAAAAAGTTCTGCATTGCGAATCTTTTCGGGCACACAATCAAAGGCACGGTCCAGAACCGCGTGCACGATATCCTCGCGTAGTGCCTTACACGACCCCAGCGTGACAAAAAGCAGGCACAAACGATCTATCTCCGGTATACGCCGCAATAACCGACGCTGTACTGGCAGCTGATGAAGAATCAACTGGTGCAGACCCAGTCGGTGACACACCGCTGCCTCTTCGAGTGATTCACAAAGGCGTATCGCCACGCCCCCAGATGCTTCAGCAAGTGCCGGATAAGCCGTCACGCGTGCGCTGCCTATCTTCCCTGGGACTTTTAGCGGCAATGGGCCAAAGTCCCACTCGTCGATATCACGGCGCTCTATCGAGCCGGCGATCGCTGTATCAAAGCGTTTACCGCCTTCGCTGCCAAATTGGCGCTGCAAGGCGTCGACATCGTTACCCACGCGCTGAATCCCCCCCCGTTCATCAACCAGTTCGATGTGCAAATGAAGATGCGGCGGCAGGGCATTCGCATCAAAATCCTGTGGGGTAATGTCCATCCCGGTCTGCTCACTGGTCGCTGCTGCAAGGGCCTCCAACAAGCGCCCGGGATGAGTCTTGATGATGGGCAACAANGTCTCAACCATATCGGGTAAGGGCACCAATAGACGCCGAAATCGCTTCGGCAACGTTTTCAGCAACATCAGGATTTTGTCATTTAGAAATCCAGGTATCAATCGATCAGTCACCGCCGGTTTCAATTGATTGATCAAGTAAAGAGGCACCTCGACACTCACGCCATCACGATCTGTCCCCGGCGCACAGCAATACCGAAGCGTTAACGAGGACTCCCCAACCTGAAGAAAATCTGGGAAAGATTTGGCATTCAGGAAATCAACATCACCGGCAACATCATCTCTTGCCAGGAAAAGGCGATTGCGTGCCAGACTGGGTGCTGTGCGATACCACGAATCGAGCGTCGCCGTGCTTGAGATATCGCACGGCAAGTGCATCTCGAAAAACGCCACCACTCGTTCTTCATCAACTCGAGAACCGGGCGATCGAAGTTTTGCCTCCTCCTCCCGCAAGGTTGCGATCAGTGCTCGATTATGGCTCAAAAACGTAGCGCTACTACGGACCAAATCGCGTGCTAAGCCCTCTCGAATGAACACACCTCGGGCATTTTGTGGTTCAACCGTTGCGTAATCGATAGGTCGCCTAGCGATTACCGGTAAACCCCATAGACTGACAGATTCAAAGGCCAGCACACACTCGCGCTTTGTTGACCAATGCGCTTCCGAATGATCGTAACGTAACTGGTGTGAAGCCACTTCATCGATCCATTCCGGTTCGATTTTAGAAACATGGCGGGCAAATAATCGGGTGGTCTCTGTTAATTCTACCGCCATGATCCAACGNGCCTTCGTTCGTGCTAGCCTGGAAGCTGGCCAGATTGCCACGATTCGATCACGGGTGCCCCGATAAAAACCACGCTCATCTCGCCGTGCAATATTGCCAAGCAGGCCGGACAACAGTGCTTTATGAATTTGATCGCGATCGGCCGGCTGTGCATTCACCACATGACCGCGCTCACGCATAACTTTGTGCAGTTGCCGGTGCAGGTCATCCCACTCACGCATTCGAGTTGGAGACAAAAAACGATCTTCACACCATCGACGAAGCTGGCGTCGTGAAAGCGCTTCCACCTGCACTTTATAATCGATCCAAATTCCGAGCAGCGCTAAGAAATCNGACTCCGCCTCAGGGTAAGCACGATGATGTGCNCGGGCCTTTTCCTGGGCATCGTGAGGCACCACGCGCGGATCATTGACCTCGAGGACAGCTGCGATAACCAGCACCTCGGCGAGGCAGCCCCGTTGTCCTGCGGCCAACAGCATGCGACCCAACCGCGGGTCGACCGGCAACCGGGCCAACTCACGTCCAACCGCGGTCAGCTGGTCCTTTCGATCAATCGCATCGAGCTCGCGCAAAAGTCGGTAACCAGCCGTAATCTGCCGAGATTCGGGGGGGTCAATGAAAGGGAAACGCTCGACCCGGCCAAGCTGCATCGCCGCTAACCTNAGAGCCACAGCTGCCAGCGAACTGCGTAGAATTTCCGGATCCGTGTGGGCTGCCCTCGCTGCGTAATCTGCTTCGCTGTATAGACGCACACAAATGCCGGGTGACAATCGGCCACAACGGCCGGCGCGCTGATCGGCAGAGTCCTGGGCAATCGCCTCTACCGGCAAGCGTTGCACCTTACTGGCAGGGTTATATCGACTCACNCGGGCGAGACCAAGATCGATCACATAACGAATACCGGGAACCGTCAACGACGTCTCCGCCACATTGGTGGCCAGAATAATCCGCTGGCCAGAACGGGGAGAAAAAATACGCTGCTGTTCACTCGCGGTNAGTCGAGCATAAAGCGGCAACAGTTCAATTTCATCACCAACGTGGCGCCTGAGTTCCTCACNGATTTCGCGTATCTCGCGCTCTCCAGGCAAAAACACCAACATGTCACCTGGACCTTCCAGACTCAACTGTTCCACTGCCTCCCGTATTGCGATGGCCACAGACTCATCACCCGCCTCTTCATCAACCGGACAATAGCGAATCTCCACCGGATAACTGCGGCCGGTCACGTGGATTAGTGGTGCATTCGAAAAGTGACGGCAAAATTTCTCGGTCTCGAGCGTTGCCGAGGTGATCACGACTCGAAAATCAGGGCGACGCGGAAGAAACTGCCTCAAGTACCCCAACAGGAAATCAATATTGAGCGAACGTTCATGGGCTTCGTCAATAATAAGCGTATCGTACTGCCTCAGCGCTCGATCCGACTCCAGCTCTGACAATAACATGCCATCGGTCATCACCTTGATGAGGGTTTCACCACTGAGGCGTTCATCGAAACGTACTCGATATCCGACGAGACTTCCAAGCGCCACATCAAGCTCTGATGCAATGCGAGTGGCGATGCTGCGCGCAGCGATACGGCGCGGCTGAGTATGACCAATCAAGCCTGATTGACCCCTACCGGCTTCAAGACAAATTTTAGGCAACTGCGTGCTCTTACCCGAGCCCGTCTCACCACTGACCACAATCACTGAATTTTGCCGAATTGCGGCGGCAATCTCCGCTCGCTTNGCCGTGATCGGTAAGTCCGGCGGGAAATTAAGATTGCGCGACAACGACTGCCTCGTCAATTAATCAGTCGNGGGCAGGACTGCAAGATAGGGGAATCCCCCTGTGGTGAACACCTTTTGTCCCTAACAATGGCATGCGGTGCCGCCTCGGCATGAACTAGTCGGAAGCGACGACCTCCAGGGACTGGATCACGATGTCTTCCACCGGCACATCACCGTGGCCGCCGACGTTGCCGGTTTGCACCGCGGCAATCTGCTCAACCACATCCATTCCGCTGACAACCCGGCCGAACACTGCATAGCCCCAGCCGGCCGCCGATTTAGCGGTATGGTCAAGAGACCCGTTATCCGACACATTAATAAAAAACTGGGAAGTTGCTGAATGGGGATCGTTGGTTCTCGCCATCGCGATCGTGCCAATCGCATTCTTGAGTCCATTATCCGCCTCGTTTTCTACTGGTGTCCCGGTGGCTTTCTCTTTCATCCCCGGACCCATACCACCTCCTTGAATCATGAACCCAGGAATCACGCGGTGAAAGATGGTGTCGTCATAGTGGCCACTGTTGGCATATTCAACAAAGTTCTTCACTGTCTTAGGCGCCTTGACCGCATCAAGTTCAAGTTCAATCACACCAAGAGATGTTGTCATTCGGACCATGAGCTGGAATTCCTTTACAAGTTGAGCTGACTGCTTCGGTGCATCACAACCCATCACACTGAGCAACAGCAGTCCTACGGTTATAAATCGAAAAAATCGCATAGACGGTAGGCAGGCCCGATCAGACCTCACCTGCCATTTTTAGAATATGACGCCATTCCCTAGCAGTGACTGGCAGAATGGACAGTCGATTCCCCCGCTGAACCAGGCGCATGTCAGATAGACGCTTCTCTGACTTCATCGCACGTAACGTGACTATATTCGAAAACTTGCGCCGAAAACGGACATCGACCATCAACCAGCGCGGATTGTCAGAAGGACTATCTGGGTCGAAGTATTTTTCTTGTGAATCAAACTGCGTGTGGTCTGGATAGGCCTTGCCGACAACCTCCATCATACCAACCACCGCCGGTTCGGCACAGTTAGAATGGTAGAAAAAAGCAAGATCCCCCTTCACCATCTGGTCACGCATGAAATTGCGTGCCTGATAATTGCGAATGCCATCCCAATGGTCAGTTTTCCTTGGTTGTGCGGCCAAATCATCGATCGAATAAGTGTCAGGTTCGCTTTTCATCAACCAGTAACTCATCACTTACCTCAATCTTCGTCCATTCGGACCCGTTTGATTGACACACTCTTACCATCGATCTCATCGATCTCGATGATCACTCCGCACACCGATCCGCGTCCACTGGCTGGCTCAAATCGCTCCGGGATACGCTCGACAAACCGGCGCAGTACCTTGTCCGTCTGCATACCTATGACCGAATTGTAACAACCAGTCATACCCACATCAGTGATGTGCGCCGTACCGTTTGGTAAGACTCGCTCATCTGCCGTCGGCACGTGGGTGTGGGTGCCGACCACCGCGGATACCCGTCCATCCAAGTACCACCCCATCGCCATCTTTTCACTGGTCGTCTCTGCATGAAAATCGACTAATGTCACCCTGACCGAATCTGGTTTTCTGGCAAGCACTGCATCGACACATCGAAATGGACAATCGAGGGTTGGGTGCATGAACACCGTACCCATCACGTTGATCACCCCTACTTCTACTCCATTTGACGCGGTCGCGACGCCCCAGCCGTGGCCCGGTGTACCCTCGGGATAATTCTGTGGTCTGAGCAAACGGGGTTCTTCGTCAACAATGGTCAGTGCTTCGGGCTTGTCCCAAATGTGATTGCCGGAAGTGAGTAGATCGATTTCACCTGAGGCCAGGAACTCATCTACAATTTCTGCAGTCACACCAAATCCACCGGCCGCGTTTTCTGCGTTAACCACGGTCAATTCCGGACTGTGTGTATCCTGAATCTCAGGCAGGAGCCGTCGTAATGCCCGCCGGCCCGGCCGACCGACAACATCCCCGATAAAAAGAATCCTCATGGGCGCATTGTCTGCTTCTAACCGGAAAGACGCTAGCCCTTGGCTCGCAGGAAGCGTTGGTCTGTCAATACCCCCTCAAGCGGAATGTCCCAACTATCCGTGTCGAGACGCTCAACACGCTGGCATTCGTGAGCCAGACCAATCAGCCGTGGCCGTTTAAGATGAAAGCGGTGCCGCATCGACGCCAACGATGCATCATAGAAAGCACCGCCACGACCCAGCCGATTGCCTTGAGCATCAAATGCCACCAGCGGAACCAGGATGATGTCTAATTCACGCGCATCGAACCAATCTTGGCGCGGCACATCAGGCTCGTCTATCTTGAATCGATTAGCAATCAGCCGACTGTTCAGATTAAAACTCGCGAACCGAATCCTCGGCCGGCGTCCCGGCACAATCACGGGCAACAGGCAACGCCGGTTTCGGCGCATGAACTCAATCAAGGCAGGTAGCGGATCGATCTCGCCGTCCGTTGCGAGATAAGCTCCGATGCGATGAACATTGGCCAATCCCTGCAAACGGGTCACTCGCCGCGCAAGCTCCTTGGCTGCAAGCCGTTGGGCAGCGAGTGACATAGACCGACGTCGCTGACGCATCTCCCGGCGGAGCTTATTTTTGTATTGCGCTCGCAAACTCATGGCTGTGACGCGATCTGTCCTGCCATTACCGTTTTTTCGATTGGACGTTAAATCTGTCTAGGCAAGTGGCATCGCCCGCGTGTGCCGTACCGTTCCGGGTACCTTGAACCAATCGGTTCAGGTGGGGCACCTGCGACATCTTAAGGCTTTCCGGTCATCAAACAATCCGGACCTGCACAACAACGCCTGCAAGGCAATCCCCGATATGTCATTTAGGTTCTAAGGGATTAAGGAACCAGTCGAACACCGCAGGCGATGCCAACAACAGTCTAACTGATCTCGCCGGTTCCAGCGACGCCACACTCAGGAAACTATCGGCGTCCCGCTGACGACGTTCTGAACCCGCTCGCGCAACGTTCGTATTCTCTCCGACAACGCTTCAGGTGCCTGGGGGTGGCGGCGCAACTTGAGAAGTTCGTTAGTCAAATTTAACGCTGCAATCACAACGCAGTGTTCAAGGCCAACAACTTTGCTTTGTGCTTGAACAGAACGTAATTGATCATCGAGATACGCTGCGGCATTCAAAAGNTCTTCTCGCTCCTGCTTCTTGCAACCCACCGTAAACTGTCGATCCATAATGTTCACTGTGACACTTTCTTTTGCCATATTTAGAAAACTCTCGAGGGATGGTTAGCGTGACCCGAAAGAAAGACTGACCTGAATCAGGCAACCTCGGATGCCCGAAGTCGATCAATAATCTGATCGATACGATGCTTGGCTTCGCGGTTTCGGTCCAACAAATGTGCATTGTCTTGCTCTAGTTGTTGCCGATTAGTCTGTAACTCTGAGTTTTCACTTTGCAACTTGGCACAAACACCGATGAGGTCTTCCAATTGCCCGGCAAGGCCATCTACTTCATCGTTCACGTCGGTCAAGGGGTAATCGCCTTCTTTCATAGAACCATTCCGCCCGAAAAGGAGTTAGTGCGCGTGGGCCACAAGCAGGCCCACGCTGCGTCGATCAAAAAATCATAGGGGGATCGTCGCCTCTGGTCAATGTCAATGGCCCGAGTGCGTCCATTGCTATACTGCTGCTTTTGAGGTCTGCTGATTGATAATGGACCNGTCCGAACTGCAACTAGATGGCGTATTTTACGTCGGACTGCAAGCCCGATTAGACCTCAATGGCAAGGGATTCAGCGCGGCGGAGTTGCATGGCACCCTGACTGGCCTGNCCTGCGCCGGCTGGCTTGAGACAGAACTCGACAGTTGTCAGGCGCTGTTGGGGCAGGACACGATAGAGAATTCTATTGAAAATGACCTATTGACTGGCCTGATGGGGCTGATCAGACAAACGCTTGACGCTGGCAATCTGGAATTTCGCCTGCTGTTGCCAGGAGACGATGAACCCCTAGAAACCAGGGCGCAGGCACTGGCTGACTGGTGCCAGGGCTGTGTGATGGGCCTGCACCATGGCGATCGCTTCAAGACTGCCGAACTGGATGATGAAATAACACAGTTTCTGTCCGATCTTGGGCAGATCGGCATAGTCCAAGTGGGCAATGACAGCCCCGAAGAGCAAGAGAGGGCACTGTTTGAATTGGAGGAATACACCCGCGTGGGAGTCCAAATGGTCTTCGAAGAAGACCCCTCGAGTGGGCGAGTTAAGCCAAATGGCACGGGTAACACAAGAGGTTCAGTCAAATGACGGTCATTCATGAGCGACGTCGACGCGCCATTATGGACTTAATGGGTGAAGGCATCGCCATCATTCCCACTGCACCTGAGTCGCAACGAAACAGTGACGTGCACTACCCCTTTCGCCCGGACAGCGATTTTTACTACGTTACGCATTTTCCCGAACCTCAAGCGGTGGCGGTTTTGATCCCGGGACGCGCGGAGGGTGAGTTCGTTCTCTTTTGTCGCGAAAGCGACCCCGAACAAGAAACCTGGCATGGGCGGCGCGCTGGACTAGAAGGTGCCCGCAATAACTTTGACGCGGACGACGCGTTCCCGATTGAGGACATTGGCGATATTCTGCCTGGACTGATCGAAAATCGGCCGAAAATCTACTACAACCTGGGCCGCTATGCCGATTTCGATAAGCGTTTACTACGCTGGGTCGGCGAAGTGAAGTCGAAGGTGCGCTCCGGCATCTCTGCACCGGAAGAATTGGTCGATCTTGGCCATATTTTGCATGAACTTCGTCTGATCAAGCAGCGAGAGGAGATTCGACACATGAAACGTGCCGCACAGNTCTCTGCNACCGCCCATCGTCGTGCTATGACAACCTGCCATCCGGGTATGACAGAAGGACAAGTGCAAGCAGAACTTGAGTATGAATTTGGCCGTGGCGGTGCCAAATCGTGGGCCTACCCTTCCATTGTTGCGGGCGGCGCCAACGCCTGCATTTTGCACTACACAGAAAATGCAGATGTCCTTAACGACGGNGACCTGCTGTTGATCGACGCCGGTGCCGAAATTGACTGTTATGCGGCCGACATTACGCGAACGTTTCCAGTCAATGGGCGCTTTACTCCGGAACAACAGGCGCTCTATGAAGTTGTACTGGCTTCACAACTGGCGGCCATCGACATGGTCAGGCCTGGTCAGTCGTGGAATGACCCCCATGAAGCCGCCGTGGTTGTACTGACGCAAGGATTAATCGAACTGGGCCTGCTCAGCGGAAACGTTGATCAATGCATCGAAGATGGTGCCTACCGTCGGTTTTATATGCACCGTACCGGTCATTGGTTNGGACTCGATGTGCATGATGTTGGAGAATACAAAATCGACAATGCGTGGCGTATGCTGGAAAACGGCATGGTAC
The DNA here is from genome assembly GCA_002714255.1 of Acidiferrobacteraceae bacterium. Classification (GTDB taxonomy): domain Bacteria; phylum Pseudomonadota; class Gammaproteobacteria; order Arenicellales; family UBA868; genus UBA11791. The sequence goes on from PAWW01000033.1 coordinate 13,138, forward strand.
TCACCGTTGAGCCCGGCCTGTATATCACAGCGGGCAAAGACGTCGATCAACGATGGCACAATATTGGCATCAGGATAGAAGACGATGTATTGGTGACCTCCACTGGTGCCGAAGTGTTAACTGGCGACGTCCCGAAACGCCCTGCTGACATTGAAGCATTGATGGCGACTGAACGTGTCAACTAAANCCGCCAACGGCACTTATGACATCGTTGTCATCGGTGGGGGCCTGGTTGGCACCAGTCTGGCCTTGGCTCTTCACCCGCTTGGCCTGCGCGTTGCACTACTCGAAGCCGCCACGGGAGACAACACCCCAGCGCCGGCGACTGATCAGCGCACATTGGCCCTGAATTGGGGGTCGCGTCAGATTCTCGAAGGCATTGGCGCCTGGTGCCAGGTTGAGCCTCTGGCCTCTCCGATTCATCGACTGCATGTATCAGATGCGGGTCATAGCGGCATCACACGACTCGACCGCACACTGATCGGTCAGTCAGCGCTGGGTTATGTAGTACCCGCCCACTCACTCAGTGCCGTTCTCGCTGCACAACTGAAAACTTGCGGCACCATCGATCACTACACGCCCGCAATCTGTGATCAGGTTTCCGTCACGGATACACAGGCGGTCGTTCGATGTAGCGCAACAGATCTTTCACTCACCGCTCGTTTGGTGGTCCTCGCTGACGGTGGTCGATCCACACTGCGCCAACAATTTGGGCTGGATGCCTGCGAGAAAGCCTACGACCAGGCCGTTCTAGTGACAACCGTGCTAACCAGCAAGGTGCACGGACAACTCGCCTTCGAACGTTTTACTTTAGGTGGACCACTTGCCCTATTGCCACTCGCGGGGCCGCGCTTTGCGCTGGCTTGGACTTTACCTGCCGATCAAGCGCCTGTGCTTGCCTCACTGCCAGAATCAATCTTTCTTGCCAAACTGCAGCACTGTTTTGGTGACCGAGCGGGCACTTTCTTAAGCGCCACTGCTCGCCATGTTTTCCCACTACACCTGACAGATGTCCCCAACGCCGCAACCGAAAGAGCAGTCGCCATTGGTAACGCAGCACACGTCATGCACCCGGTGGCAGGCCAAGGTCTCAACCTTGGCCTGCGTGATGTCGCAGAGCTTGCAGAGCGTCTACAGGCAGCCCACCATGAAGAACATGACATTGGCAGCACTGCCTTTCTAACCGCTTATGTGGCCGCGCGCCGAGGCCAAACCCGCCGAGTCCTGTCCTTCACCGATGGACTCGTTCGGCTATTTTCAAACAACGTTCCGGGGGTTGGGCTGGTGCGAAACATCGGGCTCAATCTGCTGGATATCGCGCCTCCGATCAAACGAACGTTATTACGGCGCACCACCGGCCTTGCGGGCCGTCTGCCGCGCCTTGCGCGCGGCTTACCGCTGCAGACACACGCCAAGACCCCTGCGATACCTCATGGCTGACCCCATCGATATAGTCGTCGCTGGCGGCGGCATGGTCGGGAGCGCTTTTGCCGCCGCCCTCGCCGACAGTCCATTGCAGATCCATGTGATCAACGCGCGCTCACCCTCCCCCTGGCAAGAACACCACTATGACACTCGCGTCAGCGCGATCAACCTAGCCTCCGAATCCATATTGTCCTCTGTCGATAGTTGGCAACATGTTCGAGAAAGACGGGTAGCCCCCTTTCGAGAAATTCAAGTCAGTGACCAAGCCACGGGGCAGATGCTGTGCTTTGACGCCGCTGATTCTGGACTCGCGCATCTCGGGCACATTGTCGAGAACTCGGCGATTACCGATGCACTGCGCCTGCGCCTTGAAGCCGCTCCAAACGTTACAGTCAGCCAAGACGACCGTGTGCAATCGGTCAATCATGCGCAAGGACAAATTCTTGTCAGCACNGAGCAGCACCAAGTGATCACTGCGCGCCTGCTGGTCGGAGCCGATGGTGCGACATCAACGATACGCGCGCTCTCCGGTATTNCATTCAATCGAGCGCCTTACGGGCAGACCGCACTGGTCTCCACCGTGACAACGCGGGAACACCATGGCGACATCGCGCGTCAACGGTTTCTGCCAACAGGTCCGATCGCATTCCTGCCACTTGCCGATGGTCGTTGTTCAATTGTTTGGTCAGCGGATAGCGCATACGCCGAAAAACTCATGGCAATGACGGATTCTGCCTTTCTGGCTGAATTGAATACCGCTTTTCCAAATCAACTGGAGGTTACCTCCGCTACACCGAGGCAGTCATTTATCCTCGAACAACTGCATGCTTCAACCTACTGTGTAAANCGAATAGCGCTGATAGGCGACGCTGCCCATACACTTCACCCACTGGCAGGACTTGGGGTTAACTTGGGTTTACTGGACGCAGCGTCATTGGCTGAGACAATCTTGCACGTTATTGACCGCCATCGTGACATCGGGGGGGTCTCGACGCTTCGTCGATATGAACGTTGGCGCAAAGGCGAGAACACGCTTGCCTTGGCGACGATCGAAGGCATACACCAATTTTTTCAACAATCGAATCCATTGGCGCATCAACTTAGAGCANCAGGAATGTCCTTTTGCCAGCACAACGCGTTTATCAATCGTTTTTTTGTGCACAGAGCGACCGGTCTTTCCGGAGATCTACCGCGGGCTGCTAGGTACGCTGAAACCTAGTACCCGGTCACTCAACCGCATCGTATAATGACCGCCACGCTTGATCCTTTAGAAACCCATGCCCAATACCAAGAATCTCAAGCAAGCTGGGCTGAAGACGACTCAGCCCCGTCTCAAGGTTCTCGATGTGCTGGAAACAAGCCAAAACCATCACATGACTGCCGAAGATGTCTACAAACGGTTGCTCGAAACTGAACAGGAAATTGGGCTTGCAACGGTTTATCGCATCCTGACCCAATTCGAAACCGCCGGGCTGGTTATCCGTCATAACTTCGAAGGCGGAAGAGCCCTGTATGAACTCGACAACGGGGCTCACCACGACCACATGGTGTGCGTCGAGTGTGGCAAGGTGTTTGAATTTNTCGATCGTACGATAGAGCAGCNACAACGTAATGTAGCAGCCAAAGCAGGTTTCACCATGGAGGACCACTCGCTGTCACTTTACGGCGTGTGCAATGGTATGAAAGAGTCTGGACGTTGCTCAATGAGCAAAAGCAACTGACTGATTGCCCCGCTTTTCATTCCACCGACCGATTGAGTTTCTAAAGTTTTGCCTATTCTGATTTGCGGTTCTTTTGCCTACGACACCATCATGGTGTTTCCGGATCAGTTTAAAAATTACATTCTTCCTGACCAGATTCACATTTTGAATGTCTGTTTTGTGAGTCCGGAGCTACGCCGTGAGTATGGCGGCTGTGCCGGTAACATTGCGTACAATCTAAAGCTGCTGGGTGGCAATCCGTTACCCATGGGGACCGTAGGAAAGGATTTTCAAGAATATCGTCAACGCCTGCGGACACTAGATATTCCGGACCACCTAGTGCGGGAGTTACCAGAGCTGTACACAGCACAGTGCACCATCACCACCGATCAAGACAACAACCAGATCACTGCATTTCACCCCGGGGCGATGACCGAAGCCCATCAGAATCGAGTCGGCGACGCACACGATATCGCACTCGGCATCGTGGCACCCGATGGCCGTGACGCCATGCTCCAACATGCCCATGACTTCGCGGCCAAAGATATTCCATTTCTGTTTGATCCAGGCCAGAACCTGCCCTTGTTTTCGAGGGACGAACTGATCACTTTTCTCGACCAATCAACCTGGTGTGTCCTAAACGATTACGAATCACAATTGTTGATGAACACGACCGGTGACCGTATCGAAGATCTTGCGGCGCGGGTCGATGCGTTGATCATCACACGGGGTGGNGAAGGTTCTGAGATACACGTCAATGGAGAGGCCATCGCGATTCCAGCTGTATCGGTAACCAGCGCCATCGATCCGACAGGTTGCGGCGACGCCTATCGGGCAGGGTTACTCTATGCGCTTGACAAAGGCTGGAGTTGGGATGTCGCTGGGCGAGTGGGTGCACTCCTGGGCGCCATCAAAGTTGAACACCGCGGNACACAGAATCATACGTTTACACGAGAAGAGTTTTCAGACCGCCTGGTAGAGAGCTGCGGCATTGACTTTATAAACCTCCGTCACTGAACTGCTGGGGAACGAGGCCTAGGCCGCAACCTTACGATAAACCGGTCCTGAAACGGATACATCAGTCTCGGATATGACAATGGCCTGTTGCGCCACGGTTATCGCATCTGTCGCTGCCGCATCGTCGCGAGCATGGACCTGACACAGCACATCGCCGGCGTGAAACGTCTGCCCTACTCGCGGCAAGCTCGACAANCCAACGGCTGGATCGACCCGGTCGTCAATCTGCAGACGACCACCGCCAAGTTGGACCACGATCTCGCCCAGTTGGCGTGTATCAAGCGTGTTGACCACCCCCGTGTGCGCCGCTAGTACTGGACGAACGCAAGGCGCGGTAGGCAATCGACGCTGACCTGCATTCAGCAGGTCTCGTGGGCCTCCCAATGCCGCNACCATCGCCTCAAATCGTTCTGCTGCCGCTCCATTGTCCAGTACTTGCTGTAACCGCTGGTGCGCAACCGATGGATTCGAAGCCAACCCGGTCATGCCCAACAGTTCTACACCAAGTGCCAGAACTACGGTGTGCAGACGTTTATCACGGTAACGACCCGTCAAATAGTCAATCGCGCTTTGAACTTCCAGTGCATTACCGGCGGTGTTCCCCAGTGGCTCATTCATATCAGTCAACAGGGCAGTCGTAGTCAAATTCAGTTGCTGTCCAACGCGCACNATAGATGTCGCGAGTGTCTCGGCCGCCGTCATATTCGATGCAAACGCNCCGTTACCCACTTTGATATCCATTACCAGCGCAGAAAGCCCTGCCGCCAGTTTCTTCGAAAGAATTGAGGCTGTAATGAGAGGAATCGATTCGACCGTTGCGGTGACATCCCGCACGGCATAAAACTTGCGATCAGCCGGCGCCAATTCGTCTGACTGTCCAACAATCGCGCAGCCCGTCCGCACCACCGTGTCCATAAACCGCCTCTTGTCCGGGTGAATGGCATAACCTGGGATACTCTCAAGTTTGTCGAGCGTCCCACCTGTGTGCCCCAACCCGCGCCCCGAAATCATTGGCACGTGCGCATTACAGGCAGCCAACATGGGTGCTAAAACCAAACTCACGGTATCGCCCACACCCCCAGTCGAGTGTTTATCAATCACGGGGCCACGCAACTGGTCCAGTGGCCAGGTCAGAACAGTGCCCGAATCTCGCATGGCAGCTGTTAGCGCCACACTCTCATCAATCACCATGCCACGGAGAAACACCGCCATAGCAAAGGCCGCAATCTGCCCTTCGCTAGCCGTTCCATCGACGACTGCAGCCACCATATCTCCAATCGCTGCTGTATCGAGTTGCTCACCGTCGCGCTTGCGTCGAATCACGCTCTGCGGTGACTGGCGAGTCGAAATCATGGCTGGAAATCCGCCCGAGCAACGGCGACTCCGCCACTCGGCCACCTCATCAACCAGTGACCGCCGTATCGGCCAGCAAGGTGAAGAAGCGATCCAGCAACCTCACCATGCCCGGTACCGCTTGCTGACCACTGGCGAGTGTTCCTTCATGGGATAGCACTCCAGAATCAAGCCCAGCGGCAAAATTGGTGATCACGGCCAGCGCCGCAACCCGTAAGCCACAGTGTCGGGCAACCAAACATTCGGGCACGGTCGACATTCCCACCGCATCCGCGCCAAGGTATTGGAACGCACGGATTTCAGCCGGCGTTTCAAAATTTGGACCCAGGCTCCACAGATAAACCCCCTGGTGCCAATCCACATGACCCTCCACAGCCGCTTGTTCGAGCAATGACCGCAAACGAGCATCATAAGCCCCCGTCAGATCAACGAAGCGAGGACCGACATCGTCGTCATTTGGCCCCATCAAGGGGCTAAGGCCGGACCAGTTAATATGATCGGTAAAACACATNAANTGCCCTGGCGGCATCGCCGNNTTGAGNCTTCCCGCTGCGCAAGTCAGTATCACCATGTCACAGCCTGCTGACTTCAGTGCNCGTATGGGAAGTCGCATCTGGCTTGGGTCTCCACCTTCATAAGCATGCGCCCGGCCCTGAAGGCACGCAATTCGTACGCCGTTCCACTCGCCAAGCACCAACTGACCTTGATGGCCCTCGACACTCGGAATCGGGAATCCTGGTAACGCGTCATAAGCAATCGCGGCGNATTGATCAATCGAGTCAACAACGGTTTCAAGGCCGCTGCCGAGCACCAACCCTACTCGAGGCGGGTATCCTCTAGCCAACGCCCGTATCTCATTCGCGGCTGGACGAAAGTCATTCATTGTCCGACAGTGGCCATGTCATGCTGCGTCTCAATGTAATTGATTCAACCTGTCACCTGGCATTCTATAATCACACCAGTGCACCGTCGGCATTTAACCATGTCGGCGGGCAAGACAGGCACTCGAATCACACTCCTATCAATAACCATCCACCGTCTATGAAAAAACCATTCTTGTTGTTCCTGTTTCCTGGCCAAGGCGCTCAATATGCGGGCATGGGCAGCGATCTTCATGCCCAGCATGAGATTGTCCGCCATACCTACGAAGAAGCCGTTGATACGCTCGGTTATGACATTACTCACCTTTCATTCGCCGACTCGGANGGNANAATCAATCTCACNCGTTATACCCAACCTGCCATCCTCACTCACTCCGTGGCCTGCCTTCGACTCTTCTCAAAGCTCACTCAAGGTCAACTGCTGCCGGACGTCACAGCAGGCCACAGCCTCGGTGAATACTCCGCTTTGGTCGCCGCGGGTGTACTTGATTTCACGTCGGCGCTTCGANTAGTCAGCACGCGAGGGGAACTGATGAGTACCCACGGTGATGGTGAGATGGAAGCCCTACCGCTTGATTTACAAGCATCCGCCAGATTGGCTGAAAAACACTATTGCGCCATTGCCGCCTGTAACCTGCCAGACCAAACTGTCGTCGGTGGACACGCCAGCGACTTGGACAACCTCGCTCGTGAGTTCACAGAGATCCATCCAAAAAAGCGCTCGACTCGGCTCAAGACTGAAGGGGCTTTCCACACTTACTTGATGATTGAAGCGGCCAAACGTTTTCGTCCTGTGCTAGAAGACACCGNATTTCAAATCACCGATATTCAGGTATTGTCCAACTACACGGGCGACTTCCATGAATCAGACAGTGCCAGTATCCGTTCGCGCCTCTTCCTGCAATTGTTCCATCCGGTGCTGTGGCACCAGAATCTGGTGAGTGCCATCGAAAGTGGGGTGACCACGGTGATCGAGTTTGGCGGCGGTATCGGGAAAGGCACCACCCCGGCTGAGAAAAATCCGAATATAGCCAGCATTGTTAAACGAGCCTTCCGCGGAGCCGAACGGATTCCCACATATCACGCTGTGATTAATACGGGGACGCTCGAACAGACACTGGCGGCCCTGGACTCATCTGCTTCTTGAAACCAGAAACCTCAGTTCAAATGTTCGGCAGTGAAAGAGTGGGGCAGCAACTCGGCCAAAGAAAATACCGCGCGTAAAGCATCGGGTGAATACAGCCGTATCAGCGCTTCAGGGAGCGCAAATTCTGCAATCTTCTGCCGGCAACCGCCGCAAGGCGAACAGAGCGCCTTGCCCGTTGCCATCACGGCAACTTCGATCAGTCTGCGCTCGCCAGCCATCACCATAGCCGCAATGGCACTGGCTTCTGCACATAATCCCTCTGGGTAAGCGGCATTTTCGACATTGGCTCCGCTGTACAACGCTCCCGATTGGGCGCGCACCACAGCGCCCACTGAAAAATTTGAGTAGGGTGCATAAGCACGAGACAACGCCGCTCGCAGGAGCGCAAGATATGGGTCGTCGTTCAAATTCCCATCACCCTCCGAAAAACTGCTGCATAATTGATTTAAAGGGACGCTCGAAAACCGATGGTCATGCTGCCATTATAGTGAGGATCGACACCCAACCAAGTTAACCCCTTGAAGCTCGAGAAATTGACTGTGACAACCCAACCGGACGGTAACAATCCATTCGATCGTAACGGGGAAATCCTGCTTCAGGCAAAAGGTATCACCAAGGGGTTTCCTGGGGTCTGGGAGCACCTGATTCTTGATCACATCGATTTTGATGTGCGCGCGGGCGAGGTCCATACCCTACTGGGGGAAAACGGTGCAGGAAAAACCGTCATTGCCAATATTCTTTCTGGCTACTATCAAAAAACCGCTGGCGAAATTTGGATCAACGGCCAATCGGTAACATTGAACTCCCCACTGGACGGACTCCGCCACGGAATTGCGATGGTCCACCAGGAATTAATGCTCGTGCCCACCTTTACGGTAGCAGAAAATATTATGCTAGGTCTTCAGGCTCCCGCATTTTCTTTTCCTCGGAGAAAGGTAGAAGATCACATACGACAACTGTCGTCGCGGTACGGACTCAAAGTTGACCCCAAGACACGTGTCCAAGCACTGTCGGCCGGAGAACAACAACGGGTTGAGATCATGAAAGTTCTGTTTCATGAACCCAACGTCCTGCTGCTCGATGAGCCCACCTCACTCCTCACGCCCCAGGAAGCCGATGATTTATTTATCGTGCTCCGGGCGATGACTGACGAGGGCAAGGGTATCGTCTTTATCACTCACAAGATGCGTGAGGTATTCGCCATTTCAGACCGAGTGACCGTTCTCAAACTGGGTAAGACCTGCGGTACCCGACCCATCGGAGATACCAACGAAGCTGCACTCACTCGGGAAACATTTGGTGAGACTGTACCCACGCATCTCGAACGACCGGCTGTTGAGTCAGACGTCATTGCGCTCGAGGTGCGGAACCTCGTGCCTGAACAACCGGGGCATCGCCCCCAGGATGAAGGGTTTTCACTAGCACTGCGCCAGGGTGAAATCATCGGCCTCGCGGGAGTCGCCGGCAATGGACAGACCGAACTCATCGAATGCCTCACTGGGCTAAGGCCGGCACGTCAGGGACAAATCTTCATCCTCGGCAAGGAAGTGAGCGGCGACTCACCTCGGGCCTTTATCGAACAAGGTGTGGCACACATTCCAGAACGCCGCCGTGAGATGGGTGTTGTCGAGGATATGTTCGTGGCCGAAAACGTGGTTCTTAAGGATTATGCCAAAGCCCCATTCTCGAGATGTCATGTACTCAATCACCAAGAGATCACTCGTCATACACACAACATCGTGGCGAGGTTTAACACACTGGTACCGGACTTATGGCAAACAGAATCCCGCATTCTCTCGGGTGGCAACATTCAACGGCTGATTTTGGGTCGGGAAACCTGGCGCCGTCCGCCGATCATTATTGCCGCTCACCCGACCGAAGGGCTGGACGCCAAAGCCATCCGTCATACTTGGGAATGTTTTCTCGAACTCCGGGCTACGGGCTCAGCAATTTTAGTCATCTCTGAGGACCTGGACGAAATACTGTGTCTGGCGGATCGCGTGAGCGTTATCTATGAAGGTCGACTTGTCGGTAGCATGAATGCAGCACAGGCCAACCGTCGGACCCTGGGCCAATGGATGGCAGGAGGCAACACCGACACAGCCAAACGACCATCACCGACCGCCAGCCATCACACTAATCCCCCGTAGCAAAGCTCACTCGCGCCGGTAGGGCACGCCGAGTGCCGCGGGAAAGCGCACTCGGCCAATGGCTCCCGCCACCACGAGCAATGTCACGATATAGGGGGCCATGGCAACAAACTGCCACGGAATCACGTCTTTGATCTTGGGATAAGTCGAAACCCAGGTAGCGAACCCATCAAAGAAACCGAACACGAACCCCCCGAATAGCGCGAGTAGAGGATTAAGACCGCTGAACACCACCGTCGCCAAGGCAATAAACCCTCGACCCGCTGTTAATTCCTTGGTCACAGCACCCAACCAATCGACACTCAGATAAGCCCCGGCAAGACCCGCAAAGGCCCCCGCCGCCAAGGCCGTTGCAAGCCGCAGCGCATTCACATTGATTCCCGCAACATCGGCTGCGGCCGGGTTCTCACCGACCGACCGAATACGGATACCCAGCTGGGTGCGTCGAAGCATCCAGTAGACGGCGATGGCAAGCCCAACGGTGACGAACACCAGCGGACTGAGGCTGCCGACACCCAATGAGATCATTTTGACCTGCACGTCGCGCGGTACACTGTGGAACCCAGGTGCGCCCAGATTGATCAGCATGAACGCAACAAAGCCGAAAGCAAATAGATTAATTCCGACCCCGCTGATCAACTGACTTCCCCGCCAGTACGTGCTGATAAAACCAAAAAGTCCGCCAATCAAAGCCCCGGTACTCAAGCCCGCCAGCAAACCCACCGTTGCGCTACCTGACATCTCTGCGCCCAATGCACCGGTGAGGGCGCTCAAGAGGAGAATCCCCTCTAGACCGATATTGAATAGTCCCGCTGCCTCCTCAATGGTCTCGCCTATTGCCGCTAGCGTGATGGGCACCATCGCATGAAGAGAAATGAACAAAATTCCCCACAGGTGTTCAACTTCCATCGTGTACCTTCTTTTTTGCAAATCGCCGCCAAAAGGATCCCAACAAATTTCTCAGTTCTGGCACCGCGAGCGTCAAGATAATCACCCCCTCGATAACCCGGACGAGTTCCAGCGGGACGCCCGGTGAAAACTGCATAATTCTGCCCCCCGCCATGAGGCCGCCGAAAAAGATGGCAGCGACAATAATACCGATGGGATGGTTTCTGCCAATCATGGCAACACCAATGCCATCGAAACCCAGATTGATCAACTGAGGCAATCCACTCAAGACAGCATAGGTCGGGGGCCGACCCATGACCTGAACTGCACCAGCAAGTCCTGCTGTCGCGCCACCTATCAACAATACGGTCAGAATCTGCCTGCGTTGACTGATACCGGCGTAACGTGCCGCCACCGGGTTGTGGCCACTGACCCTGAGTTCAAATCCCACTGTCGTCCGCCACAGTACAAACAACACAACAACAGCCGCAATGATAGCTATGATCAACCCATAGTTAAGCGTCGTGCCGGGCAATATCCGCGCTAAGCGAGATGTTTCAACAATGCTGATCGTTTTCTCACCACGGATCGGGTCTGTCAGTACGTGTGCGATCACATAAAGCGCCAAAAAATAAGCGATCCAGTTGAACATGATCGTCGAAATCACTTCGTGAACACCGCGAGTGAGTTTCAGCAAGGCGACGGGCAAACTCCACACCATGCCCGCCAACATCGCCGCAAACAACGCCATCACAATATGTATCGGTGAAGGGAGATGAATCAGGCTAACTGCCACCGCCGCGAGCGCACCGATATACAGCTGACCCTCGGCACCGATATTAAAAAGCCCACCGCGCATCGCCACCGCAAAAGTCAGCGCCGTCAGAATCAACGGTGTTGCGTTTGCAAGAGACTCTGCCCAGCTGTAGAAACTGCCGAAACTGCCTTGAAAAAGTGAGACATAGGCGGCAACTGGGTTATAGCCATATGCCAACATGATGACTGCGCCAATCATCAGACCAATGACGCCGGCCAGAACCGACTCGATGATGGGATGTAATCGCTTGATCAGGATCGCTTTAGCTGTCATCGATGATGCGGTTAATCCGCTTTCTGTGTATGTCGCGACCCGTTATCGACTCAAACACCAGTGGGACATAGTTGGACGGTTTTTTAAAACAACGGCAAGAAAAAAGGGAGAGAGACGCGCGTCCCTCTCCCTGTCGCCGAAGCAGAACCCATCTCAATTTCAGTCAGGATACTGGGCCCGTATTGCTTTAATCGAGTCCGCGCACCAGTCACACGGAACCTTGGCTTCACCAGAACTGATCTTTCCTTCCAACTCTTCAACTGCCTCCCAGATCCAAGCCGGAACAGCCGCACGCATGGCCCGCCAATTGGCTGTGATCTGGCTTCGATCGTTCTCCGAGATCGCGCCTCCCTTAATACCAAAATCAATGAAGTCGCCCAAATCCTGCTGGCGGGAAATTGCGATACCTCCGTTACCCGGTCCGAGGATCCTGACGCCACTCTTGAACGTCCCGTTGGCAACTGACTCGATCACCGAGTACACGCCATAATCCACCCGCTTCATCATGCTGGCCAGCACACGGTGTCCATCACCGAGATAATCCTGATTGGCATCAACACCAATCATGAACGGCGGACCTGCCGTTTTGCCTTTTGCCTCGAGGTGTTCGGTAATGGCTTCTAAATCGCCGATGCCTAGGGGTCCGGCGACGTTGTAGATAAGCCCCGCCCCCTGTGCCAACATAGCCTGCGTTGCCATCTTGCCTTTGGCAATGTCGCTGAAAGTACCCGTGTAGGTCCAAAGGAGTCCAACGTCCGCCGCCTTACCCGTCACTTCGGCAGTTTTCGCATTACCCCAGTGAAGACCAAAACGATACCCTGCTTCGAATTTGTAGAGCACAGGAATTTCAATACCCAATACAACGCCGATCTTGTCGTATCCATAGTGCGCCGCAACCATCGCACCGAGTGCCCCGACCAAAGCTGAACCCTTGTGCTCTTCAAAACCCACTTCCTGAAGATTCGGTTTACCTAACCAGGTCACATCGATGATGGCAAACTTTTGATTCGGAAATTGATCGGTCACTTCGGCCATGGCATCTGCCAGCAGAAATCCAACACCAATAATGAGATCAAATGCATTCGAGCGCGCCGCATTCTGCAGGTTAGGCAAATAATCGGCTGCCGAATTACTCTGAATTTCAACCAGTTCCATACCGAACTTGGCCACCGCTTCATCGGCCCCCTTAAAACCCATGTCGTTGAAGGACAAATCACCTCGTCCTCCCACGTCAATCACTAATGCCACTTTCCCGGCAGCCTGTGCTGTCCCAACCAGCGGTCCACCCACTACTGCAACCACCATAAACAGTACCGCTGCGAGTTTTATACGAAACACCTTCATTAGGTCTCTCCTCCAGGATAATTTTCCCCAACGGTCACTCTAGCGGTGATCTTGCCCCGCATCAACAAATAGCAAACCATGGTGAGTCACAACAGATTCACTTCGTCACCGAAGGGAATGCTGGTTTGCGCACCCAGTCCAATACAGGCTCGCGAAGCGGCCACAACCGCACGCTCAAGATGGGTGGTCCCTGTGTCTCCCTGAGCAATCCCCGCCGCTAGGTACCCCACGAAAGTATCCCCCGCTCCGGTTGTGTCTACCGCTTGGATGGCCGGTGCCGGAAATGTCAGGATCTGCGCGTCGACTACCGCGATCACGCTCCCCGGACCCTGGGTTACCACAACATTGAAATGGTGCGAATCAGCCAGTTGTTCAGCAATGTGGGTGATATCTTCTTGCTGGGGGCTACTCGCTAGGAAAGCCGCTTCGACTTCATTGACGACCAACCAATCGACATGGTTGAGCAGTGCATTGGGGACGTGCGTAGCCGGCGCGAGATTGAAAAGTACTGGCGTGTTCAAATGTTGCGCACGCTGCGCCAGCCGCAAGTTCTGCTCGATCGGGATTTCCTGCTGTAGCACCACGACCCCGGCCTGGTCTATCAGTTCATCGGCAACCTGATCGGATTGGATATCCTGATTCGCACCACTGGCTACTCCAATCAGGTTACAACCGACCTCGTCCACCATGACCACAGCGCAGCCCGTGTTGCGGTTCGACTTGACGGTATAGGACAAATCGACACCGTCTTGCTCGAGCAAAGCAAGTGCCAAAATGCCATGTGCATCATCACCCACCGCTCCGATAAACACGCTGTCAGCACCTGCCCGTCGAGCTGCCAACGCCTGATTAGCGCCTTTCCCACCAGGTAGGGGCTGATAATCGTCCGTCAGCACAGTTTCCCCGCTGATCGGCAGCGCCGATACACGCATGACGAGATCGACGTTAACAGAGCCGAACACCAGCACGCTCGGCCGCGCGCTCATGGCAACGTTGATAACTTCTGTGTCAGCTGTGAGAAAAACGCCTCATCATCCACCGCGTAAGCGACGTGGCAGTTAGCCTGCGCCTCAGTCGCCTGCCACCAATCTGCCACTGTCTGGCCAAGGGTGAGTGGCGAGGCGATCTCAATTTGAACATTGACATGACGACAGGCGAAAAGCGCCGGATCCACGAGATGCGCGATCACACAGGGATCATGCAACGGACCACCGTCAGTTCCATAACGACTGCGATCATAACGACAGTAAAAACTGAGAAAATCGGCCACTACCCTGGCGGTTTGGCCACCACAACTTCTAATAGTCTCAATACGTTCAGGGGTTACCAAAACCTGATGGGTGACATCAAGCCCCATCATCGTGAGCGGCACACCGGATCGGAAAACGACATCCGCTGCGTGAGGATCCACATAAATATTGAACTCAGCTACCGGTGTAACATTGCCAGGATTAATCGCAGCACCACCCATCAGCACAATTTCTCTGATTTTTGGCACGATCTCCGGTGCCCGTCTCATGGCAAGCGCAATGTTCGTCAACGGCCCAATTGGACAGACGGTCACAGCGCCGGCGGGATGAGCCAACAGCGTGTCAATAATGAAATCAACAGCATGCTGATCTCTTAATCGCATGGTGGGCTCTGGCAGACACCGCTCGTCCGGTAAATCAAGGCCCGAGACTCCATGCACTGCCTCAGCCGTCACCAGTGATCGCACCATCGGTCGATCTGCACCGGCATACACCCCAACATCAGAGCGCCCGGCTAACTCGCAAATCTTGAGCGCATTGCGACTTGTCAGCGACAACGGTACGTTGCCGGCAACGCAAGTAATACCCAGCAATTCGAGTTCTGCCGGTGAGGCAAGAGCAAGCAGAATCGCCACCGCATCATCGTGGCCAGGATCACAGTCAAGAATCAGTTTTCTCGGTTGCATCAAGTTGCACGCACAGGACGATCAGCAAAACCCGTGAGCAGTCGAAACGGGTACAAGAGTAGGCCCATCATCAGCAGCTTGGCACAGAAATCGCCCAGGCCCCAACCGATCCAGGGCAACCCTGTACCGGCAAACGCAATGGAGAAAAATAGTGCGGTGTCGACGAGCGAACCGGCAAATGAGGACGCGACCGGCGCCTTCCACCAGTTTTCGCGTCGCAACCGATCAAATATATGGACATCAATCAATTGTGCAATCAGAAAAGCCGTTCCAGAACCTATCGCCACACGCAGCATAGAGCGGGCATCGGGATCATTAAAAAGCGCCTCCAGAACGGTCGCTGAGATCACATTAGCACGCGCCGCCGCTGTGACAAGCGCATCCGTCAGCGTTAGCAAAACCCCCAGTGCGAAGCCAACATAAACCAACTGACGGGCGTGGCCCGGGCCAAACAGTCGGTTGGTGCTGTCGGTAATCAGAAACGCCACAGGATAGGTAAACGCACCCCAAGTCAGCCAATCGGAAAGATCGACGGATCCAAATACCACGGCTACTGGGTAGTGAACCAAAAGGTTAGACAGGAAAATAACAAGACCCATGGCTGTGATGGGCAATCCATAGCGGATCACGATGGGAAACCGTTTCAAATNAAAACCTTGCATGGCGAGATCGTTACACCTGAGGGTTNTGAAAGCNGNGTTTCCCCGGAGCGGGTCTAACTCGCAAGCGACCGCATCGCCGTATCGAGTCCCGACAACGTCAGCGGGAACATGCGGTCATCGACCAACTCTTTGACCATATGGATGGACTGGGTGTATTCCCAATATGATTCAGGTGTCGGATTAAGCCAGGCCAATCGATCATAGGTACCGGCCACCCGCTGCATCCATGTCGCACCGGCTTCTTCATTAAAATACTCGATGTTTCCCCCGGGGCTGGCGATCTCATAAGGGGCCATCGACGCATCGCCTACAAAAATCACTCGGTAATCGCGCGCGTACTTGTGTAACACATCCCACGTCGCTGTCACTTCACTGTTACGACGCCGGTTGTCTTTCCACACAAAATCATAGATAAAATTGTGAAAATAGAAATAGTCAAGGTGTTTGAACTCGCTGCGTGCGGCAGAAAAAAGCTCTTCACACGATTGCACATAAGGATACATTGAGCCGCCGACATCAATAAAAATTAATACTTTGACCGCATTGTGTCGCTCGGGAATCATCTTGATATCAAGCATCCCGGCGTTTCGTGCAGTCGATTGAATGGTGTCGTCCAGATCGAGTTCCTCCTCGGCACCCGTGCGCGCAAACGCGCGTAATCGCTTCAACGCAACCTTTACATTTCGAGTCCCGAGCTCAACCGAACCATCGAGATTTCTGAACTGTCGCTTGTCCCACACTTTGACGGCCCGACCCTGTCTACTCTCACCCCCAACACGAATTCCCTCGGGATGATATCCCGCATTGCCAAACGGTGACGTGCCGCCAGTACCAACCCACTTACTACCACCGGAATGCCGCTTCTGCTGCTCCTCCAAACGTTTCTTGAATTCTTCGATCAGTTTTTCAAGGCCACCCAATGACTGGATCTTGTTTTTTTCTTCTTCTGTCAAATATTTTTCAAATTCCGAGCGCAACCAATCTTCTGGTAAAAGCGCCTCTAATACGTCATCAAAGGACTCGAGTTCCTTGAAAAATGCGCCAAAAGCACGATCAAAACGATCGAAGTACTGCTCGTCCTTAACCAGCACTGTTCGCGACAGTCGGTAGAAATCATCGATTGACCCAAAGGCAAGACCGCGCGTCATGGCTTCCAGTAACACCAGAAACTCGCGCACCGAAACCGGTACGCCGGCTTTCTTCAGGCTCAGAAAAAAAGTCACCAACATGGACGATCACCCAGTGTCGCGACGAACCATAAAGGCCAGGCGCTGCAAAGTGTGCACATCTTGCTCGTTTTTCAATAGTGCGCCATACAGCGGAGGAATCGCTCGAGTGGGATCACGCTCCTTCAGGATTTCATCTGGAATATCATCCGCCATCAACAACTTTAGCCAGTCAATCAACTCCGAAGTCGTTGGTTTTTTCTTCAACCCCGGCACCTCTCGCACATTAAAAAAAACATCCAGTGCTTCGCTGATGAGCTCTTGCTTAATGCGCGGGTGATGAACCTTAACGATACGCTCCATGGTGTCTCTATCCGGGAAACTGATGAAGTGAAAAAAACACCGCCGCAGAAACGCATCCGGCAATTCTTTTTCATTATTACTGGTGATAATCACGATCGGGCGATTTTTCGCTCGCACCGTTTCACCGGTTTCATAGACGAAGAACTCCATCTGATCAAGTTCAGTCAGAAGATCGTTGGGAAATTCAATATCGGCTTTATCGATCTCATCAATCAACAACACGACGCGCTCATCGGTCTCGAACGCATCCCATAGTTTCCCCCGCTTGATGTAGTTGCCAATGTCCTGGACCCTCTCGTCACCCAGTTGCGAGTCCCGCAGGCGTGACACAGCGTCATACTCGTAAAGACCTTGTTGCGCCTTGCTGGTGGACTTAATGTGCCAATTAATCAGTGGCCGGCCGAGGGCGGCCGCCACTTCCTCGGCGAGCATTGTTTTACCCGTACCCGGCTCACCCTTAATCAACAGCGGACGCTCTAGTGTGACCGCCGCGTTAACGGCCATCTGCAAATCTTCGGTCGCGATATAAGTGTCGGTACCCTGAAACCGCATTAGCCCCCCTGCTGGGAATTAGCCCCAGCCGATCAGAAAAAACAACCAAAACCCCTTTCTACGCCGGACTTTCCATCTGCGCGGCGTAACCGCCTTGCGCAGCAAGACCATTCATCTGAGCCCGGTGATAAGCAATGGCCTGTGCCGCCATCAGGTTGTCCTGCTGTCCATTCCATGCCTGCATGGCAGCAGCCTGCAATGCGCGTCCGTAGGAAAATGTCACCGCCCACGGCAATGCGATACCCAGATGATGCATAGCGTTCAAGTGCGCAGTTGCTTCTTCGTCAGACTGCCCGCCGGAAAGAAAAGCGATGCCCGGCACAGCGGGTGGTACTGTACTGAGCAAGCAACGGAGTGTTTGGCGTGCCACCTCCTCTATACCGGCGCGACCCTTCGCTTCGCTTCCCGAAATCACCATGCTCGGCTTCAACACGATGCCCTCTAGCAC
>PAWW01000034.1 GCA_002714255.1 Acidiferrobacteraceae bacterium
TACAAGAAAAACTGAACTTGGTTGGCAATATACATATAAGTAATTGTATTAATTGATATTTTATTATTATAAGGCTCGCCATCGGTGTACCAGAGGCTCCCGACATGGGCTTTTAATGGCTCGCCCCGCTCTCGCCAAGCGCCTCAAGAATAGCCGACTCGAGGTCATTCGGGTCCTTCTGCGAGCCATACCGTTTTTGCACTTCACCGTCTCGTGAGACCAGGAACTTGGTGAAGTTCCATTTAATGTCTTGGCTTCCGAGCAGTCCGGGCTTGGCAGACTTCAGCTGTTGGTAGAGTGGATGAGTATCTGGCCCATTGACGTCAATTTTGGCGAACAGTGGAAAGGTGACAGAGAACTTTTGCTCGCAAAAATCTCGAATCTCATCAGCCGTGCCGGGCTCCTGGCTACCGAATTGGTTACACGGAAAGCCGAGCACTGAAAACCCCTGGTCTTTGAAACGTTGGTAGAGCGCTTGGAGCCCCTGATATTGCGGGGTATAGCCACACGCACTGGCTGTATTCACGATCAGCAGTACCTGGCCGGAGTAATTCGAGAAGTCGGCTTCAGTACCGTCGATTCGAGTCACTTGGGTGGCGTAATTGATTCGCATCTNTTTGTCCTCTAGAACGGGGGTCGTTTAGCCTTGATTGTGGGCGAAAGCCTGATCGGCTATCACGCCACTATACAACGCGGCTGCATCGGTTATAGCGCTACAATGCAACAAGCCCGTTGGTGATGCATCTGTCGATGACGGACGAGACACCGTGCGACCGAGNGGCTTTACCAGGCTTCTTTTGCCCNGACGCCACGTTTTGAACTAATGCCAGTTATCAATCATGTCACTGATGCCGGGGGTATGCTCACTGATGTGGTGCCGGCTCCACGAGCCTGGATGGCGACGGATCTTGGTGTTGAGGATTGGTCAGTCGTCATGTCACCGGCATCGATTGCCGAGATCGGACAGATGGCAAAGGTGTTCGGCACCANTCCAGCGTCCTATCTCTCGCGCACAGCGAGTGCACAAGACGCACCCCATCTGGCCCAATGCATGGTTGAGGTGCGCGATCGGCTGGATATGGGTTGCGGTTTTTGTGTTCTCGATGGCCTACCNATGGACCAATATCCGGTGCCGGATTTGATCGCATGTTTCTGGGTGATCGGCCAGTGGTTAGGTCGGCCTGTGGCCCAGACCTGGCAGGGGGATATGTTGTACGAAGTGACCGACACGGGTGAGGCATACCGTTACGGCGTGCGTGGATCGCGAACGCGGGTCGAACTCTTCTTTCATACCGACAATGCGTTTGGTCGGAGTCCACCACATTACGTCGGTCTGTTCTGTTGTCAGCCTGCCATGGAGGGCGGTGTTAGCCGGTTTTGCAGTCTTTACACCTTGCACAACCGATTATTGGAACGCTATCCCCAACTATTGGCCCGGTTATATCAACCGCTGCTGTTTGATCGCCAGGGTGAACACGCCGAAGGTGCTGCTCGCACTGCAGAAATGCCGTTCTTCGCATGGGACGGTAAGCGCTTGCAGGCCCGCGTTAATGTTTCTCTGGTGCGCAAGGGTTATGACGTCGCAGGTCGTGACATACCGAAAGANCTNGATGACGCCCTCAACGCGGTGGAAGAAGTGCTTTGTGCGTCGGACATGTGGCTTGAGGCACCCCTTGAACGGGGCCAGTTACAGTACTTGAATAACCTTGACATCGGACACTATCGCNGCGCGTTTACCGATTCAGCTTCGTCTCAAGCACGGCGCCATCTCTATCGAACGTGGCATCGAGACGTCGGGCAACAGACCTACGATGGTTGATTCCATTTTCTGACACGAGCGAGACTTCCGATTCTTTCGCCAACGCTNCTCGCCTTTANCTCGGCCTTCCTGTTCGCTGTCAGCGTGCAGTTTCAGAACCTCGGTTTACGTTATGCAGACAGCCGCACTGGGACACTGATCCAGATTCTGGCCGCTTCGATGTTGTACTGGTTGATGGCCCCCTGGTTTCTACACAAGGCTTACTGGTTAACATCCGCGGTGGTNGTTTTTGCTGTCATCGGGTTGTTTCGACCTTTTCTCTCGGCCAATCTGGCACTCGCCGGNGTGCGGCATCTGGGCCCAACGTTGACGACAACGCTTGCCTCGACAGCCCCGCTCTTCGCGGCACTGTTTGCCGTTACCCTGCTGGGAGAGTCGTTCACCCCACCCGTGTTGGCCGGTACCNTCGTGATTGTGTTTGCGATTGCGCTTTTGACCCGTCCGGGAAAGACCAAAGCAGTTTGGCCNCTGTGGGCATTGCTATTACCGCTTGGCGCAGCCGCGTTTCGTGCACTGGGGCATGCGTTTACCAAGTACGGTCTTGACGAGGTCCCCGAGCCCTTGTTCGCGGGATTGGTGGGTTACACGGTGTCACTGGTGATCGCGCTNACCACAACAGCCAGNCGTGCGCGACGCCAGGCGAGCATGATTCGCTGGCACCCGGGGCTGTTGTGGTTCTTTGGCGGCGGAATCATTAACGGTTTTTCGATCTGGTCGCTGAACACAGCGCTTGGCATGGGCAGTGTTGTCAGCGTAGTACCTATCGTCTCTTTGTCGCCAATCTTCAGTTTTTTCCTGGGCCTGTTGGTATTCCGCCGAGAGACCTTCACGGTCAGGATCATGGTGTCAATTTTACTGGTAGTGCCGGGCGTGATCCTGGTTTCCATAGGGACCTGAACAAGCTACCCGTTATGGTCACACGCCCCATTCCGCTGTTGGTGACGCTGTGTCTTGCTTTGGTTTTATCGATGGTGGGGTTCGCTAATTTCGCCGTTCTGCTGCCGGAATTCAGTGCGTTGTGGGATCTCACCAGTACTCAGGCGGGCTGGATTGGCGGTATCTACTTTGTGGGTTACGTGGCGGCGGTACCGCTGCTGGTTGGGTTGACCGATACAGTGGATGCCAAGAAAATTTATGTTTGTGGCACGCTGGTCGGCATAGTCGGTTCGTTTGGCTTTGCTTGGTTCGCTGAGGGGTTCTGGAGCGCAATGGGGTTTCGCTTCCTTGCCGGCGTGTCGCTGGCCGGAACTTATATGCCGGGCCTGCAAATCCTCAGCGCTCGCCTAGACGAAGGATGGCGGCAACGTGCGGTCCCTTGGTANACCTCGGCCTTTGGGATCGGATCGGGTTTTTCTTACTACTATTCAGGTCAGCTCGCAGAACGCGTCGANTGGTCGGCAATTTTTCACATCGCCGCTTTAATNCAGATTGGCTGTCTGATNCTGGTCCTTGTTGCCATCGCGTCTCGACAGCCCGAGCGGGCNGATGACGAACGCCATCCACTGGATTTCCGGCCTGTGTTCAGCAACCGGTCAGCGATGGCCTATGTCCTTGGGTATGTTGGGCACACCTATGAACTGTTTGCATTTAGAGCGTGGATCGTCGCTTTCCTTGTTTTCGCAGTGGCTGCGGTTGGTGCCGACACCAGTCGTTCCGAGATCACGCTCTATGTGGCCATCTACAGCCTGGTTGGGATGCCCGCCAGTATCATTGGTGCCTATCTCGCCGAATCGGGGCGCCGGCCGACCGTGCTGTCGAGCATCACGACCATGTCGTTCTTGATCGGGGCAGGGTACGGTTTCCTCGCAGGTCAGCCGCTGATCTGGGTCGTCTTGGTCGGGGGCCTTTATTCTGCGATCATTATGGCCGACTCGGCGGCGTTTACCGCAGGTACGGTCAAAATGGCTCGTCGAGGTGAGCGAGGCGCGACCCTTGCCGTGCACTCGGTTTGCGGATTCTCTGGCGGGTTTCTTGGACCGCTTGCTGTTGGTGCGGTGCTCGATGTTGCCGGTGGCCAGGGAAGTTCATTTGCCTGGACTCTGGGGTGTTTCACCATGGCGCTGGGATCGCTCGCTGCGCTGGCGGGGATTCGTTTCATGCTTTATCTTGCTGGTGCGCCTGATAAGAAAAGAACTGCTATCGACTAAAGGAAGATTGATGATGCCCACTGATATGCCATTGCAGCTATTGATGCTTGAGGGTGACGGAATCAGTCACGAAATCATGGCGGTGGCGCGACAGTCGTTGGATGTGGTTAACCAGGCTTACTCGCTTAACCTTGATATTAAAAGTGAAGCCGTCGGCTTGGAGTCGATTGCACAGTTTGGCACTGCGATTACGGACGAGGCAATCGAACGTGCTCGAATGGCTGACGGTGTTGTACTGGGTCCAGTCTCCACTTATGACTACCCACCGGCGGAGGTCGGCGGCATNAACCCATCGGCTGTGCTGCGCATCGCATTAAATCTGTATGCCAACATTCGCCCGAGCGAAATACGTCAAGGTGTTAACAGTGTGGCGAGGGAGCTCGATCTGGTTATCGTGCGAGAAAACACCGAAGGCTTTTATGCCGATCGGAACATGGCAGTGGGTAGTGGAGAGTTTCAGCCAAGCGATGACATGGCGTTGGCGGTGCGTAAGATTACTCGGCAAGCCTGTCGGCGTATTGCCATGACCGCTTTTAAATTGGCTCGCCAGCGGCGACGACAGGTGACGATGGTACACAAGGCCAATGTACTCAAACTCACGGATGGGCTTTTCGTTAATGAAGTGCGCGAAGTGAGCAAAGCCTACCCGGACATTGCGTTGAACGAGATGATTATTGATGCCATGGCAGCGAAATTGGTGCTCAGGCCCGAGGCTTTCGATGTCATTGTAACCACCAACATGTATGGTGATATTTTGTCAGATGAAGCGGCCGCACTGAGCGGTGGGCTCGGACTGGCGGGCGCCCTCAATGTGGGCGATGAACATGCGATGGCTCAGGCAGTGCATGGTTCAGCGCCGGATATTGCGGGCCAGGGGATTGCCAACCCGAGCTCCATCTTGTTGTCGTGTGCCATGCTGCTTGACTGGTTGTCACATCGGAAACAGCAGCCAGCCCTTGGTAAGGCCGCGGTCGCAATAAACCGAGCCGTCAATGCGGTGCTCGCGAATCGTGCCTGTCACACGCCGGATCTCGGTGGCAGCGCGAGCACACTTAGCTTCTCGAGTGCGGTGTTGGACGCGTTGCACGTAGAGATGTCTTAGCGGTCAGNGCGGATATCGTTGCGACAGGTAGTTGGGCCCGCACAACCGATGCCCCAGCAAAGCGATTGGGTACAGGTGGCGTCCGGTCAAGCCAGTGTCTTCGATCAGTCGCAACCTCTCGGCAAAGTCGATTATGACCTGGCGTGGGCCCGGCACCCATGTGCCGCGTATTGCACGTTTTGGTCAGGCGAAGCGGTGCGGCTGGTCACTAGCCATCGCGCTGACGATGCGTAGTGCATTGAGGGCGGGCTGGACGTTGGCACGGTTGGTCCCGACGATATCGAATGCGGTTCCGTGGGCTGGAGTCGCGATCGGCATCGGCAATCCACCCAGCACGGATACCCCCTGGTCGAAACCGAGCAACTTGATCGCAATCTGTCCTTGGTCGTGATACATGCTGAGCGCGCAGTCATAGTGTCCATCACGCACCTTGAGATAGAGGGTGTCGCTGGGGAAAGGCCCGGTGACATTCACCTGATGCTGTTGGGCTTCGCTAACGGCGGGCCGAATGATGTCGATTTCTTCTCGCCCGATGGCACCGCCATCGCCGGCGTGTGGATTTAGCGCCGCCACCGCAATGCGTGGGTTGGCATAGCCTGCTTTTTTCAAGGTTTGATCTGCCAGCAGAATCGCTTCGACAATGTGTTGGATGCTGAGTTGACCGGCAACATCTTTCAGCGGAATGTGGGATGTCACTCGAGCATTCCACATGCCCTTTATTACGTTGAATTCGCTGGCCCGGCTGGTAATGCCGAGTCGCTGTTTGGCCCAGGTTAATTCATCCTCGGCGCCAATGCCGGCCATGTGCATGGCGCCTTTATTGAAGGGCATGAAGCAGATGCCATCAAGGGTACCGGCTTCGGCCAGATCGAGCGCCAACCCGAAGGTTTTCAACACCGCCCGTCCGGCCTCGATCGAGACTTCTCCGGGCGTGATGTGTTGCGGGTCCAGGCACGGCGTATCCAGAAGCTGTGGATGACCTGGAGAGAAACGGATATCCGCTGCAGCCGATATGACCTTGATATTCGCTTTGATTTCGGACACAGCGCTTCCCGCATCGAAGACGCGTTTATCAGAAATCACCANTAGNTGGGCACGTTCGTGTATTTCCTCGTGTTCAAGNAGTTTGGACAGAAGTTCCGGNCCGATGCCGCAGGCGTCGCCCTGNACTATGCCGATACGGGGTAGCGGTCGCATGGTGTTCATCGTTTCACTGAAACAAGTTGCCCGATTAGGATCGGCGACGGGAAAACCAGTTCGCGATAGGACTGCTGAACAGTCCCAGCAACGCGAGCAAGAGGAACAATGCCGCTAGCGGCTGGGTCAGAATCTGCCACCAATCACCCTCGAACATCTTCAGTGAATTCTGAAAGTTGGTTTCTACCATNTCGCCGAGGATCAGCCCAACGGCGATGGGGGCAACGGCGAAGCCATGGCGTCGCGCCAAGAAACCGATGACGCCGAATATCAGTGCAATCCAAACATCGAGGAGTGACGAGCTGAGCGCATAAGCGCCGATTGTCGCGAGCGCAAAGACANTNGGCCANAGTAGTTGAAGGGGAACCAGGGAAATGCGGGCAAACAGCTTCGAAGCATAGAGCCCCATAGCCATAAACAGCAGATTGGCCAGTAGCATTGCCCCGAAGATCTGATAGACCGTATCGACTTGTTCGGTAAACAGGTAGGGGCCGGGCCGCAGGCCATGCACCATTAGACCGACCAGGATAACCGCCGTTGTCCCACTACCGGGGATGCCGAGCACCATCGTCGGCACCATGGCCCCTCCTGTCGCGGCGTTGTTTGCCGCCTCGGCGCCAGCGATTCCTTCGATCGCTCCCTTGCCAAACTCCTCCTTGTTCTTTGACCACCTGCGTGCCTCGGCATAACCGATCATGGAGGCCACCGTCGCCCCCTCAGCCGGAAGAATACCGATGAATGTGCCGATGCCGCAGGAGCGGAGTACAGTCTTCCAGATGCGCCTGTAGTCATCTCGCGAGGGTAATTTGACGGCCTTCATGGTGATCTTGTCTACGACCTGATTAACTCGGTTCGATTGAATCAGTAATTCGGACATCGCGAAAAGTCCGATGAATACCGGCACGAAGGCCAACCCCTCATAGAGTTCGTAATTGCCGAACATGAACCGCTCGATTCCGGTGGTNGGTTCAGCGCCGATGGTTGCCAGCCACACCCCAAAGACCCCAGCGATCAGATTCCTCACTGTGCCGCCGGCACTAATCGAGGCGAGCATCGAGAGCCCGAACAGGGCGAGCGCAAAATATTCGGGGGGACGAAACTCATACGCGACTCGCGCCAGCATGGGCGCGGCGATACACAGAATGATGATTGAGAATATGCCGCCGATGGTGCTAGATACCACAGCGATGCCCAGCGCCCGACCCGCTTCGCCTCGTTGCGCGAGTGGATAACCATCGAAGGTCGTCGCGGCGGCAGCGGATGTTCCGGGCGTGTTGATCAATATGGCGGTGATGGAACCGGCGAAGGTGGCAGACACGTAAATCGTCGCCAGTACGGCGATCGCGTGTACCGGTTGCATGGTTAGCGTAAACGGTAAGAGTAGGGCGGCGCCGGTCGTCGCGCCGAGACCAGGGAGCACGCCGATGACNACACCCAGAACGGTGGTAATGAAAATCAAAACGACGAGATAGGGGTCGAAAAGCACCGATCCCATCGCTTGTAGCGCATCGATCACGAAACCACCAGTTACCCGTAGTACCAGTTAGTTAATAGGCCGCGCGGAAAGCGAACCCTAAGTGCCTTATCAAATAGAAAAAAGATGACGGTCGGTGTGGCCAGTGCCAATGCACCGGCGACATGAATCCGCCGTTCACCCCACAAGAGGCACATGGCGAACATGATCACTGCGATCGCTATCAGCATGTCGATATAAACCGTGATGGGGTAGAAAATGACCCAGAGTGCGATTGAGCCCCAGGTCTGGAGGCCTCCCCAATGGATCTTCTTGGGTGATTTGGTCCAGTACTGAAAAGCGAGACAAGCCGCCAGTACCAAGTTAATCACCATNAGGAGGATCGGAAAGACGCGCGGTTGCAGGCTGTCACCCACAATCATCGCNGGTGACAGTTCGAGTTGAAGAGCGGCACAAATCACGGCGACGGAAAAGGCCGCAATGATGCCTGGAATGACTAGAAAATGCATGACAAGTGTGCAACGGTGCTTCCCGAAGGAAGCACCGTGTGCTTAACGTTTCAACGAGGTCTACTTAAGTCCCATTTCCTCGAGTGCCGGGCCAAATTCTCCGACCATGGACCTGATCTGCTTGCCCCATGGGCCAGAGGGCTGTGGCGAAGTNGTGTCGAGGCCAGAGTTCTTGAGATAAGCCTGATACATTGAGTGCTTCATCGCCTTGGCCATGCCCTTTTCCAACTGGGCNCGTCGCGCNGAGTCGACGCCAGCATGGGTGACGAAGCCGCGAGTGGTCGAGAGCACCAGGTCGATACCCATCGACTTTGCAGTCTTTGCTTTGGGAATCGGCGCCATGCCAGCATGAGCGAGAATCACGAGCGGACAGATGTCACCGGCCTCGACTGGGGCCGCAGCCTCAGACAGGTTCAGCGTTCCAACGTCGACGGTACCCGCAACCAATTGCGTCGCCAGTTCCCCGCCACCTTTGAAGGGAATGTAAGTCGGCATCGACACGCCAAGGCGTTTCGCCCATAAGTACACTGTAATGTGATCGATGGTTCCGGTCTGGGTACCGCCGAACTTCAGTTTGTCGCCCTTCTTCATGCCCGCGACAAAGTCTTCGGGTGTCTTGTACGGGCTGGCCTTGCAGCTGACCATCAGGATTTGCGGATCATTGGTGCCGCGCGCAATCGGAGCCATGTCCTCGACTTTGAGCTTGGTTTTTCCCTTAGCCATGGTGATCGCGTGACCCACCGTGAAGGTCATTATTGTGTTGCCATCGGCTGGCCGAGACATGAAATAGTTCATTGCCGCAGCACCACCACCGCCACGTTTGTTTACCACGACCATGTCTTGTTTAAGTGTTCGGCGACTGCGTAGCATCATCATTCGCGAGTTAACGTCAGTACCCCCACCGGCTCCTGCGTGGGTGATCACTTCGATGGCGGGCTTACTGTCCGCTTTGCTGGCAACACTGGTCAGTGCCAGCAAACCAAGACCGGCGGTAAGGGCAGTTATAATCGCGAAACGTTTTCGCGCCTGAATGGTATGCATGATAGTTCCTCTCATAATGCTCATTGGTAATTAAAGTAATTCAGAACATAGACCACAGTGTTAGCGTACCATAGTAATGTAGGGGTTATTCGTTGGGTTTAGGTCTAGGCTGAGGTTGACCCAAAGAGACGGCACTGCCCGCTACATTGACGGCGAGATCGCCGCCTGCCCACGAAGTTTGTACTGACGGAAGTGTGACTATGCAATCCAATCTGAAAAAGCGTATTGGTGTTGATGTCGGCCGAAGAGCCAAGTTGGAAGACGNTCTGGCATGGGCCGCCGTTAATGAAGTCTTCTATATCGATATTCAGCTTGATAGTGGNGCCAATGCCATAGAGCACTTTGACGAAGCACGTTGCGAAACGGTGAAGGGGATGTGCCAAGATCATGACATTCATCTCGGGCTGCATACGCTTTCCGGGGTTAACATGGCTGAGTACAGCAATTTCTTTCGNCAAGCCGCAGACGAGTATCTACGGGCCTACATTGACATGGCGACTCGGCTTGATGCCGAATGGATCGTCGTTCATGCCGGATTCCATTTCACCGCGGACTATGAGCAACGCAAACAAGCGAGTCTTGAACGTCTTCAACGGGCCTGTGTTTATGCTGAGGACAAAGGTGTGCATCTGTTGTTGGAAAACATGAACCGTGAACCAGCAGATGCCGAAGTCAATTATCTGGGGTACACGCCGGATGAGTGTGCGTTCTATTTCGACCATCTGAAGTCGCCCAATTTGCATTGGACCTTTACGATTAACCACGCGACATTGGTGCCAGAGGGGATTGACGGATTTATCGATGCTTTTGGAATCGAACGCATGCGCGAGGTTCGTGTCGCCGATAATTTAGGAGACAAAGAACATCACATGTTTCCCGGACAAGGCAGNATCGATTTTCGGGCCTTGTTTTTGCGTTTGGAAGGTTTGGGNTATACAGGCCACTACACCAATGGGTTTGGAACACTGGATGACATGATCCGTGGCAGAGATTATCTGGTTGCTGAAGCGAAGGCGGCGGGTGTGCTATCGGCCCAATGAAGTCACTTGAAGTTTCGCTTGCCCGATGGGACAAGGCAGTCGTTATTTCTAAATTAAACGCGTGCAGCGCGCACCTTAGATTCGAGCAGTTGCTGACCNGCGATCTGTCCTTTAGCGGTTAATTCAAGATCCGCACGCTGATCAACTAGCCTCATGGCATTGATCAGATCAACCTGCATCTGCGATGNCTTGGNAGGCGGGGAAGTTGGGCATAGTNGCATCGTGCGTGAGTACGCATCACTCACGGCAAAGCGGAGTGCCTAGCGCTGATATAATCANCTTTTGCGTTTAAACCGGGAGCTTGAGAAAGTTCCGGCTATTTGCCGCACCATGAACCTCAGATTTTTGACTTGAAGGATGCCCCGATGAAAGCTGTCACCAGCAAACTGATCACCTCCAAGGCCGACGGTGTTGGCCACATCATTCTCAATCAGCCTGAGAAGCGCAACGCGATCGCCTATGAAATGTGGCAAGGCATTGCGGTGACGGCTGATGATTACGCCAGCGATGATTCCATACGCGTGGTGGTGATCAGTGGCGCAGGCGACAAAGCGTTTTCAGCTGGAGCCGATATTTCGCAGTTTGCTGAGAAACGTTCAGACAAAGCCGCAACGGACGATTACAACGCGACGGTTAGAAAGGCACTTGAAGCCGTGGATCGGCTCGGTAAACCAACCATCGCGATGATTCAGGGTTTCTGTGTCGGTGGCGGGATGAGTCTTGCAACGCATTTCGACATGCGTATTGCCTCTGACGACAGTCGTTTCGGAATTCCGGCGGCGAAACTCGGGCTAGCCTACCGTTGGGAAGATGTACGCGCACTGGTGCAGTTGATTGGCCCGACTTTTACTCGCGAGATCCTATATACGGGGCGGCTGTTCGATGCCACCGAGGCGCAGCAGATGGGGTTAGTGAACCGAGTGATGCCCCAGTCGGAGCTGCAGGCGTTTGTCAGTGATTACGCGGCGCGGATTGCGGCCAACGCACCTTTGACTGTGCGCTCAGTCAAAGAGACAGTGAATCAGGTACTTAAAGATCCGGCAGCGCGGGACATTGCGCAGGTAGAACGATTAATCGCGGCCTGCTTTGCCAGTGAGGACTACCAGGAAGGTCGCCAGGCTTTTATGGAAAAAAGAAAACCCGAGTTTCGAGGTCGCTAGGCTGGGCTTATATTTTTCAGAGATTAGGTAACCTTGTTGTTTACGAGTGTCTGAATTTCTTGGTCCGTGTAACCGAATTCTTTTAAGATTTGCGCAGTGTGTTCTCCTCGCTCTGGCGTTGGGTGATATTCCATGTCTGATACAGAACTCATCTTCACTGCGTTATTCACTACGTGTGTATTGCCCAGGACCGGATGCGATATGGNTTTTGCCATGCCCAGATGTTNTACCTGCNCATCGGCAAACACTTGGTCGATCTGGTTAATCGGGCCGCAGGGTACACCGGCGTTGTTGAGGGCTTCGATCCATTCATTACTCGTGCGGGTAGAGAAATACTGGTTCAGTGCTTCGTGCAGTGCCTCACGGTGTTGTGAGCGGCTGGCCTCACTGGAGTAATCGGGATGCTCCTGCAAGTCTTCAGCCTGTAGTTCCGTACACAAGCGATCCCACATGGCAGCACCCGAGCTCGCCACATTGATGTGACCATCGGCGGTAGGAAAGACTCCGGTCGGGGTGCTGGTGGGATGGTAATTGCCGGCTTGCGGTGGCACTTCGCCTTTCATCAACCAACGGGCCGCCTGAAAATCGAGCATTGCAATCTGCGCCTCAATGAGCGACGAACCGACCCATTGGCCTAGCCCGGTTTCTTCGCGTTGCAGTAATGCAATCAGAATGCCGATAGCGGCATANAGTCCCGCCGACAGATCTGCAATCGGTACACCGACGCGGACTGGACCCTGCCCCGGCAGGCCGGTGATGGACATTAATCCCCCCATCCCCTGCGCGATCTGATCGAAGCCTGGTCGATCAACGTAGGGGCCATCCTGGCCGAAGCCNGATACGCTTCCAAGAACAATTTTCGNATTGCGTGCCGACAGNGCGGCGTANTTGATGCCGAGTCGGTTTTTTACGTCAGGTCGATAATTNTCGACCACAACGTCTGCGTCATCNACCATGCGCATGAAGACCGCNTGACCNTCGGGATCCTTGAGGTTAAGNGTCATNCTGCGNTTGTTNCGGTGAAGATTTTGAAAGTCTGGTCCGTGACGGGCACCGCCCATGCCGCGTTCGGTGTCTATGTGGGCGGGCGATTCGATCTTAATCACATTGGCACCCCAGTCAGCCAGTTGCCGAACGGCCGTAGGCCCTGCTCGAACTCGAGTTAGGTCAAGAACGGTAAATCGGGAAAGGGGAAGCGCAGTGGTGTTCATTTTAATACCGTGAACTGACAGTGGTTTCTGGTTGATGATTGATCCTGGTCGATGCTGAAGGTCAGGTTCACAATCGTGCCAGGGTGATTGTGCACCATTGCGTGCCTTCTGCGCATCGATCTGTAACCGGTGTTAGTGCTTGTGGTGATCGTGGGGCTCGATTATGGTGCTCTGTTGATGGTTAAGTCTCACAGATAGGACATTTCATTGTTGCAGGCCATAGGACGTTGGACGGGAGTTCCACTGTCGTTACAAGGACCCGCGCTGCTGGTCGGTTTAGGCCATGGGGCAACGCACTGGGTCGCTGCATTCTTTTATTTGTTGTTGCCGTTTATGGGTCGCGACTTAGGGCTATCGTACGCGGACATGGGCTTGTTAGTCGCGGTGTTTCACCTGAGCGCTTTGGTTGCCAATTTCGGTAGTGGTCTGTTGGTGGATCTGTCGGGACGTCGTATCGTGTTTCAGATCGCCTCGCTGATCATCGGTGCCGTGGCGTTGCTGGCCTATCGATGGTCGGTTAACTATCTATCGATTGCTGTACTCGTGGGACTCATCGGCGCGTCAAACAACCTATGGCATCCTCCAGCGATTGCCTACCTGTCATCGATGTATCCAAATAATCGGGGTTATGCATTGGCTGTGCATGCGCTGTGCGCCAATCTCGGGGACACAGTGGCACCGCTGTTCGCTGGTACGCTGCTGGTTGTACTCACCTGGCAGCAGACGGCGTCGCTGGCNGCACTGCCCNTATTTGTCATCACCGCAATCCTCNTCTGGGTANTGTTGCCNCGAGATCGNGTNGATCGTTTGGCTAGCGGTCGGTCAATGCCGTTATCTGAGTACCTGTCCAGTGTGAAGCGCATGATGCGCGATCGGGCGATACTGGGCCTGGCGCTGATGGCCGGGTTTCGTAGTATTGGTCAGAACGGTCTCTACGTTTTCCTGCCGCTCTATCTGGTACACGAGCTTGATCTGGGACCGCTGTGGATGGGTGTTGTGATGATGGCGCTCCAGTTGGGAGGCCTGGTGGCATCGCCGATTGCCGGCGCCTGGTCGGACCGCATTGGTCGGCGACCGGTTGTACTGGCAGGCCTTGCACTATCCACCGTGGTCATTGTGTTGATCACGGTGGTGCCGAATGAATTGCTTCTCGTCAGTGCAGTGGCCGTGCTTGGTTTTGCCCTTTTTGCGGTACGCCCGGTGATCCACAGTTGGCTGATGGATCTTGCGCCCCCGGATGTTGCTGGCAGTGCAACCAGCGTTTTGTTCGGCACCCAGGCGCTGTTCACCGCCATCGTCCCACCGCTCGGCGGTCTGGTGGCAGATCACTACGGGTTGATCAATGTGTTTTATCTTCTGGCACTGACAATCTTGATCGCCAACGTTTTGGTATGGATGTTGCCTTCGTCACATCGTGCGGCATGAGTTTTTCCCATCAAGCGGTTGGTCTCGGCACATTCGTCCGCTACCCGTGTCCCGCTATCTCATTAACGAGTGGCTGGCGGATCCCTCAACATACATGTCTCGGCGGACGAAGTGCTGGAATGCGCGAATCTTGCAGCACTGGAAGATTCCTTGTTCTGGAGGTGATTAAGCAAGCAGGATCGGTTATTTTCACTGACACACGATCATTAACGTGATTGGCATCTTATGAAAGGAACAACAATATGTTGAAAATTCTAGGGCGTAATAATTCGTCAAACGTACAAAAAGTGATTTGGGCTTGCGAAGAAATGGGCCTGGCATACGAGCGTGAAGACATTGGGGGGCCGTTCGGGGGTAATCAAGAGCCGGAATATTTGGCGATGAACCCCAATGGNGTNATTCCCACCATTGTCGATGATGATTTCGTGTTGTGGGAGTCGAATGTGATCGTCCGTTACCTCAGTGATAAACATCGCCCCAATGTGTTGTCGCCCCAGAACCCTGCTGAACGTGCGATTGCCGAGCAGTGGATGGATTGGCAACAGACAGCGGTAGGGCCAGCGATGGTGCCNGTTTTCTGGGGCCTGGTTCGCACGCCTGTAGCAGAGCGCGATCAGGGGGCGATTAGCGCGGGCCGCGATCGGTATGAGTTTTTTATGACCATGCTAGATAAACGTTTAAGTGAGTCCGCCTATGTTGCCGGTGAGCAGTTCTCCATGGGAGACATTCCGGTAGGCATCATGGCCTACCGCTGGTTTACGCTCGATATGGAACGCGCTGAGTTACCGCATCTGGCACGTTGGTACGACAATCTGAGTGGGCGTGCTGCGTTCAAGAACCACATCATGATCGGGCTGACCTAACGGTCAAGAACTGCACAGCAGCATGTTTCATCAGATACGTGAGTGGTGGCGAGAGCGCGCAATGCAACAACTGAATCGCGATGCGCGGGAAATCATTCGCCGCGATAGCGCGGCTTATACCGATCGACACCTGACGACCATCGCCAATGTGTTACGTACTTACCTGGCAGAGTTCGAAAGCCCTCCCCAAACTGCCAGTCACCGCCGACAGGTTGTAATGCGCCTCAAGAGTCGGCACCAGGAAGCAAGACGGGGGCACGACCAGGTTGTTCTCAGCGCGGCTACGTTGGCGATTATCTACCGGCGTGCGGTGGAAGCGGGNGAAACGGGTGCCCCCGCACGCGATGAAGTGCAGGCCTTTCTTGATCGTTATGTCGATAATGAGGGCGTCACAGCAGAGTAATGATGGCCGTATCGGCCGTCAGTTTAAAAGTCGTTTTGGGGCGCTACTCAACCAGGCAAGGATGTTTTCTANCGCCTGCCCGTAACCTTGCGCGTAGTTTTCCCGCATCACGTAGCCGGTGTGACCGGTCAGTACGGCGTTGCGCGCTGCGCGCAAAGGGTGGCTTGTTGGCAGAGGTTCGACTGCGTAGACGTCGAGGCCCGCGCCAGCGATGGTGCCACGTTGAAGTGCTTCCACCAGCGCGTCTTCCGCGACGATCGGACCGCGCGAGGTGTTAACTAAATACGCGGAGGGTTTCATCAATGCCAGTTCCTTTGGGCCGATCAGGCCGCGAGTGCGCTCACTCAAAACAAGGTGAATACTGACGATGTCTGATGTGGATAACAGAGTGTTGCGCTCAACCCAGGTGACACCGCATGCTTCGCAGCGCTCGGGGGTGAGGTTCTCGCTCCAGGCCTGAACGCGCATCCCAAATGCCAGNGCCACTTGTGCNACCTGTGCGCCGAGTTTGCCAAGCCCGAGAATTCCCAAGATGTTATTTCGAAGACCGCTGGAGAAGCCTGCCTGCCAGCCACCTTGGTGCATGGATTCATTCTCGAGTGGTATCTGTTTGGCCAACGCAAGAATCAGCGCCCACGTGTGTTCTGCGGCTGGATAGCCGAGCATCTGTGTGCCGCAGACGTCGATCCCTTGTTCACGCGCGGCGCCCATATCAATCGCAAGATTTCGCATACCGGTGGTGACCAACAGCTTGAGTTTGGGNAGCCTCTCCAATAGGGCGCCTGGGAAAGGTGTGCGTTCGCGCATGACCACGATGACGTCGAAATCAAGCAACGCCTCGGCCACCGCATCAAGGTCGCCGAGATGTTGATCAAACGCAGTAATCGTCAGGCGATCTTCGAGTACAGACCAGTTGGTTATCGACAGCGCAACTCGCTGGTAGTCATCCAGAATGGCGAGTTTCAACGGGAAGGAACTTAACCGGCGTTAGCGTGAACGAAGACGCGGATCCAGCACGTCGCGCAGGCCGTCACCGAAGAGGTTGAATCCAAAAACCGCAAGGGTGATAGCAAGCCCGGGAAAGATCGGTACCCACGGTGCGCTCTCGGCAAACTCCTCCGCACCACCCTGTAGCATCAGGCCCCACGCAGGGGTTGGTTCCTGCACGCCCATACCGAGATAGGAGAGGGATGCTTCTAGCAGGATGGCTTGGCCGACGAAAGTAGTCAGCATGATTAAGTATGGTGCCATCACGTTGGGTATCATATGTTTCATGATGATGCGCATGTGGCTATAACCGAGTGCACGAGCTGCATCCACATACGGGATCTCACGAATCGCCAGCGCGCTGGAACGAACCACCCTGGCACATTGGGGAATAAACGGAATCGTGATTGCAATGATTACGTTGACTGTGCTGGCGCCCAGGGTTGCGACTACGGCTAGTGCTAATACGATCAAGGGAAAGGCCATGACAATGTCGACAAGGCGTTGACAGATAATATCGAATCGACCGCCGAAGTATGCGCTGGCAACACCGAGGATTAGACCACCGGTGGCGCCAACAAAAGCAGCGGTGAAACCGACGAAAAGTGCGGTGCGAGCTCCGTATATGATCCTTGTGAGGATATCTCTGCCAAACGCATCTGTGCCCAACCAGAATTCTGCGCTTGGGGGAGTTAGCTGATTTACCCACGACGCTGCTTCGGGGTCATAAGGTGTTAGGAAATTGGCGAAGATCGTGGCAAATATCATGATCAAGACCACCAGCCCGCCAGCGGATGCAAGCGGTTGCCGGCGAATCAGGTCGATCAGCTGCGAGGACCACGACTTTTCTTCGAACTCGTCTGCGGCAGCGACTGGATTGACTGTTACCATCGTCTAGGTGCTCAGGCGTATCGAATTCTAGGGTCGAGCCATGCGTACACTAGGTCGACAACGAAATTGGTTACTACAGCAATTACTACGACTAACATTACCAGTTGTTGCGTCATAGCGAAGTCTTGGGCTTGGACAGACTCAACGAACAACTTGCCGATACCGTTGAGATTGAAAACTTGCTCAGTTACAACGAGACCGCCCATAAGAAACGCNAACTCGATGCCGATAATAGTGAAGACCGGGAGCATTGCGTTCTTAAGCGCGTGGCGATTGATAATGATTTTCTCAGTCATGCCTTTCGCTCGCGCAGTTCGAATATAGTCCTCTCGCAATACCTCAAGTAACGCCGACCGTGTCATGCGGGTTGCGACTGCGGAATAACGGTAGCCAGTAGCGACGGCGGGCCAGATCAGTTGAGCCATATTACTGGCAAGGTCTTTGAATGGTGATACGTATTCAATTGGGGGCATCCANGGTGTACCANNGAANTNTTGNGTGCCNATNAGCAANCCNAGNATNATCANNATNCCNAGCCAGAANGANGGCATNGCNATTCCNGCGATGCTNAANGNNCGNACCACNTANTCNATCCAGGTGTCCTGCTTGATGGCTGAGATTGCGCCAAGGGGAATTGCAATCACCACCGCTACCAATGTCGCNATGATAGCGACNTGTAATGACAGTTTGAACCGCAGTCCGATCTCCTCGGTGACAGGTTTGCCCGTCCACATCGAATCTCCAAGGTCCCACACCACATAGCCGGTGATGAAGTCCCAGAACTGGGCGATTAGGGGTTTAGCCAAGCCGAGCTTCTCGCGGCAGAGTTCGATTTCTGCTTCGTCGACATAGAGGCCTGAACCAGCGAGACGCACCTCACAGACATCGCCGGGGATTGCCCGCAGCAGGAAGAAAACAAGAACCGCCGCACCGATCAGAGTCGGCAGGATTAGCAACAGGCGCTTGGCAATGTATTTGTGCACGGAAGGTTTATGCGAAAAATTTACCGCCCGTCGTCTTCTGACGACGGGCGGTGGTTAACTTGTACGCGCAGCAATGTGCGCTTTGTTAACTCTATTGGATTACTTATCCA
>PAWW01000035.1 GCA_002714255.1 Acidiferrobacteraceae bacterium
TGGCCACCGTCCGGCAACTGGTAGTCAGGTTAAGTATTCGATGCCAAAAGAGTAGAAATANCCGANTTTTGTTACCAGGTGNAATCACAGACCGACCTGGCACTTGCCTTTTTTGATGGCCCTGAAGCCCCAACAAGGTCTTCGGCAATGTTGACTTTAGAATGCGAGATCCGACTCAGTTAAGGATACACGGGTTATGTGCCAGTATGTAACCTCGCCTCATTGGCAAGCGAAAACCAGGATTGGGAATGTCCGTGTTGGGCTCCAACGAACNGCGGTTATTCATAACGGGAACACCGGATTGTGACTTTCCATGACCTCTGAATTTGACGTTGTTATTGTTGGATCCGGTCCCGCGGGCTTGAGTGCAGGTGCGCGGGCAGCTGCAACCGGTATGACGCATGTGGTGTTGGAGGCGGCATCGCACTCNGCAGATACGCTTGTCCGGTACCAGCGTGGGAAGTTTGTGATGGCCTACCCCTCAACGCTGCCGCTTAGATCGGATCTGCCATTTGCCGCTGCCAGTCGAGAGGAAGTGTTGCAGAGTTGGGGTGATCGAATTGATGAGTTGGGTATCAATATGCGTTATGAGGCGCGGGTCACTGGTATCGAACAGGGTGAAAGTGCGTTTGTTCTTATCATCGAAAAAGAGCAACGTATCACGACCNAAAGTGTTGTGTTAGCCATTGGCTTACAGGGCAACGTCAACAAANTGGATCTCTCCGCCGACGAGCGTTTACCTATCCAATATCACCTGGATGATGCCGCGGCACATCAATCCGAACGCATTGTCGTGATAGGTGCTGGTGATAGTGCNATCGAGAATGCTCTCGGATTGGTTGAAAACAATACGGTCTATGTGGCCAACCGGGGTGAGGAATTTGTGTCGGCTAAATCGGCAAATGAAAGCTCAATACGGTCAGCCATCGATGCGGGTAGTGTCATTCCGCTTTGGAATGCNACCGCTATTGAGTTAGATAACGGCAGTATTGCGTTTAATACGCCAAACGGTGTCACCGTCGTTGATTGCGATCGAGTGATCGCGAGATTAGGCGCCGCGCCACCGAGACGATTTCTTGAGGCGTGCGGAGTGGAATTCTCCTCGAATGACCGTAATGCACCGCCAACACTCAGCGCGCGCTATGAATCGAACGTGCCGGGCCTTTACGTCGTTGGTGCAGTGGCCGGTTATCCGTTAATCAAGCAAGCCTTGAATCAGGGTTACGAAGTCATTGAACATATTCGTGGACATTCAATTGATCCGGCCGATGAAGCGCTGCTCAAGGAGTGTCTCTCCCCGTTGGGGAATGTCTCGGTGACTGAGGTCATGCACCGCTTGGCGGAAGAGATTGCTGTGTTTAAGGGACTGGGTTCGCTCGCCCTTCGTGAGGTGGTGGCGGAATCGACTATTCATGTGCTGACTGAAGGTGCCGTTGTTTTTGAACGCAATGACTATACGAATTCACTTTTCGTGATCTTTGAGGGAGCTGTTGCCGTTCTGATTGATTCGAATGATTCGACTCGTCGGGTCATTATTAATAAAGGCAATTTCTTTGGTGAAATGGGATTGATCTCCGGGCGTCGGCGGAATGCTACGGTTGTCGCACAACAGCGGTGTACCCTGCTAGAGGTGCCGCGACGTTTGATGGTCAAGCTGTGTGAAACGGTGGTCTCGGTAAAAGCGGCGATGGATCACGAGGCGGTGATCCGTGAGATGCAAACGCACATTGCCCCGAATGTCAGTCGAGAAACCTTTGCCGGTTTAGCTCATGACGCTGAGATCGTTGCTTATCCGGCGGGAACAACGCTTTTTCGCCAGGGTGAGGAGGGCGATGCCTTGTACCTTCTGAGAAAAGGGTCGGTTTCCATCTCGCGCCGCATCGGCACTCGAGAAATCACGCTAAGTTACGCTCGAGCCGGTCACTATGTGGGGGAGATGGCGCTTCTGTCTGACAGGCCGCGGTCGGCTACCGTCCGCGCGGCGGTTGATTGCGAAGCCATTCGAATTGACGGCGAGCATTTTAAGGCGCTGATGGCTGAGAATGACAGCGCCCGCGCCGCAGTCGAACGCACCTTTCGTGAACGCGTTGCTGCTAATGAAAAGATGTCGCAGCATGAAAGCGCGAGTGATGTCCTAGAGTTCTTGTTATCTCAGGGTGTCAGCGAGGCCACGGATATTCTGGTCATCGATGAATCGCTTTGTACCGGATGCGATAACTGTGAGGCAGCCTGTGCTGCAACTCACCACGGTATNGCGCGGCTTGACCGAGAAGCCGGGCCATCGTTTGCCAACGTGCATCTGCCCACGTCATGTCGTCACTGTGAGCACCCGTACTGTATGGTTGATTGCCCACCGGATGCGATTAAGCGTTCTGCGAATGGCGAGATTTATATAGANGATAGTTGTATCGGCTGCGGAAATTGCGAGAAAAACTGTCCGTATAACGTCATCCAAATGGCTGCGCCTCGATCACGACGCCCAAATGTTCTGGCCTGGTTGTTGTTTGGACAAGACCGTTTCGAGGAGGTCGGCGCGAACGTGTCTGAGCAGGCGGTCAAGTGTGATATGTGCATAGGCATCGATGGCGGTCCGGTTTGTGTGCGTTCGTGTCCAACGGGTGCGGCGGCGCGGATAAGTCCAGACATGTTGATCAATCTGTCGAGTGTTAGTACATGATATCGGGCGTAGATCAGCCTCATCAATCGGTGTCTTTTTTGTCTTATCGACGATTCTTCTACTTGAAGTTAAGCAGCGCGCTTGTTCTGATTTGTCTTACGGCTTACCTCATCCATGAACCGATTGCAGGGCATATCGGTTCAACCTGGCTCGGTTATACGTTCGGTGGCATCAGTGCCGGCCTGGTTTTATTCTTGTTGTGGTTCGGTATTCAGAAGCGTCGCTACGGGCAGGGCACGCCGCTGAGTGGATGGTTGAGTGGGCATGTTTACCTCGGCGGTGCATTGGTAATTGTTGCGACACTTCATTCTGGCTTTGAATTGGGGCCTAATCTGCACTCTTTGACCTGGCTCTTGATGGTCATGACGGTCTTGAGCGGAGTGATTGGCGTCATCGTTTATTACCGCTATCCCGCGCTTCTTTCGGCCAGTCGTCGTGGATTGACCGACTCGGANATNCTGGTCCAGGTGGATGCNCTNGATCGGCAGTGCGAGGCATTGGGCGCCACTTTGGGAAATAACGTTGAGGNCGCATTATNTCAGTCTAGGAGTGAAACCTCCTCGATGAGGGCGGGTTNTCATTTATCCGTTCGTGCAAAGGACGCTCCACTTACCCATGCGGCGCGATTGTTGGTTGAGCGTTTGTGTGATGACAAGNATGATCATGGGCGAGGCCGGGAATTACACGCACTGCTGGTGCGCAAAGAAACCTTGCTGCGTGACCTGCGTCACCAGCGACACCTTCTCGCGCTGATGCGTGCCTGGTTGTATTTCCATGTGCCGTTATCAGTCGGACTTTTGGTGGCCATGGCCGGTCACGTTTTCTTGGTGTTTTTTTACTGGTAGGCATCATCGAGTGCGCGTGCTTCTTCGAATTATTCGGCGCCAAGCCATTGGCGATATCACTACCCAAGAATCGAGTCATTCGGCACCTATTATCCGTATTGGACGGGGTGCAGACTGCGACATTCATTTGCCCGATGCTGGAATTCAGTTAGAGCACGCAACACTTGAGTCGCGTGGGGACTACGCATTTATTCAAGCGGTTGGTCATGCGAGCATCTCGGTGAATGAAAAGGTAGTTGACGGTATTCNACTGCAGGTCGGCGATCGGATTCGACTGGGCCTTTACGAACTCAAGGTGCAAGAATCGATTGAAGCAGTCGATGGTGACGAAGCGCTTGTTTTGACCTGTGAGCGATATGAACCGGATGATGCCGTGTTGCTGGGGAAAGCAGGCACCACCACGGGGTCAGGTGTTGGTGCCAGGCTGGGTATGCGCGGCTTGTCGTGGGCGCTGGGGTCATTGATTTTNCTCATTTTTTTTGTGTGGCCGATAGCTGCGCATTATTCTGCTGAGAGCCGTGATGTCGGCGCTCNCGACACCGCGATGACAGCCGGACATCAGCCGGTCGGGGACTGGNCNNCTTNGGGNNGAAGCGCNTGGCTGACCGGCGCTGTTTCCCGGAGCCATGCACTTTTTGGCGATGAGTGCACTTCCTGTCATCAAAAGGCGTTTGTGCCGGTGAATGCCACTGATTGCCTGACNTGCCACAACAATTTGCAGGAGCATGTCCGAGTTGAGCAGTTTTCATTTGCGTCACTTGATGCAACGGGATGTTTGCAATGCCATCAAGAACATGAGGGCAACGATCAGTTGGTGCTGAATGATTCGCGACTGTGTGTGAATTGTCATCAGAATCTAGCAGCGACATCTAAGGGATTGGTTGAAGTGTCTGATGTGGTTGGCTTTTCCCAACATCCAGAATTTCGAGTACACGGTGTTAAGTCCAATATCGACACAGGTCTGAAGTTTCCTCACAACATTCACCTCGATTCCAAGGGGGTGTTAAATCTTAAGGAGGAGTCACAGGTGCTGGTGTGCCGTGACTGTCACCTTGTGGAGAAAGAGGGGACCAAGATGGCCTTTCCGCAATTTGAAGAGCACTGCGCTGCCTGCCATGGCCTGCGTTTTGCATTCGAAGCGCCGGACCGGTCGATGCCACATGGTGATGTTGCAAAAGCAAAAACGTTCATTCGTGACACCTATGCCAGTGTTGCTGTCAAAGGCGGACTTCGGTTACCGATAGAGGAGGTGCCAAAGGCAATCAGGGAAAGGGCGAAAACGCTGAATTCAAAAGAGGTTGAAATGGCACAAGCGTTGGCGTGGGTGGACAAAAAATCGGCCAGCGTCATTAGCGGACCTTTTGGAAAGGGCCAATGTGCAGAGTGTCATACGATCATAGAAAATAAGGACGATCCTTTAGCNTGGGATATCGTACCCGTTGATCNTGCCGTGGTCAGTCTGACGGGCGCCCGTTTTGATCATGCACTCCACCGGCAGGTTACCTGCACCGCTTGTCACGACGCGAGGGAATCAACGGCGGCCTCTGACGTTCTGCTGCCGAAGATTGGAAAGTGTCAGTCTTGTCACGGCCAACCTTCCGCATCGCACCTATTGCCGACTCAGTGTGTTGATTGCCACGGCTTCCATCAAGGACATGCTAGCGCCGTTAAAACAGGCGAAGCCACGCGATAAACCAACGCGGTCATCGAATTTAAGTGACCGGCGTTAGCGCGGAATGCTGCGCTCTGGGTAGCCGCTGCGCGTTAGATGACTTCAGCAGGTGCCTGGGGCACGGTCTCCCAGAATTCAGCGTCGTGCCCATAAAAGATGCGTGCCCCAGCCGCCTGCAGGGCGCGGATTCGCTTTAGGCTTTCAAGCATTTCTTCCCGGTCGTGCAGGATACGAGGCAGGTGAAGATCTTCCAGTGTTTTACGCAGGTAACACGCGTCGCCCGCGAGTAATATCTCTCCGCTGGCAAGGCGGACTTTGAGTGACTGATGCCCGGGTGTGTGTCCAAAAGTTGGGACACACACGACGCTGCCGTCATTGAAGAGATCATGTTCGCCGTTGATCAGATCAAGATCATGACCGTGATCATAGTCTTCGAGGGCAAAGCCATTCGATTGGATCAGGTCGGGTTCGTGTGCGGCAGTCCATTCGCGTTGCTGAACAATGAGCCTCGCGTTTGTCACCTGTCGGTTACCCCCGCTGTGGTCAAAATGAAGGTGTGAATTNATGAGGTAACGCACCTTTGCAACGTCCACTTCGCAGCGACTAAGTCTGGCGGTTAATTCCTCACCGGCGATGAATTCTGGGCGGAAGCGGCGGGTAATGAGTTGGTTTCGCTCGCTTTCGGGTTGTTGCAGGTCGGTATTGAGGCCGCTGTCAAACAGCACCATCCCTTTCGAGTGTTTGATCAGGTAGCACGGTACCGGTAACCGAATCTCACCGTCCTGCCCATCGAGAAAAGCGCGGAGCGGCATCGTCATCCAGCCGCAGGTCATTGCAAAAAGGCGCACGGTCATCTGTTTTCAGCCAGTTTCGTTTGGTGTGAAACTTAACACAGGAACCCATTGAATACGTTCTAGTTCTGTGAGCAACGTGCTCGTTTACGAACGAGTAGGCCATTTTGCTTTCAGCCAGGTTGGTCGGCGCTAGAATAGGGCGGATGAAAACCATCACCTGGTTTACCAANACCCTGCTTNTCTCAGATCGATATCGACGGGCCTGGTATTACTTCGGTGTGATCATCTTTTTTGGGTGTTTGCTGGCTACCCTTTACTGGTCTTTTTGAATCGGGATGAACCACAAATGGCATTAACATTGCAGGAGAAACTGCTCTCAGGACAGGTGATCGTGCTTGATGGCGCAACCGGGACGGAGATCGCTCGTCTCGGCGGTGAAATGCATAGTGCTGCCTGGTGCGCTGTTGCAAACAAGACTCATCCTGACATGGTTCGTCAGATTCACGAGGACTATGTCCAGGCGGGTGCAGACGTCATCACCACCAATACTTTTGCGACCTGCCGGCATGTTCTGGCGGGTGCAGGGATGGCTGATGAAACGGTTGCCATTAACCGACGCGCAGTGGAACTCGCGTGTGAAGCCCGCGATCGGGTAGGGATCTCACGTCCTGTCGCCGTGGCGGGAAGCCTATCCAACACACTGGCGTGGCAGCAGGGGACAACCATTCCTGATCCTCTATATATCCCGAGCCCGGCCGAGGAAGCGGACAACTATCGTGAAATGGCTGACACGCTGGCAAACGCTGGCGCAGATTTTCTGCTGCTTGAGATGATGCTCGACGTAGTGCACGCGTCCCGTCTAATGGAAGCGGCGGTGGCCACCGGCTTACCGGTATGGGTTGGCATCAGCTGCAGCCAGCTGGCAGATGGGACGTTGGTGGGGTGGGATATCAACCAG
Organism: Acidiferrobacteraceae bacterium; assembly: GCA_002714255.1. Classification (GTDB taxonomy): domain Bacteria; phylum Pseudomonadota; class Gammaproteobacteria; order Arenicellales; family UBA868; genus UBA11791. The sequence continues at coordinate 6,947 of PAWW01000035.1, forward strand.
GAGGGCCGGGTTCGCGGGCCGCGCCAGCGCAATCCGACTGCAGTCGGCAGTGACGACGATAACATTGCCTGGGAGACACCCGCGTTGGTGGAGATTATTCAGGCACTGAAATCGATTGGCGGTGAGGTTTTTGGGATTATGCACAGCGCTGTCGAAACGACCTCGCCAGGATTGTCANCGTTATTTGAGAACTGGTCAGGTCCCGTGATGGCTTATCCAGAGACCATGATTTTCGATCATGACACGCATCGGGCCGAGATCAAGGTTTCTGAGCCTGATTTTGCGAACGCCTGTCGGGCGTGGGTGGAATCCGGTGTGCAGATTATTGGTGGTTGTTGTGGTACGACCATAGAGCATATACGGCAAATGGTTGATCGTCTGCCGACTCGTGTTGGGCCAAGAACTGGCGTGATTACCTGAGAGAGCTGCGAGTGACCAAAGCACCTGTGTTTTATCGTTTTCCCGCTGCGGCGACACCGGTCGCGCCCTTCAGTCATGCCGTTGAATGGGACGGCTGGATCCAGTTGACTGGCCAGATGCCGACCGACCCCAACGATGACGCGGCGCCGCTGGCTGATGGTGTCGAAGCCCAGACACGACAGGTAATGGATAACCTGGCTATCGTATTACGCGAACTGCACCTGGGTTTACACCACGTGCTTTCCTGTCGCGTCTATCTCACCGAATTCAAGCGTGATTACGCATTAATGAACCGGGTTTACGAATCTTATTTTGAGGCTGATCGTCTGCCAGCCAGAACATGTATTGGCGTGACTGGGCTGGCGCGTGATGCATTGGTTGAAATCGATATGGTGGCTCGGCGCTTCTGATCAGTATTTTCGGTAGCGCGGGAGCAATGCCTGCGCCCATGGATTAATGATGGCACCCCATTCTGTGAAACCCAATTTGAGAGATTTTCAGCGCGCGAAATTCTATCGTTTTGAGGAGGCTGTGATACAGCGACACCCGCTGAATCAGCTATTGTCTCTTGATCAGTGTCGAGCCCTTGCTCACAAGTACAACGCCACTGTTCTCGTCAAGGACGGGCGTGGACGTCGCCACGCCGGTGCATCTTATGAAGATAATCTGATCACTTTACCGAGGTGGTCACGGCAGACAACCATAGTCTTGCACGAGGTCGCACATACCCTGGTTGATAGCCAATATTATCCTCACCACGGTGCTGAATTTGTTGGGGTATTGATCGGTCTTTTATCACGCGAGTTGGTCGGAACCGTTGAATCCAACACGGGAGCCGTGTTGGCAGCTCGCCTGAAGATCGACATCAACTGGATTTNTCGCGACGCCTTCTCGCAGAGAAATAAGATGCTTCGGTAATCGTTGTTTTTACCATCAGGCACGTGACGTGCTTGGACAGGTTAAGTATCTAAGTCGCTAGCGACTCACTGGCTCCGCAGATTGTGNGCTGGGTCGAGCGCTCACTGTTTCGTACCAGCGCCAGGCATTAACGGCAGTCTCTGGCAACGTTATTTTTCTCCACTTAGCAAAGTCGACGACCACAAGGAGATCAATATCGGCAACAGAGAAGGTTTCGCCCGCAACGTAGGGTTTGGTGCCAACCAGCTCATCAATGTCGTTAAAGAAGTGAGTGAGGCGATCTTGCCCGCGTACCGCGAGTTCTGGAATCTGCTCGTAGTTCACGGTGCCGGTGAGTGCCCGTCCTTTCATTGCAGGCGCAGAGTTACGCAGATATTCACTCATGGCCATGAAGCCGCCAGTCTCAATACGCCATTGAAGGTCGGCGATGATTCCTTTTTGTTCCGCGGTTTTTCCCATCAGAGCGGGTTCGGGGTAGGCTGCCTCCAGATACTGCCAGATACCTGCGGTAGTGGTCAGGNGGGTGCCATCGTCTAGCTCGAGTACGGGAACCGTGCAGTAGGGATTGATTGCCCGAAAGGCATCGCTCATCTGTTCTGCGTTGCGAAGATCAACTTCGATATGTTCGACGGGTATGTTTTTTTCAGCGATAAAAATACGTGCGCGGCGCGGGGAGGGTGCTGTTTTGCAATCATAGAATTTCATGAATGATCGTGCTTTGTTCCAAGACATTGGCAGGGTGCCAAGTTTACCGACTAACGACTGTTCAGTCTCAAATGCGCTCTGATGAATGCCTGCCTTTTGTTATCAACATGTCATTCNAGCGCCTTGACTGTTATGTTTGACTGGGAATCTTCCGGACTATCTGCCAAGGTGCTAGGGNCGTGTTTGCGGCCTGCTGGCGGATCGACCATAGGTTTCNAAAAGGTGAGTGCCGAGTGTGATTCAGGCCTCGCCAAGAATCCNTGGTGGGGCGGTCCAAGGAATCATCATCTGCTTAAGCACGTGCCNAGGCGGCTACCCTGCGTNGTTCATTGTGCCTCCAGCCGGTTGACCAGAATTCCCGTTTGTCGGTCTCGACTAGCGGTACGCCGGTTTNGTCGTGTTTCCAGGCATGGCGCAGGCTTGCATTATCAACTCATCACAAATCTATGTATTCGTTCCGTTTACCACGTGTTTCCGGNAGTGGGGCGGGTAAATGAGGTTTAATGTCTTGAGCAGAGCGCATCACAGGCCCCCACCGTTGGGTTTTTGTATAGCTTTAGGAGGAAACAATGATCGGATATCTCTTGATGGGTACTAATGATCTGGCGCGGGCCGCGTCGTTTTACGATGCGCTAGTCGGTGAAATGGGAGGTCGGCGCAAGCTGGAGTTAGAACGTTCGATTCTCTGGGGACGTGACAAAGGCGCACCCATTTTCGGTGTGATTACACCGTTCGATGGCAAGCCGGCCACGCCAGGCAATGGATTCACTTTAGCGCTTCGTGTAGACAGCCATGCGGCGGTCGATGCGTTGCATGCCAAGGCATTGGATTTAGGTGCTACGGATGATGGTGCCCCAGGCGCGCGTGGGACCGGCAAGTTCTATGGTGCTTATTTCAGGGATTTTGACGGCAACAAAGTGGTCTTATATCACGCATGAAGAGTTTCGTAAGTCGAAGCCAAACCGTATTTTTCGCAACGGAAGAATGAACTTGAGCGGTTCACTGCTTTTTTCCATCTTTGTTATTTTCACCGGAGCGGCCCTGGTGGCCACTTTGGCGCTCTATGCGCGCCAGTCATTGCTTGTCGCCTATATCGCCGTTGGCGTGTTGGCGGGTCCTGCTGTGACCGGACTGGTTACTGATCCTCAGTTGATCGAAGAGATTGCGCATGTGGGCATTATCTTCTTGCTTTTTCTGTTGGGGCTGAATCTTTATCCGCAGAAACTGATCAAACTGCTGAAAGAGACAATCGGAATCACGCTGGCAAGCACAGTGGTGTTTGGATTGCTAGGTTATGTCGTGGCCGCCAGTTTTGGATTCACCAGAGTTGACTGCCTGTTGGTGGGCATGGCGACCACGCTGTCAAGCACCATTGTTACTCTGAAGTTGTTGCCTACTACTGTTTTGCATCATCGCCACACCGGAGAGGTTATTGTCAGTATCTTGTTGTTGCAGGATCTCCTGGCGATCGTTGCGTTACTGGTGCTGCACTCTCTCGCGGGCGAGTCGTTTGCTTGGCAGAACGCTGCTGTGTTGTTCATTGGTACGCCGGCGATGTTTGTGGGGAGCTTTGCCGCCGAACGCTGGTTGTTGCGGCCCCTCTTTCTTCGCTTTGACCGAATTCGTGAGTACGTCTTTTTGCTGGCGGTGGGTTGGTGCCTGTGCATGGGGCAAGTTGCCTACGGCCTGGGTCTTTCTTTCGAGATTGGTGCGTTTGTTGCCGGGGTTACCTTAGCGAATAGCCCAATTGCTCCTTACATTGCCGATACGCTGCGGCCATTACGAGACTTCTTTCTGGTCATGTTCTTCTTTGCTCTGGGTGCCGGTTTCAACGTTGAACTCGTCAGCGATATCTGGATTGCGGCGACGGTTTTGGCGATTGCGGTGGTGATGATCAAGCCGACGGTCTATTGGGCTCTTTTCAGGATCGCTGGTGAAAATAGGATTCTCGCCGGTGAAGCGGGTGCGCGGTTGGGGCAGTTAAGTGAGTTTTCTCTGTTGCTGGTGGCGGTGGCGTGGCAAGCGGGTATTATCAGTCCCGCTGCGTCGGCGCTGGTTCAGCTGGCAACGCTTTTGACTTTTGTCATTTCAGCGTCGGTTGTGGTTTTTCGCTATCCCACTCCGATCTCCTTATCAGATCGTTTGCGTCGAGACTGAAACTTCGTTTGTTAAAGAAAACTTTATGGCTCCTGTTGTGCATTCCATTGAATGGTTGGGCGGGACCCATTGATAACAGTGACACAACAGATTTGTTGCTCGGGGGGGTGGGTGTGTTGTTGGGTCATGAATTGGGTCATTTGGTGTTGTCTCAAACGAAGGACATTGAGTTTGATGGCGTGGCGATTGTTTATTCGCAGTCCGTTTTGACGCCGCAAGAGAAGTTGCGGGTGGCTTCGGCTGGTTTCCAGGCACAGTGGTTTTTGTCCGAGTTAGCCTTTGATCAACTGCAAAAGCCGAGTACGGGTCGCTCACGTGATCTTGCCGCTGGAGCCATACTTGGACATCTTGCGATCACAGCGGCTTACCTCACTTTTCTTAAAGACGATGCCTACGGTGACGTCACGGCGATGGCCGAGGCAACGGGGCATTCTCGTAATGAGATAGTTAAATTTCTGGCGGTGCCAGCGATACTAGATGCGTGGCGACTTTTGGGGGATCCGCCACATTGGGTGCCCCATGTCTCCCGGGGTGCCAAGGGTTGGGGTATTGCCTGGGCCTGGAACTGGTAGGCGTGTGTATCGATCAAAAAGTTCACGATGGAGTCGGTTAGTGGGAAATACGGTATAACGTCAGGCACGTCCCGCTCTATTGACCCGCATATTTTGAGAGGTAGCGATGAAATGAACGACAACGATCTCTACTCCCGAAGCCATCGGGCACAGACAGGTGATGGGCCTGGGGAGTTTGGAAGCCCTACCCGTTCGCCGAACAGTTGGGCCTGGCGGCACAAAACAAAATTTCCGATGGGAAATGTCTGGTTTTCTGACGAAGTGATGCCCAACACACCAGAGAAACTGTCGATGCTTGCGCGGATTCTCCGATTTTTCTCTCGTTCCCCATGATTTGAGCGATAGCACGCAGGAATCATCGTGAAGATGATGCACCCACGCGAAGCCGAGCGTGCGCAACGAGAGCGTATGGCCGTTTTTTACGAGCGGGCGCGTTCGCCGGTTATGCGGGATATCGAGCGACGCGTATGCGGTTGTGACTATGGGGCCAGTAGTTGGACGACTCGGGCGGAGGCGGACGTGCTATCGGAAATGCTTGGCTTGAAGCCGGGCGACCACTTGCTGGATGTTGGCGCGGGTTCCGGCTGGCCGGGTCTGTATATGGCGAGTCAACGTGGATGTGACGTGACCTTGGTGGATCTTCCAGTCGCTGGTCTTCGAATTGCATCTAGGCGCGCGCTGCTTGACCACAACGTTGGCAGATGTTCGGTGACCGTGGCAGATGCAGCACAGTTGCCTTTCGGTTTGGCCACTTTCGATGCGCTCAGCCACAGTGATCTTCTGTGTTGTCTGATGGACAAACAAGCGGCATTAGAGAGTTGTCGCCAAGTATTGCGAGTGAGTGGTCGAATGGCATTGACGGTCATCTCGTTGGCGAGGGGACTCACTGCGCTACAGAAAGCGCGTGCCATTGAAGCGGGGCCACTATTTGTAGAGGCACCCATGGCCTACCCAGAGCTTTTGAGGGAAACCGGTTGGCGGGTGATCGAAGTCCAGGATCTCAGCGCTGCGAGCATTGCGTTGTGTCGGCAATTTATTGCGTCAGATAACGAACGTGGTGAAGAGTTGATCGAACTTTTGGGTCAAAGCGATTTCGATGACCGACAGTCATTGTGGCATGCGCGATTGTCTGGGCTTCGAGAGGGACTGCTTCGTCGTCAACTGTTTGTTGCTACGCCGGTAGGATAAGTGACACGACTCCGAAGTTGATCGGTCACCTGATGGGGTTGATGTGATGAGGTTTCCGCTGGCAGCGGTTTTTTTTCGTGCAGCACGAGATTGAGCATCCGCAGGGCGGCATTGATCGCGGCAAACACCTGATTGGCGTGCACGCCCCGTGTCCTTAATGTCTTGCCTGCCTGATTCCAGGTGATCAGGCATTCGGTCAAGGCATTGGTTTGCCCGCCCCTGGGAATACGAATCTCGAAATCTGTCAGCCGAGGGATTGTCACCCCGATGGGTTCAAAGATTTGGGCCACAGCATTGATAAACGCATCGAAACCACCATTGCCGGAGCCGGCCGCACGATACATTTCACCGTCAACACATAGGCGAAGGCTCACCGTTGACTCGACCTCAAGGCCGCTTGTGATCTGGCAGTTAAGCAGATCCACGTGCTGATATTCACCGCTTTCCAATACGTCGGCAATAATGAACGGTAGATCATCAGCCGTTATTGTGGTCTTGGCATCTCCGATCTCGACAATGCGCTGCAGCACTTTCTCCTGATCATCGGTCGATAGCTCAAAGTCGAGTGCCTCGAGATTCTTAGCCAGCGATGCACGACCACTCATCTTGCCCAGTGCATAACTGTGTCGCCTGGCAAAACGCTCCGGTCGAAGGGCGGTCTGGTAGAGGCCCGCTTTGCGGTCTCCGTCAGCGTGTAGTCCACTGGTTTGGGTAAAAACATCTGTGCCAGTAATCGGTGCATTGGCCGCCGTGTGTTTACCAGAAAAATGAGCGACCAGTTGACTGACGTTGTGTATTTTAGATTCGTCGATGCCAATGTGTTTGTCCAATTTGTCACGCAATACAACCGCCACCTCGGCCAGCGAGACATTGCCAGCCCGTTCACCCAGACAGTTCATCGTCGTATGAATGCCTGTGGCGCCAGCCTCAACCGACTTGAGTACGTTAGCGGTGGCAAGGCCATAGTCATTGTGGGCATGGAAATCGAATTCGAGTGAGGGATAACGGTTGCACATGTCGTTGATGCTTTCGAAGACCTGATCCGGTGTCATGACGCCGAGCGTATCCGGCAACATCACGCGATTGATATCGAGATGTGTTAATGCTTCGACCATCGAGTAGACATATTTGGGACTGTCGACGTAACCGTTGGACCAATCCTCCAGATAAAGGTTGACTAACAGGCCGCGCTCTTTGGCATAATCGATGCTAGAGACAATGTCCTTGAGGTGAGCATCCGGCGATTGCTTTAGCTGAGCCCGGCAGTGTTTCTCGCTGCCATTGATGAGGAGATTGAGCACTCGACCGCCGGATTGGACAATCCAATCGACGCTGTGTTGGTGGTCGACAAAGCCCAGGACTTCGATGCGATCGAGATAGTCGTGCTGACTTGCCCAGTCGAGAATGGTTTCAACGGCGATTCTCTCCCCCTGTGATACACGGGCGGATGCAATCTCGATGCGGTCCACGTTCAGACTGTGCAGCAGTGCCCNCGCGATGCCCAGCTTCTCCGCGGGTGAGAAGGCCACGNCCTGCGTTTGCTCACCGTCTCGCAAGGTGGTNTCCATCAGCTGAATCATTTGGGGATCGCCGCGCATTGGCTGAAAAGGGGTAATCCGGTTGGCGGAAAAAGGCCGCGCAGTTTAAAGGGGGATTAGGGCCAATGTCAGTGGACGCTCGAGCGGTTTCGATGCAGGTATACGGGACAGCTTAGCTCCCGATTGCTCGGGATATGCGTTTGAGGCGGCTCGCCAGTTAATTTTTGATGGTCGAAACAGCCCCAATGGTTACACCGAACCACTTCTCCACCCAGAACGTCTGCATCTGAAGGCCAGTCTCTAACCGCTTAAGATCAATTATTATTGCGGGATTGTGAACACACCCGAGACGGTGGGTCGATGATGGTTGAAGCCGGTATAAGACAAAGAGTACTGATCACAGCAGGCGCAGTCGGCATTGGCCGGGCCATCGCGGAGGCCTTTGTTGACCAAGGTGCTGAGGTCTGGGTTGTTGATGTTGATGAAGCGAGCCTCGCTACTTGTCCCCCTGACTGGCACCGAAATTGTCTGGATGTCACTGATGAAGCGGCAGTGTTGGCTCTGTTTCAAGAGCTCGATCGCACATGGGGTGGTCTAGATGTGCTGTGTGCGAACGCAGGCATAGCAGGTCCCATTGCTCCCGTGGAGGAGATCAGCCTAGCGGACTGGCGACGGTGTGTTTCTGTCAGTCTCGAAGGGGCCTTTTTGTTTGCGAGGCAAACCGCACCGATGATGAAAGTGCAGCGTTCCGGTGCTGTGGTGTTGACGTCCTCAACGGCGGGAATCTTTGGTTTTCGTCATCGTGCACCCTATGTCGCTGCCAAATGGGGTGTGATTGGACTGATGAAAACCCTGGCCAGCGAGCTTGGGCCATTCAACGTTCGTGCCAACGCGATCTGCCCGGGCCCGGTGGAGGGGAATCGAATGGAGCGTGTGCTCGAAAAAGAAGCGTTGATCCAGCAGCGCACTCGGGATGAAATTTATGCCGGTTATGCAGCGGGCGCTTCCATGCGCCGCTTTGTAACTGCTCAGGATATCGCCGGTATGGCGGTTTTTCTTGCCAGTGACGCGGCCCGCCTGGTCAGTGGCCAGGTGATCGCGGTTGATGGCAACACAGAAAATCCGGAGTCATCCATCTGACCGCGCAGGGTCACTGTGCCTTGATAAAAATTCGGCCACTTAGGCCGTCGCGCTTACAAATGCGTAGATCGCGAGCAACGAACAGACAAGCGCAGTGACACCAATACGCAGGTGCCAATAGTCAGTGTTGATCAGGCCCAGTCTCAATTGCCGTCGATCAACGAACAGCAGTCCGGCGAAGAGGATCTCCAGCAGGACGACGCCGGTATTGGTTCTGAGCCACAACGCCAGCGCGAACACCACCAAGGCAAATCCGTTACTGGCGAGCAGGCTGACCAGATCAAGTGGTTGCAACGAGCGGCCCCATTGGGCGCCAGCCAGGAAGGCAGCGATAACCGCCGAATAACCCCATAGCCAGGCGGCGGCGTCAGCGCCGAGCAAGGTCAGCTGCTGAACATTCAGCCAGACGGCGAGTGCGAACGGTAGGGCGCCGGTTAAAGTGACAACGACAATCCAGCGATTGATCATTCTTGAGCCTTAGCTAACATTGTCGGTCAGCGAGCGCGCGGGGCTATTCGGTTTGCTTGACATGGACTCGAACCCAACCCAGTTAACGAAGTTCCCACGCACTTCTCAAACGGGTGCATTCTTCTTCTCGAATTCCGGTAGTTATGGTGATGTTTGCATTGGTCATGGCAACAAGATTCTCCACCGTATAGTCGCCGTAATTGACTTTTTTTATCACCGTCAGCCGCGCCCCTAGGACCAGCTGTTCGATGCCGGCGGTAAGAATTGCCCAACAGCACATAGGGCAAGGTTCCAATGTTGTATACAAGGTGCAGTCAGTCAGTTTAGGCATGCCGCTATGGTCGCACGCCTGTCGGATAGCAGTCACCTCTGCATGAGCTGTGGGATCGTTGTGGATAGGGACAAGGTTTCTTCCCCGTCCAATTATTTCTCCGTCCTTGTGCCGGACAATGATCGAGCCAACCGGATTTAAGCCTGATTTGACACCAGCATGGAGCTCATCCAGAGCAATTTGCATATAGTCATTGTGGTTCATTAAGTCACTCCAGCGAGTAATTAAGACAACTGTTATAAGTGAAAGAGGACAAGCCTCCATTATTTGGTTAACAAGGATACCTGGTTTGCAGCTATGGCTAGATATAGCGAAAATTAGGGAATCATCCAAGATACCAACTTCATTATCGAACCGGGCTTTTCCGGGTGGTATGGCGTATTGATTGGTCTCGTAGAAACGGTCAGTGGGACTATAATGAAGCATGACTCGTAGTTCAGATTGTTACCACTAACGAAGTAAGTAAACATCGGTGTCAGTCGTTATTGGAGAAATGCCCATCAAGTCATCCAGCTTACAAGTGCTTTACCGACAAATGTTACTGATAAGACGGGCAGAAGAACGTCTCCAGAAATTGTTTGCAGATGGGGATGTGCCGGGATTTCTCCATCTTTCAATTGGACAGGAAGCAGTTGCTGTTGGTATCAGTTCGGTTCTTGGTGTGGCCGATACGGTTTCTTCAAACCATCGAGGGCACGGCCATGCACTCGCCAAAGGAGTTAGTCTTTCCGGGTTTTTTGCTGAGATTTTAGGGCGTGCCGACGGCGTTTGTCGCGGCAGGGGAGGGTCAATGCATGTGGCTGATTTGTCGATCGGTATGCTGGGTGCAAATGGCATTGTTGGAGCTGGTATGCCAATCACTACTGGTAGTGCCCTGGCCTTAAAAATGAAAGGGGCTGGGAATATCGCGGCCGTCTACTTTGGAGATGGTGCATTGGCCGAAGGGGTCATTCACGAATGCTTTAACCTGACTTCATTGTGGTCTTTGCCAGTTCTTTTTGTCTGTGAGAACAACGGGTGGTCAGAATTTAGTCCAACTGAACGTCAGTTGGCCACAAGCCTTGAAAGACTCAGTGCGGCTTTCGGCATCGCATTTGCTTCGGTCGATGGCAACGATGTAGTGGCTGTCGCTGACCAAGCGGACAAATTCGTTAACCAGATGCGTGACATGCCCAGCCCTCGTGTTATTGAGTGCCAGACGACACGTATCAGAGGCCATTTCGAAGGAGATCCCCAGGACTATCGGAATAAAGAAGAAATGTCGATGATGTCTGAACGTGATCCAATCGCGCGGGCGCGCTCGCAACTGTTGGCAGAAGGTCTCTCTGACGTTTGGTTTGAGCAACTGCATGCTGAGGTCGATTCAGAGATAGACGTTGCCTTAAAACTGGCGAAGGGATCACCAGAGCCGACGAGTGATTCTCTCGTGGCAGATGTTTATACGCCAAGGCTCGGAGTCAGCTGATGCCCGAGGTGCGTTATCTGAAAGCGGTTAATCAAGCGTTGTATGACGCAATGGAAGTTGACGATAGCGTCTTCGTGATCGGGGAGGATGTTGCGGCTGCCGGAGGGCCTTTCAAAGCGACACGTGGGTTGCTTGAGACGTTTGGTCCTGGAAGAGTGTATGACGCGCCTATTGCTGAAGCGGTGATTGCGGGTGTCGCGGTCGGTGCCGCTATGACGGGGATGCGACCTGTTGCTGAGATTATGTTTATGGATTTCATCACATTGGCGATGGATCAGATTGTTAACCAGGCAGCCAAAGCACGGAGCATGTTTGGTGGCCAGGCGTCACTTCCCTTGGTTATTCGTGCGCCGCACGGTGGTGGGCTTAATGCAGGGCCGCAACATTCTCAATGTTTGGAGGCATGGTTTGCGCATGTGCCGGGATTAAAAGTGGTGTGTCCGGCGAATGCAGCCGATGCATACGGTTTAATCCGTTCTGCCATCGACGATCCCGATCCGGTCATTGTTGTTGAAAACAAGACCCTTTATGCCGCAAAGAGTGAATTGCCCGATGATCCTCAGGCAGTACCTATTGGTAAAGCGACGATTTCACGACCGGGTCGAGACGTTACTGTTGTTACTTACGGTGCGATGGTTCGTGAGGCACTGACAGCTGCTGATCAATTAACCATTGAGGGTGTCGACATTGAAGTGCTGGATTTGCGTTCAATCCAGCCGTGGGATGAAGCAATGGTTGTTTCAAGCCTAGCACGTACACATCGCCTGGTCGTAGCGCACGAAGCAGTGGAGGCGTTTGGCGTCGGAGCAGAAGTTGTGGCCCGAATGGCCGACGTTGGATTTGATGAACTGGATGCACCCATTATTCGCGTTGGGGCACCGTTTGCTCCGTCACCGTTTGCCAAATCTCTGGAGGCCGCGTACCGACCTGATGCGAGTGATATCGTTCGAGCGGTACGACGCACTTTAGCCTAGTGCTCTATAGAGTAAAGGGGCAAGGCATTCCGTATGGGTCATGGCGTGTATTGCGCTGTTTTTAATGTACCGACCTTTTACAGTTATTTCATAACGATGCTTTTACAAGCTGGTTTTCAAACAAGGGATTTAGATGGGTGTTGATGTGCTGATGCCGCAATTGGTCATGCCGAAGCTGGGTTTGACCATGACCGAAGGTGTTCTGCTTGAGTGGCATGTAGGTGCGGGCGATGAGTTCCGTGCTGGAGACATGCTTTTCGTGGTCGAGACTGAGAAGGTTGCGAATGAGGTGCAGGCAGACATCGACGGCATCATTGATGAGTTGCTTGTTGAGGAAGGTGATATCGTTCCAGTCGGTATGCCGTTGGCAACGTTAAAAGGAGGTCGGGTTTCAGAGTTGCCAGAAAAAGTGGTTACTACTGCAGAGGCCGCGGTGTCAGCCGTTGCGATTGAGCCTCGTCAATTTGTGAAGGACAGTGATAGCAGCCGAATTGTTTCCACACCCTTAGCCCGAAAACGGGCACGAGAATTGGGGGTTGATCTTTCGCGGGTTGCAGGCAGTGGGCCGGGAGGTCGTATCAAGGTTAATGATCTTGACCACCTTGGGGATTCGGTTGCACAAGAGATGCCCAGACTGCAATCAGAGCACGGCCTGCAAGCGCAGGAGATTAGTCCTTCCGCTGCCCGATTGGCGACCGCTAGAAGAGTGTCCGCGGCGAAAACCAATGTCCCGCATTTTTACATTACGCAGGACGTCGAAGTCTCTGCGCTGCAGGTATTTCGGGCAACGATAAATAAACGGTCGCCAGAGATTCGGATTTCAGTCACTCATCTATTAATAAAAGCGTTGGGTGTCGCGATGGCAGAGTTACCGACCACTAATCGCATTTGGGTGGATGATAAAATTCTCGCGTTTAATCAGGTAGATATCGGAATGGTGACGGAAACGGCAGATGGTTTGCGCGTGCCGATTATTCGCGATGCCGGTAGACGCACCTTGGAAGAGGTGGCAATCGAGGCGCGCACGCTTGCAAGTCGGGCTCAGGACGACAGCCTGACGCAAAAGGAGGTGGGTGGTGGGTCGGTCAGCATTTCTAATGTGGGAATGTTTGGCGCGAGTAGTCTGATACCGATCATTAATNCACCTCAGGCCATGATTCTCGGCGTTGGGTCTGAGCAAGCATTGTTTAGGCCGGACGAGGCGGGACACCCGGTTCTACATAAGGAGATTTGTTTGACGTTGGCTTGTGACCATCGAGTTCATGATGGAGCAGATGCGGCTCGCCTTCTTGCTCGACTAGCGAGGATTTTGAAGAATCCCTCAGTATCTATGCAGACAGGTTAGCCGGGGTATAGGGCCCCCTCGGTGTCTGACCGGCGCGCTAGGACAATAATATCGGTGTCTATACATTGATATTCAGTCAGAGCCTCCCCGTTCTGTTGCTAACACTAATTGCTCTCTGAAGAAGTTGTCTTGAGTCGTGAGTGATAGGTAGGCTTAATATTTGGTCGAGAATCGCTCTCGATGCCCTTGCCAACGTGATACGTGGCATTTTTCACGGTTTAGATGATGCGGATGATAAAGCACTGCAGGGTGGTTTATGCAAAGTTCGCCAGAAGCATTGTCCCCGTCACGATAGAATAGGATTTGATCCAATCAGTGACGGAAACGGGGATTCTTTTGGCAATGCAGCGAGATAGAACAAAACAAGCGCGTGGTGCAACACGCGCAGAAAGAAAACTAGAGACCCATGAGCGACTCCTGATTGCTGGCGAGAAAATTGTTGGGCGTGAGGGATATGCTGGTGCATCGGTTTCAAAGATCGCAGGCCATGCGGGCGTAGCACAAGGTACGTTTTACAATTATTTTTCAGCGCGTCAAGATTTGTTCGATGTTCTCTTGCCACACGTTGGTAGGAGAATGCTTGAATACATTACCGACAGATTAGATGATGATTTGACGGGTGCTGATCGTGAGTCGGCGCGCTTCCGCGCGTTTTGTGAGTATTTGGTAGAAAATCCCGGCTTTTACCGAATTCTTAGCGAAGCGGAAGTGCACGCGCCTAAAGCTTATCGGAGACACACAGATTTACTGGTTGACGGATTCAGAAAAGCGCTGGAACGATCTGTCAAGCGAGGAGAAATTACGGAGTACAGTGATGCTGAGTTGGAAGCTGTTGTGTTTATGTTTTTAGGCGCTAGAGCCTATGTGGCGATGCGCTATATAAGGCGTGGGAAAAAGAAGACATCATCGACTGACTGTGAGAATGCAATAGCCGCCTACACGAAATTGGTCGCCGATGGTTTGTTTTCTAGGGCGTTATAGATCCAGCGGCGTTTGTCAGGTGTCGTAAGCGGAAAGCGGACATTCAGCTGGCGAGGCCTGCTGGTACAGTGGGAGTCGGCAAGGGTCGAATCCATACAACGCTGCTTTCAGTTATCCCCAGAACCTTGGTAGCAAAATCATCGAGTGGAACGGAATCAGACGATGCGAGGGCATTGATCCGTATCCAGGCACGAAGGGGAGCTGGATTCTCTCCCAGTATCTCTACCATGTCATCGTCTGCGACGCCTAATTTTTGGGCGATTTCGGTGGCTACGGTCAGTAACCGGCGATGCCCTTTCTTTCCGGTGTAGTACTCGAGTGCATTGTCTATCCGGACAGGTATGTGAAAACGTTTGGCTCTGAGCGCTTCTCGACAGCTAGAGGTCATCTCTACATTAAGTTCGCCACTCGCGTTCAGGATCACGCCATACTGCTCTTGTGCCTTCTCTTGAGATACGTAGCCCTTTTCAATATCGGCGCATACTAAAGCGGGATCTCGTTCCAAAGGATCACCGTAGCTGCCGCCCCCTGCGGAACGCATTACCACGACATCATTTTTCCTGATGGGATAGCCCGTCACTTTGCCGGGGGTGTCAAACATAATTGCTTCAGTCCCGCGGGTGATGGAAACTTGGTACGGCATTGCGCTGCCGCCTCCATTGATTCCATACGGTGGAATAACAGCACGATCGCTGAGAACAGAGTAACTCGCTTCCTCGTCCAGGAGACGCACCTCACGCAACATGCCGAGTCCGCCACGTTGTTTGCCGGGGCCGCCAGAATCCGTTCGAATTTCGCTGCGCTCAACCAATAACGGCATACTGTTTTCAATCATTTCCGCATTTGAGATCGATGGCAGATTTCCGAAGTCAACATTGACAAACGCACTGGAACCATCCGCCTCTAGAAAACCACCGTTACCACCGGCGGGTGCCTCATAGTAGACATAGGGTCGTCCAACTCTGCTATTCATACCACCGATGGCATTAGGGAATGAAGTCCCGCATAGGTCGCCAGACACGAGGTCGGGGATGATTTGGGACAAGGCACCGAGCGCAACAGAGACGGCACGTTTTCTGACTTCACCATGAGCTCCCGCTGGTGCATCGTCGCGGACATCGACGACTGAGCCTTCCGGCGCGCGCAATTCGATCGGTCGAAAAGCACCATGATTCATAGCCCCACCGGGATCGAGAGTCGACTTAACTGCAACGAATACGCCAGCACCGGCAACGGCTAACGATGAGTTCACCACGCCGGGGACTTGTGTATTAGTCCCAGCAAAATCAGCAATGAGATGGTCCCCCGATACGGTTAATTTAAAACGTACAAGTACCGGGTCTAGTTGTCCATCATTGTAGAACTCGAGATAATCCTCATAGTAATAGTCGCCATCTGGCAAAAGAGCGATTTTGTCTCGCAGTCGTCTTTCGGTGCGATCCAGGTTAACCGCGACACATGCTTCGACAGTGTTTTCCCCATATTTTTCGTAAAGTTTTCGAATGCGGGTCGAGGCCACTCGGCAGGCACCCAGCGAGGCATTCAGGTCGCCTTCGCGCTCATCAGGTATCCGCATGTTGGCCATAAGGAGTGACATTGCGGCACGATTAACCTTCCCGGCCTCGTAGAGTTTGATTGGAGGGATACGTACCCCCTCCTGATAGATATTTGTTGATAATCCGGAGTAACTGCCGGGAACCATTCCACCCACATCGACCCAATGTGCACGAACCGCTGGAAAAATAATGATGTTTCCACTGGAGTCGAATTGCGGACAGATCAGTGTTACGTCATTTAAGTGTGTTCCGCCCCTATACGGGTCGTTAAGCAGGATTGCATCACCAGGCTCAAGATCGTTCTCGAAGTCTTCGAACATGCATTTGACACCCCACGGTAGAGGTAAAACATGTCCTGGATGATCCCACGACTGAGCAACCATTTGTCCCGATGCGTCAAACAGAGCACATGAAAAATCTTCAAATTCATAGATNTTGGANGAATAGGANGCGCGAATNATGGTCGCCCGCATCTCTCGCACTATGGCAATAAGACTTTCGCAGACGACCTCTAATGTAATGGGATTAAGATCACTGGCCGGCGTGTTTTGTGGTTTCATGAGTCGATTTTTTCAAGCAATAACTCACCGAACTTAAGCATTCGAAAACGCCAAGTCGGTGGAATGATAGTTGTTGATCCATTCTCTTCAATGACTGCAGGTCCAGTTGTTTCTGTCATAGCTAGAAGCTCATCCCGTCGGTAGACAGGAACATCGATAAATTTATCGTTGAAATAAACGGAGCGGAACGGTTGTTTTTCGGTAGTCACGGATCTATCGTTCACCCAGGGGAGTAAGTCAGGTTTGTCGTCCCCTGCGATGACCGCGATACGAAAATTGACGATTTCGGTGATGTCAGTCGTTTTGTGACCGAAGCGTCGTTCGTGGAGTTGGTAAAATACTTCCTCAATTGCTTCAATCGAATCGATGCTCTCGGAAATGGGAACTTCGAGTTCCCAGGACTGCCCGAGGTAACGCATTCCAGCCCATCGACGCGTCGTTGTCTGGTCTAAACCGACACCATAGTCTTCGAATTCTTTACGGCCTCGATCTTCCAGTTCGGTGAAAGTGGATAGGATGTCTGCGATGGAAGAGTCGCGTGGACAAACTGTTCGTGTAAGTGAGTAATCTCGCCGGTTGTCCGAGATTAGAGACCCGAACGCCGCAAAGTTNCCGGGNCCTAACGGGATAAGNATACGAGGGATTTCAAGTTCATCCGCAATAAATGCGGCATGCATGGGGCCTGCACCTCCATATGCTACTAANGTGAAATCTCGAGGGTCGAAGCCCCTAGATATGGAGATTTCCTTAATGGCACTCACCATCCTCGCGACAGCAATTTGAATGATTCCGTCTGCCAGACTGTATTCATCTAATGATGGAAGTCGTTCAAGAATCAGTCGTATCCCCGCAATAGCTAGATCTTTATCCATCGTGATCTTTCCACCGAGGGCGGTGTCGGGACCAAGTCGATTAAGTGCCAAGTTGGCGTCCGTTA
>PAWW01000036.1 GCA_002714255.1 Acidiferrobacteraceae bacterium
AATGCTTCGTATTCCACAGCGGCGAAGTCGTTCACGGATAAAATCCGGGCTTCTGGCGGTTGGATTAAGCTCTGTCAGGACGCGGCCAACCCATCGAGGGCAGTCCTCCGGATTCTCAAGAACGATCGGAATACTTTGACGGTGCCGCGCTCTCGTTATAGGGACTATCGGGGGCGTTAGGGGCATGCCGGTCAGGGCGGATACTTCCCGCGCGATTCCCACGATGCTCAGACAATCCCCCCGNTTNGGNGTTANCTCGATATCCANTAAGANATCGTCNAGTCCCANGTGGNTNTTGAGTGAACGNCCCACCNCAGCGTCATCATNNAGCCAGAGGATGCCGCTAGNGTTGTCNTCAAGACCCAATTCCTCGGACGAGCACAGCATGCCATTCGAAGANANNCCNGCGATCNNTCGTTGCTTGACGTGNCNNGCTTTACCNANNNTNGCNCCAGGCAANGCNACGGCNGTTTTCATTCCNGCATAAACATTGNCAGCGCCACAAACGATNGTGCGAGNGCGNGCNTGGCCTGTATCTACACGACACAGGTGCANCCCAGNATGATTAGGAATCACCTCAGNNGTCATNACCTCCCCNACCACCACACGNTNGGATACNAGCGNNACCGNGTCNGTGCTGCTGACTTCTAGTCCNGCCATGGTGAGNNAATCACATAGGNGNGNNATNTCACTCGGTGGCGAAACCCANTCACACAACCATTGATAAGANATNATCATCGATCGAAATTAACGAAATTGNGATAAAAAAGTCAGTTCGTTATTGAAAAACAAGCGTAAGTCATCAACNCCATAACGCAGCATGGTCACCCGTTCGATACCTANCCCAAACGCATAACCCGTATAGGCTTCGTTATCAATGTCGACTTGACGGAAAACCTCCGGGTGCACCATTCCGCAACCCAAGATNTCTATCCAACCGGTNCGTTGGCAGACTCTGCAGCCTGCCCCTTGACAGAATATGCAGCCAATNTCTACCTCAGCGGAGGGCTCGGTAAACGGAAAATAAGAAGGTCGAAATCGAAGCGGAAGATCAGTTTCAAAAAATTCCTGTGCGAAATACGTCAACACACCCTTTAAGTCAGCAAAGGACACGTCGGCGCCCACAACCAGTCCTTCAACCTGNTGGAACATCGGGGTATGGGTAACATCTGAATCACAACGGTACACACGCCCTGGCGCAATGACCTGCAACGGCGGTTTGTGGGTTTTCATGTAACGAATTTGCACAGGACTCGTGTGTGTGCGCAGCACATGATCGTCATNCACATAAAAGGTATCGTGCATCGCCCGTGCAGGATGATCGATAGGAATATTCAAGGCTCCGAAATTGTGGAAGTCGTCTTCAATCTCGGGCCCCTGCGCAACATCGAANCCAATTCGGTGAAAAATCTCATTAATTCGTCGCACAGTTCGTGTCACCGGATGGATTCCGCCACGTTCATTCCTTCGGCCCGGGAGGGTCACATCTACCGATTCGCTGGCCAAAGCGCTCGCGCGTGAGACGCGCTGCAGCACCAACAGGCGGCTTTCAAGCTGCGTAGTGAGGCGCGATTTGGCCGCGTTGACGGCAGCGCCAAAATCTCGCCGTTCAGTCGCCGGTAAATCCCCGATGGTCTTTAGTTGTGCCGTAAGATGACCTTTGCGACCTAGATAACGGACTCTGACCGCCTCAAGCTGTTCTTCATTCTGAGCAGCATTAACCTCGGTAACGGCTTGATCAGTAACCGTCGCGATCATCTCGGTGTGGGAGACACTAGCCATTACTGATCGGGCGCTCCAGAAAAAAGGGGAAGTCCGGGTAGGCCTTCCCCAAGTATGCAAGCAAATCCGCCGGGCAAAGCCCGGCCGACGTTAACTCGCCAAGGCAGCTTTCGCCTGTTCGGCCAAAGCCGAGAATGCATGGTCATCATGAAGCGCAAGGTCAGCTAACACCTTTCGATCGAGATTGATCTCCGATTTAGCGAGTCCTGCGATCAGTCGACTGTAACTTAACCCGTGCAAGCGCGCAGCCGCGTTGATTCGAACAATCCACAGCGCCCTAAACTGTCGCTTTCTCTGGCGTCGATCTCGATAGGCATATTGCCCGGACTTCATTACCGCTTGGTTTGCGACTCGGAACACGTTTTTCCGAGCGCCACGATAACCCTTCGCACGAGAGAGTACTTTTCGGTGTCGCGCTCGCGCCGTTACGCTTCGTTTAATTCTTGCCATCTAGCCTAGCTCCAATACTGTCCTTACTTTAATGTCGACTCATGCCCCGTAAGGCAACATTTTGCGAACGGCCGCTTGATCAGCAGCACTCACAAGAATAATTGACCGTAGGTGTCGTTTTCGCTTGGTCGATTTCTTCGTCAAAATGTGATTCAAATACCCCTGAGATCGTTTGAATTTCCCACTGGCTGTCTGTTTGAATCGCTTTGCAGCGCCGCGGTTACTTTTAAGTTTTGGCATCTTTGTTCAATTCACTTTAGTTTGTAGCGTTGTTATTGGAGAGGCTTAGCGCAATCTTGGCGCCAATACCATCACCATCTGCCGTCCTTCCATCGCCGGAGCCTGTTCAACCAATGCGATCTCGGCCAGATCAGCCTCGACCCTTTTCAGCATTTCCATTCCCAATTCTCGATGCGCCATTTCCCGCCCTCGAAAGCGCAGCGTAACTTTAGTCTTATTGCCCTCGTTAAGGAATCGAGTGAGGTTCCGGACTTTTATCCCATAGTCTCCAATACCGGTCCCGGGACGAAATTTGACTTCTTTTACGGTGATTTGTTTCTGCTTTTTCTTGGCTTCTTGTTTCTTCTTTGAGTTGGCGTAAAGAAATTTTCCATAGTCCATCAGTCGACAGACTTTTGGGTCGGCGTTTGGCGATATCTCCACTAGGTCTAGGTCCTGTTCACCAGCAAGCTCAAGTGCTTTGGCTAGGGTAAGGATTCCCAGTTGTTCACCCTCCTCGCCGATCAGGCGTATTTGGTCGCCGGTTATTTCATCGTTGATCGTATGGGGGCGTGCCACGGGTTTCGGGGGTGGTCTCCTGGGTAGTGCGATATCTTTGCTCCTTGGTGTCCTAGTTAACCTTATCGGCAGTCATCATCTGAAAATCAAACCGATCACAGAAAGCATCCAGCGGGACACTGCCCAGATCTTCACCCGCTCGTGTTCTCACTGAAATACTCTCTTCAGTAACCTCTCGGTCACCGACGACCAGCAGATANGGAACCCGTCGCAGCGTGTGTTCCCGGATTTTATAGCCGATTTTCTCATTCCTCAAGTCTGTCTCTGCTCGAATACCTTTGGATTTGAGTACATTACACACACGATTAGCGTATTCAGCCTGATTGTCGGTGATATTCATGACCAAGGCCTGAATGGGTGCGAGCCAAACAGGAAAACGTCCATCAGTGTCTTCGATCAGGATTCCGATAAATCGTTCCATCGAGCCCAGTAGCACACGGTGAAGCATTACCGGGACTTTCTTCGTCCCATCCTCGCTGACGTAAGCCGATCCTAGTCGCCCCGGCATGGAGAAATCGACCTGTATCGTCCCACACTGCCAGCGGCGGCCAATCGAATCGCGCAGTACAAATTCGTGTTTGGGGCCGTAAAAGGCGCCCTCACCGGCTTGTACAGTATAAGGAATTCCTTTCTCCTCGAGTGCATCCGCCAGCGCCGCTTCAGCTCGATCCCAAAGNGCATCATCCCCCACCCGCTGCTCTGGGCGCGTCGACAAAGCCACTTCAATGTCTTCAAATCCAAGGTCTCGATAGACTCGAAACGTCAGATCAATCAAGGCACCTATTTCATCCTGTAACTGATCTTCAGTGCAGAAAATATGCGCGTCATCTTGAGTGAAGCGCCTNGCNCGAAGAAGTCCGTGAAGCGTCCCTGAAGGTTCGTTTCGGTGCACCACGCCAAACTCGGTAATTCGAACCGGAAGATCCCGGTAACTCTTTAGACCCTGATTGAATATCTGAATATGTCCGGGGCAATTCATCGGCTTAATGGCGTAATCGCGGTCNTCAACGTGTGTAGTAAACATGTGATCACGGAATTTTTCCCAATGTCCNGANCGCTCCCAAAGCGAACGNTCTAACATNTGCGGGGTCAGCACCTCCTGGTAGCCATTCTTTAGCAGCAATCCGCGGATATAGTTCTCCAGCAATTGGTACAGTGTCCAGCCATCTCGATGCCAGAACACCATGCCAGGGGCCTCCTCCTGGAAATGGAACAGATCGAGCTGCCGTCCAATTCGTCGATGGTCACGCTTTTCTGCTTCCTCTATTCGATGCAGGTACGCTTTAAGATCCTTACGAGACGCCCATGCGGTTCCGTAGATCCGCTGTAACATCTCGTTGTTTGAATCACCACGCCAGTAGGCACCGGCTAGTTTGGTCAACTTAAACGCCTTGATCCTGCCCGTGCTAGGAACGTGCGGCCCGCGACAGAGATCTGCAAAAGACCCTTGCTTATAAACCGAGATATTGTCCGCCGCTGGAATTTGAGCGATGATTTGAGCCTTATAGCTTTCGCCCATCGCCTCAAAGCGTTCAACCGCCAGATCACGCGCGATCACTTCGCGAGTAATGACTTGATCCATTTTGGCCAAATCCACCATCTTGTTTTCAATGGCCTCTAAGTCTGTCTCTGAAAAGCCCTTTGGATAAGCAAAGTCGTAGTAAAACCCTTCTTCAATCACCGGGCCGATGGTGACCTGCGCCTTCGGAAAGAGGGTTTTCACCGCCTGCGCCATCAAATGGGCGCACGAATGACGAATGATATCGAGGCCCTCGGCGTCACGATCAGTAATGATACGCAGCACGCAATCCTGGTCGACCACAAATGCCGCATCGACCAATTGCCCATTCACCTCGCCAGCCAGTGTGGCTCTGCCAAGCCCCGAACCGATATCGTTGGCTATGTCGAGGACACTGACGGGGCCCTCAAACAGGCGGGAACTGCCATCAGGCAGAGTGATCGTTGGCATGGGTTAGAAAACCACAGGTTGGCGTTTGGTGGACCCTTACAACGCTGATACCACTGGCAGCCTAGTAAGTACTTAATGCGAGGACTAGTTTATCGCAAAACTGCTGACTAAATCGGCCGGCTGATGCATTTCGCTCGCCTAATCACTAACCCAGGAGTTCGCCGTACAATCTACCGGGCGCCCGATAAACCACCACGTCCCCAGTACCTGGTCTTTCGTTTGGTAGGCGCGAGTGGGATCGAACCACCGACCACTTGCGTGTCGAGCAAGTGCTCTACCGCTGAGCTACGCGCCTGTCGATGCGGACTAACGCCCGCGACCGGTCTATTGTAACCGGGTGTTATCCGGGCGCAAACACNGAAATTTGTTTGCACGCCACCCTGCGGAAACGCTTTCGACTAAACCANCATCCGTTTTAATTCAGACAGTAGCAGGCCAGAGGGTGACGCCAATTCCTCAAGGATAGAAAAATGATCGTGCCCGGCCAACGGTAAATATTGACCCTCATGACCCGCCCGTTGCCACGCCTGTGAATAGTCTTTGGATTGCCGAATTAATTCAGGCAATTCATTCGATCCAACGGTCACAATCAGTGGATTGGCTACCGCCGGTATGTGTTGTAAGGGCGAGTTACGGGCGCTTTCTGCCGCATCAAGGTGCAGTTTGTCATTCAAGTAATTGAGTCGAATGGGTTCAAGATCAAAAAGCCCGCTGATCGAGAGGCCTCCGGCAACTCGGGGATCGGACATCGCCATCGCCGTCAAGTGTCCTCCNGCAGAGTGCCCACCGATAAAAACTCGNTTCGGCTCTCCTCCGTAGTTTGCAATATTCTCGATAGTCCAATTAATGGACGCACGAATCTGCTCGACAATCCCATCCATGTGGATGTCGGGGGCCAGCGTATATTCCACAAGAACAAGATTAATGCCCGCTGGCAGCAGCCCTTCGCCAATAAAACCAAACGCCTCTTTGTCACTCATCTGCCAATAACCACCATGGATATACAGCAAGGTCGGCGAATCCAATCCGTCACAGGAAAACACATCCAGGCGTTGTCTCGGCTGCGGGCCGTAGGAGATATCGCGCGTCGGCGACCAGGCTAAATTGACCGCTCCACTGCGTGCAGTCCAGTCAGCCACATATTGATCGCGCCGTTCCATCCCCACTGCGGCGGTGTTGTTATAAGCCGCATCGAGCGCCTCTCTTTCCATTCCTCTATAAAGCATCGATTACTCCGACAGTGGCGATCCAGTGGCGCTCGTCAATCCGGTTTTTTGATATTTCAGNTCTCGGTAATCGCCAGACAATACCGGNAAGTACTTAGCCGGGCTCAACGAAGGTAGNCATTGAATCAGNGNGTCGTAATTGGGCTGATTAAAAAATGCAATCGACAGCCGNCCCCCGTCTGTATGGNCGTCCTGCGGATTAATGACTC
Source organism: Acidiferrobacteraceae bacterium (assembly GCA_002714255.1). GTDB lineage: Bacteria > Pseudomonadota > Gammaproteobacteria > Arenicellales > UBA868 > UBA11791. Next base: position 6,435 of record PAWW01000036.1, read on the forward strand.
GATGAAGGTTAGATAACCATCGATCATTGGTCCAGCGCATGAGTAGATCGCCAATGTTGACAACAAAGACGTTGCGGGTCGTCTTAACATCGATCCATTNGCCTTCTCTACCCCTTACCTGGAGTCCGCCCGCGGTGTCCTCGCCGCTGAGAATGGTAAAGCCACCATAGTCTGTATGGGCGCTGGCTCGAAGTTGATGTTGGCGGGGCGGTTCGGTTTGCGCGGGATAATAATTTAAGCGCATGGCGCCAATCGAGCGATCAACTTTGTCGTCAAAGTAGTGCTCTTCCATATCCAGCGCCAGCGCAGCAAGCCTCATTAAAAACATAATGAGCTTACTCATCGCCTCGTAGTAGTTTATCGCGGCATCTCTAAACTTTGTTGAGCCTNCGGGCCAGATATTGGGGGCAAAATGTCGTCGTCCTTCCTCACTGGTGAAATAAGCCGCGTCAGTCGTGCGCACTGGCCCTACATGAAAAAATTCCTTCAGATCAGGCGGCGCTTTATGGTCATTAGCGTTNGCGAGTGTTTCACCCCCAANCTGGTGATAACCCCGATTCATACCCGCTGGNTGCACTGCAGCCTGTTTANCCGCCAATGGTAAAGAAAAGAAATCATGCCCCGCCCGATGCAAATCACCTACCGTACTCTCCGGTACTCCATGACCCTCGATAGCAAAAAAGCCGATCTCGCAACAGGCNTCATCNATTTGGCGGGCAACATCGCGACGCGCCGCCTCATCGCCCTTTCGTGCGGAAGAAAGATTGATAATCGGGATTGTTTTCACGATCAGAGCGTTGAAAAGACAGACCCGCCATCCACGATGAGCGTCTGACCGCTCATGAAAGCACTGTCGTCGGACGCGAGAAAAGCCACTGCTCCGACGACATCTTCAGGATAGGCATCTCGCTTGATGGATCGTGCCTGCATCACGGCGCTGGATTGAAATGCGGTAATGGCAGGATTCGCTGCAACCGTGTCGCTAAGAATCAAGCCCGGTGCGACCGCGTTGACAGTGACCCCGATACTCGCAAGCTCTCGAGCCAGCGCCCGAGTCATGGCGACAACCGCCCCCTTGGAGGCTACATAATGCAGCATCAAAGCGGTCCCCTTTCCGACTACCGCCGAGGCGATATTGATAATCCGGCCTGACTGCTGGGCCCGAAATACGGGTGCGACCTCACGCACACAGTTCCACACACCTTTAACGTTGACTGCCATCAACTGATCCCAATCTTGCTCGTCAATTTCATCAAATGGACGCGGCTCTAAAGTGGCAAATATCGCGGCATTGTTGATCAGCACATCAATCCGGCCAAATCGCTCGAATACCGTCTTGATCATTGACCTCACCGAGTCGACCTGGCTGACATCGGTTCGCAGGCCGAGCGTGCGATCGGAGTGCCCGAGGGCATTGAGAGCGGGTTCGGAGTCCTTAATGTCGGCAATAACGATAGCAGCCCCTTCGCTCAAAAGACGACTCGCAAAGGCCAACCCCATGCCGGCTGCGCCACCGGTCACAATCACCACTCTGTCTGCGAGTCGCATGGGGAGAGTATAGGCTAGGACTGATTAATAAAATTAAAGGCAAACCCTTGATCGCTACGGGTAATCCATCCAACCCCGGGCGTGGGAAAATGGGCGGGTAACACCATCACTCCGCTGTCAGCATACTGTTCAAGAAATCCTGATCGCGTCGCAAATGCCTGTGAGCGATCAACGCAGAAACAGCTATTCCAGGAGGGCTCAACACATTGCATCGGATGATGGAAAATATCTCCGCTCATAACCCCTAGGGCACCATTACTTTCAATGCGAACACAGATATGCCCCGGCGTGTGTCCCGGGCTTCCCAATAGCCGAACACAGGGATCGATCACATGTTCTGTTTCAACCAATTGCATCTGCCCGGCTTCCATCACCGGCAACACGCTGTCTTCAAAGTAAGGGTCATCTGTATAGACTGATCGCTTGGTCTCATCCTGCCAATGTTCATATTCNACATCCGCAACGAGGTAACTTGCGTTNGGAAAGGTCACTTGCCATTGGTTATCTATCAATGTGGTGTTCCAACCCACATGATCAGCATGTAGATGNGTGCACACGACAAAATCGACATTCTCAGGCGAGATCCCTACCGCGCGAAGGCGCGCCAGGTACGGCCACCGATTCATGTGATAGCGCTGTTTGTGTGGTCGGGACTTGTGNTTCCCCGTGCAGGTATCGACGATGATGACATGCCAAGGTGTGCGAATCACAAAACTGTGGAATGCAAGAACCAGCAGGCCGCTCACTCGATCGTACAATGCCGGCCCTAGCTGGTCAGCGTGATGGATAAAGGTTGATTGTCGAAATTCTGGAAACAACACATCGGGCGCGAGAAGGGGTTGTTCGTGTTCCAGTACCCTGTCTATCCGTACGGCGCCGATACGCCACGACGTCGACGTGTCACCGTTCACCGCTCACGCCCCATTGGCTTAATTTGAAGGCGGTCATCTGGTCGCGTACCGATGCGGCCAATTCAAATTCGAGGTCCTCGGCGTGTTTAAACATCTTGCGTTCCATTGCCGTTAGCATTTTCGCCATTTCCGTTGCACTGGTCGGTTGGTCAAAGCCCTCTGGTAGGANGGACGCCCCACTTCGGGCCGAGCGACCTTTGGTNCCGTTACCGCCACCCGCCCCCGCGTGAACCCCATCGATCATGTCACGAACATCTTTTTCAATGCCCGTCGGTGTGATGCGATATTTCTTGTTGTAGCTGGCCTGCTTGATTCGACGACGATCGGTCTCAGATATTGCCCGTTTCATAGAATCGGTTAGAACATCTGCGTAAAGAATTGCCTTGCCCCTGACGTGTCTTGCCGCCCGACCGATGGTTTGAATGAGTGATCTGGTGGAACGCAGGAAACCCTCCTTATCTGCATCTAAAATCGCCACCAGGGACACCTCGGGAAGATCAAGCCCCTCTCGTAAAAGATTGATGCCCACCAGCACATCGAATACACCCAGACGCAAGTCACGCAGAATCTCGACCCGCTCTACGGTTTCAATGTCGGAGTGAAGGTATCGCACTCGCGTGCCATGATCGTTAAGATAATCACACAGATCCTCTGACATTCTTTTGGTCAAGGTGGTAACCAGTACCCGTTCACCGAGGGCNGCCCGGTCGTTAATTTCAGACATGAGGTCGTCGACTTGCGAGCTAGCGGGGCGTACTTCCACCTCTGGATCGAGCAGTCCGGTGGGGCGAACGACTTGTTCAATGACAGGCGCCCCCGTTTGCGCTTCATACGGTCCGGGCGTTGCGGAAAGAAAAATCGTCTGCGGCATGAGTCCGACAAACTCCTCGAACATCAATGGCCTATTGTCCAAGGCAGAGGGTAGCCGGAATCCATACTCAACCAGGTTTTCCTTTCGTGACCGATCACCTTTGTACATCGCGCCCAATTGTGGAATGGTGACGTGGCTCTCATCCACGATGAGCAAGGCATCGTCCGGCAAGTAAGACACCAGGGTCGGTGGAGGCTCACCTGGAGATCGCCCAGAAAGAAAACGAGAATAATTTTCAATGCCCGAGCAGTAACCCAATTCCCGAATCATTTCAATATCGTGGCGGGTTCGCTCCTCGAGTCGCTGTGCTTCTACCAATCGATCATGTTGGCGAAGAAATTTAAGACGCATCACCAGTTCATCTTGTATTTCGTCTAACGCGTTGATCAGGGTCTCCCGAGGTGTAACGTAGTGACTCTTGGGATAAATGGTCCATCGGTTTAAGCGTTCATCGACTTCGCCGGTCAACGGATCAAATTGGGAGAGTTTGTCGATTTCTTCACCAAACAACTCAATCCTCAGAGCGAATCGCTCTGACTCTGCCGGGAAAATATCAATCACATCCCCCCGTACTCGAAATGACCCACGCCGCAACTCCACGTCGTTACGTTTGTATTGCAGTTCAGCGAGATGCCTTAAGATTTTACGTTGTTCGGTAATTGCGCCTTCACGAAGGTGCAAGACCATGCTGTGATACGCCTCAGGATCACCTAGTCCATAAATAGCCGACACGGTTGCTACGATAATGACGTCACGGCGCTCTAACAGGGCCTTGGTCGCCGACAAACGCATCTGATCAATGTGATCGTTAATCGATGCGTCTTTTTCAATGTACGTATTGCTACTTGGGACATAGGCTTCTGGCTGATAGTAATCGTAATAGGAGACGAAATACTCGACGGCGTTGTGCGGAAAAAAGTCCCGCATTTCAGAATACAGTTGCGCGGCCAACGTTTTGTTGGGGGCGAGCACCAAACAAGGCCTTCCGGTGTCTCTGATGACGTGAGCTATCGTGTAGGTTTTCCCAGACCCGGTGACACCAAGCAGGGTCTGGTAGGCCTCACCATCGTCCAACCCCCCGAGTAGGGCTCGAATGGCTTCCGGCTGATCACCTGCCGGCTCAAAGTTACTCACCAGTTCGAAAGGTCGCATTGGTCCTGTGTCAGTCCGCGTCGGCCACCACCGAACATCGGCGGCGATACCAGGTTGAATTGTAACTCGCTCAGGAAGCTAGTCTCTGGCGCAGTAACGGGCATCACAGACTCGATTTTCGCGGGGCACCAGGGTGGCAGAATGACCCGCGCCACCCATCAATATGCGACAGACCCTCGGCCTGAGTGTCACAAACGAACGACTCGTCACTGCGGTTACAGTATCCTGGAACTGATCTTTGTAATGGCGTTAATGGCTGTAATGATGACCCTGGTCGTACCGGCCTTATCGACCACCCTGGCCCAAGGGCGTGTGGTGACCGCTTCGCACGATATGATGGCCGACCTCCAAACAGCCCGATTCACCGCCATTAGCCGCCAACAGGTCGTCGTCGTGTGTCCATCAATAGATGGGGCCTCTTGCGCCAACAGCTCGCGCTGGGAGGATGGATGGATACTCTTCGTCGATCACGACGCGGACCGACGAAGATCAAGCGGTGAACCGCGGATTCTCGTCCATGGTGCACTTCCCGATGACATTCAGNTGCGCTTCCGCCGGCCCCACCGCTTGTTCTATCGCCCCGACGGATCGGCATGGCCGAATGGGCACTTTCGATTTTGCAGCAAATCACGCAAAGCCAGGCCCAGGGCGGTCATCATCTACCGCACAGGCCGAAATAGAGTCTCCGATCAGGCCCCTGGTAGGCGTAAGATCGCCTGCACAGAGTGATTGGAATTGAAACGCCTTAAAGACAATTGAGTTGTGAAGCCAAATCATTAAAATCCCCAGCCAGTAGGTCAAATGCACCAGCTGGGGGGGTGTCAGCGAGCGCTGGATCCCCATATTCATTCGGGCGGGAGACAAAGGCGGTGCGCAATCCTGCCTCACTTGCCGCAACCAGATCGAAGGAATGGGCCGCCACCATCATCACTCGATCACACGGTAGATCCAGTATCGACGCCGCGTAACGGTATACCTCGTGGTCAGGCTTGTATCGGCCGGCCAATTCCGACGACAAAACACAATCCCAGGGCAGTTGAGCAAATTTCGCCATATCAACNAGGAGCGAGACGTTGCCATTGGATAACGTGGCAATAACGAATTTTGATTTAAGCCGGCTTAATCCCGCGACACTATCCGGCCAGGGGTCGAGCCGATGCCAAGCCCGGTTTAGCTCTACAATCTCATGTTCGGGAACNCTAGGNAAATNCAATTCACCCAGCAGGATATCCAAGCGAGTCCGATGAATGTCGTCAACCTTCTTCCACGCNTCNTTTCCNGCATTAACGTGCGCCATGCCCGAGGTATAGCCCTCGCGCCAGCGATCAGCAAACTCAGCCCAATCACCCGCGATGCCATGACCTTCACCAAACGCCCTCACCTCCCGAATGATAGACGTGCGCCAGTCAACGACCGTGCCAAAAACATCAAATACCAACGCTTTAATNTGCATAAACCTTCTACTNNNATNACCCCTATCTGTNCCCTATCTATAGTAATTCANAAAAAGCNCGNCGAGNACCTNGNTAANCATTGNGTTACGCNGCCAGCATATAGATTTAACGTAGACAGTGGGTTTTCGCCTCAGTATCATTCCGCTTTCTCGATTCCCCGGTAGTTCAGTTGGTAGAACGGTGGACTGTTAATCCATATGTCGCTGGTTCGAGTCCAGCCCCGGGGAGCCAATGACGACGCCATTCTTACTCACCGTTCTGAACCCTTA
>PAWW01000037.1 GCA_002714255.1 Acidiferrobacteraceae bacterium
CGGCGCCGTTCAGCTGGTTTTTCCGCGATCCAGGGATTATTGGCTGGCGCAATCAATAGGATAGAAGAACTTTATGAATCGGGTTCTAATCTGACGGGAATTTCTACCGGGTTTTCAGATCTTGATGATCTAACCTCGGGTTTGCAGCCAGCCGACTTGGTGGTGATCGCAGGTCGACCCTCGATGGGCAAAACCAGCCTGGCAATGAATATCGTTGAAAACGCTGTTTTGGCCAATAGATTGCCGGTCGCGGTATTCAGTATGGAAATGCCTGGCCAGCAGTTGGCAATGAGAATGCTGGCATCACTCGGAAGGATCAATGCGCACAAAGTTCGCACCGGCCGACTCGATGCTGACGACTGGCCGAGACTGACATCTGCTGTTGGGTTGTTGGATGATGCACCGCTATTTATCGATGATTCTCCAGCATTGTCGCCACTCGAGTTGCGCGCCCGCGCGCGCCGCCTTGCCCGAGAGCATGGTGGATTAGGAATGATTGTGGTCGATTACCTGCAATTAATGCAGTCATCTGAGGACAGCGAAAACCGGGCCAATGAGGTGTCTGCGATTACGCGGTCGCTTAAGTTTCTTGCCAAGGAACTCAGTGTGCCCGTCGTGGTGCTGTCGCAGTTGAATCGGAGTCTTGAGAGTCGCCCCAACAAGCGACCGGTTATGTCGGATCTTCGCGAGTCAGGGGCCATTGAGCAGGATGCCGACGTCATCCTTTTTATTTACCGTGACGAGGTCTATAACCCAGACAGTCAGGATCAGGGAACCGCAGAAATTATTGTGTCAAAGCAACGTAACGGTCCGACTGGCACCGTGCGTTTAACCTTTCTGGGAGAATACACTCGATTTGAAAGTTTCGTTCGCGACTTCGATGATCGAGGATTTTAGTTCTGTCTATTCGCGTTGCTTGAATGACCTGCACATTGTGGTCGGGCGGCTGTGATGGTGGGTAAATCGCCTAGCAAAGTGAAATACATCTGCGACCACTGTGGCGGTATCGCTAGTAAGTGGGCAGGGCAATGCAAGCAGTGTGGCGAGTGGAATTCATTCACGGAGACGCTCGCACAAGATCGTCGATCGCTGCGAGTCTCAAAACCGAGCTCCGCCAAGCGAACAAAGTCTTCGGTGCTGGGAGACGTATCGCTCGATACATTCGCGCGTAGCGCGAGTGGCTTGTTTGAGTTGGATCGAGTGTTGGGAGGCGGGCTGGTCGCTGGAAGCGCCATTCTTCTCGGCGGTGATCCGGGGATTGGTAAGTCGACGCTGGCCCTGCAATGCATTGGTCATTTGCAGCATNCGCAACAGGTGTTATACGTCAGCGCAGAGGAATCATTACAGCAAATTGCGATGCGGGCGCAGCGTTTGGGTATTGACGGGGCTGATATCCACGTACTAGGAGAGAACGAAGTCCAGTTGATCACGCAACATGCGTCAGATATTGGTGCGCAGTTCCTGGTGGCGGATTCGATTCAGACCCTGTTTCATGCTGAAGTCCCATCNGGGCCGGGCAGTGTTNCACAAGTCCGNGANTGCGCGTCAACGTTGGTCGCNTTTGCNAAGCAAAGTGGCTGTACGGTGCTCTTGATCGGACACGTAACGAAAGANGGTGGCATCGCCGGGCCAAAGGTTTTAGAGCATTTGGTNGATACGGTGTTGTATTTTGAAGGCGATCATTCCAGTCGATTTCGACTCATTCGAGCNTTTAAGAATCGATATGGAACGGTCAACGAAATTGGTGTGTTCGCCATGACGGAGGATGGATTGCGTGAGGTATCGAACCCATCGTCCATGTTTTTGTCACAGGGCCGCGAGGCGGTCCCGGGGAGTGTTGTATTTGCACTTCAAGAAGCGACGCGGCCACTGTTAGTGGAAGTTCAGGCACTGGTGGATAGTAGTCCCTTGGCCCACCCCCGAAGAGTGTGTGTCGGGTTTGATCCGCAGCGCCTGAGTATGCTCTTNGCNGTNCTCCATCGGCACTTGGAGGTGGCAGTGGCAGAGCGGGACGTTTTTGTGAACGTCGCCGGAGGTATTCGTCTTACAGAAACTGCGGCCGATCTGGCGGTGACGACGGCCCTTTATGCCAGCGCAGTTAATCGATCTTTTCCGGCCAACACCGTGTGTTTTGGAGAAGTGGGTTTGTCAGGAGAGATCCGTCCGGTTCCATGGGGTGAGTCGCGNATTCAAGAGGCGGCCAGTCTTGGCTTTGAATGTGCTGTCCTACCATCGAGGAACAAGATTAAGAATCTTCCGANTGGCTTTGAGANNGTTNCAATCTCTTCATTNGCNGAGTTGGTNGACTGGATGGAGGCNGGGAGTCAGGCNGANGGATAGCGTGCTAGGGCGATCGCAATGTTGTCNCGCCCCCCATTNGCGTTCGCCTGGTCGATCAGGGCTTGTACAGCGNTCTCGAGGTTGGTCGAGTTCTCGGTTAGTGTTGTAGTCATCTCATTNGGCTCCACCATGTCGGATAGCCCATCGCTACATAGCAGGTAGAGATCACTCTGTTGCGGTTGAATTTCAAGGACATCGGGTTCAATGGCGAGATCTGCCCCCAATGATTTCAGGAGAAAATTGCCACCCGGATACGTGTTGATTTCTGTTTCTTTAATTTCACCGAGTTCGTAACTCCGNTGGGCGAAGGTGTGGTCAACTGTCATCTGTGTCAGGATGCCATCGCGTAGTTGATACAGTCGCGAGTCCCCGAGGTGGACAACATGAACGGCATCATCGCCGAAGTGGCACGCGATAATAGTCGAGCCCATGCCGTCGAGATCAGCTTCTGCTTTCACAAGATCATGTATCTGGTGATTGGCGATGGATACGGCCACCATGAGAAGGTCCCCGGAGACGCTGCCTGAAAATCCGCTACCCGTCCCGCTCATGTTGGCGACCGTATTGATCCAGTTTTCATAGGTAGCATCGACGGCGACCTTGCTAGCGAGTTGGCCTGCGTTATTGCCTCCGATGCCGTCCGCNAGAATGGCCAGACTGTGCTCTGGCCAAATGGCAACATTGTCTTCATTGCGAGAACGCAGTAGTCCGATATCAGTGCCACAGGCGAGTTCTATGCTGCTTGTGCTCATGGTGTCTTAAAGATCCCGTAGGAGAGAGTTAATACCGACTTTTGCCCGAGTTTTCTCATCGACCTGTTTCACAATTACCGCGCAGTACAGGCTATGAGTGCCGTCCTCTGCCGGTATTGAACCAGAGACCACCACTGAGCCTGGTGGGATCGAGCCATAAGTAACCTGACCCGTGAGTCGATCTAGTATACGTGTGCTTTGGCCTATATATACGCCCATCGAGATCACCGAACCGTGTCCGACGATGACGCCTTCTACAATTTCGCTGCGTGCACCGATAAAGCAATTGTCTTCAATCACTGTAGGAGAGGCTTGCAAAGGCTCCAGGACGCCACCGATGCCCACACCCCCTGATAAATGGACGTCCTTACCGATTTGGGCGCACGACCCTACGGTTGCCCATGTGTCCACCATGGTGCGCTCTCCAACATAGGCACCGATGTTGACATAGCTTGGCATCAAGACGACGTCGGGCGCGATGTAGGCACCCCGCCGCACCATCGCCGGTGGTACTACCCGGTAACCGCCAGTGGTGAATTGTTGCTCCGAGAACCCCTCAAATTTTGACGGGACTTTGTCAAAGTAATGTGTGTGGCCGCCATCGATTTGACTGTTTTCAGCCAAACGAAAGGAAAGTAGCACGGCCTTCTTAAGCCATTGGTTGACTTGCCAGGTGTTGCCGACCGGTTCAGCGACTCGTGCATTACCGGTATCGAGCAGATCGATCGCCTCGGCAACGGACTCACGGACCTCGCGGCTCGCATTTTCTTTAGTGAGGCTGTCCCGGTTTTCCCAGGCATTTTCTAATATTTCTTCTGTGGTGGTCATTATCTTCTTGCGAGCCCGTCGGTTGGGAGTCTCGATGTTACATCGCTGAGAGATTAACCGCGATTGTGTCGGCTATCCTTTTTTGTATGTCCGGGTTATTGATGGCCAGGCCATCCCGGTCAGTGAGATAGAACACATCCTCAGCACGCTCACCCACTGTGCTTACTTTTGCCGCAGTTAGCAATACCTTGTTCTCGAGCAACGCTTTCGCAACCTGGTGTAGGAGTCCCGGATGGTCTTGCGCTGTTAGTTCCATTATCGTATTCGAATCGGTGGGTGTGGTGGTAAAGGTCACTAGGGGTTCAATCGGGAACTGTTTCACGGTCCGCGGCAAGGTTACGGAACGAGGTTGAGGCGCTCGCTTGCGCTCAAGTAGGTGGCGGCGTATGTCTCGCGTCTGTAGATTGAGGAAAGCCGAGGATCGTTCGTCGCCGCTAGCCGGTAGAACCACAATCAAGTACAAGGCCAGACCCGATCGAATGCTGTGCACGCGCGCGTCAACAATATTCATATGGTGACGATCAAAGGTTGCCGTAATCTGTGAGAAAAGCGTGTCAGAGGCTGATGCGCACACCAGGTACTGTAGCGCTCCCCCTTCGTAACGATCGCGAACTGTGACCAGGGGTAGTTCGCTTAGCGGCGCGGAAATCAGAGTTTCCGTCAGCCAGGCGATAGTGTCGGCTGTGTATCGGACGAAATAATCCTGATCAACCTGTTCCCAAAAAGTAGTGATCACATCTTTCGAGTACGCTTGTAAGGTCGGTTGTTGCAGGGCTTCATTTTTTCGAATCAGCACGACCTCACTCATGAGTTCAGGGTTGCTTAACCCTCGCCGGAGTGTTCGACTGGTGGCGAGGTACAGGTCGAGAAGCAGTTGGCTTTTCCAGTCATTCCAAACGTACGGATTTGTTCCCATCATGTCCGCAATGGTCAGTAAGTAGAGATTATCAAGGTGAGTTTGATCCTTCACTAACACAGAAAATCGCTCTACCACCTCCGTATCAGAGATGTCCTCTTTTTGTGCGGTCCAAGACATGGCGAGGTGGTTCAGGACCAGCCAGGCGATTAATTCAGTGTCCGCGTCACTCATATCGTGGCGAGAACAAAAACGCCTGACATCCTTTTCCCCAAGTTCAGAATGATTGCCCCCGCGACCTTTCCCTATGTCGTGAAANAAGCCAGCAATCAGCAAGCGGTGAGGTTTATACAAACCTTGCATCAGAGTGACGGCATGGGGGTGATCTGGGTAGATGTCACCGGTTCTGAGGCGTCTTAGTTTTTCCAGTACAAAGAGTAAGTGCGTATCGACCGTGTAATGATGGAATAGGTCGTGTTGCATCTGACCTACGATGCGACCGAAAGCGGGAATGTAGGCGCCTAGAACACCGTATTCATTCATCAATTTTAGTGCGCGCGTGGTGCGTGTGGGAGCGCGTAAGATTTCGACAAAAAGTGTTCGGCAGCGAATGTCTAACCGAAAGTCATCACCAATCAGTCTGAGATTGCTGCGTATCTGTCGGACGGTATGGGCTCCGATGGCAGTTAAAGTGTCATCGTTTTGGAACAGATAAAACACTTCCAGCAAGGCAAAAGGGTGTCGAGTGAAAACGTCCGCCCGCCGCATTTCGATCAAACCCTCCCGTGATCGAAAACGGCGATTAATCGCTTTCCATTGTTTAGCAGGCGAACTAGGCCTAATAATTTCGTCAAAATGTTGGAGTAAAAGTTCGCTTAAGAGTTGAATATCGCGCGCCGCCCGATAATAGCGCTTCATCAGTTTTTCGACGGCGAGTGAGCGCGTGTCCTTGTACCCGAAAGCGGTCGCGATTTCCCTTTGGTGTTGAAACAACAAACGATCCTCCCGCCGTCCAGTATTGAAATGAAGCGCATTTCGCATTCGCCACAGTAGGTTTCTCGCACGAATCAGACTGCGGTACTCCGCGTGGCTTAACAAAGAGGCTATAGAGAGGTCTCTAATGGTCGATGTCCCCAGTGTCCGTTGCGAGATCCAGGCGATCATGTGGAGATCTCGAAGGCCGCCGGGTCCTTCCTTGAGATGGGGTTCCAGGTTATAGGCCGTGTCGCCATAGCGATGATAGCGGGTTGATTGTTCGGCTCGTTTGGCCACAAGAAACTCACTGGCCGACCACATCTGAACTGGCTGAATCGCGTCACTCAGGGAATGCAATAACTGCTTGTCACCGAAAAGGAGGCGCGCTTCCATCAGGCTGGTAATGACCGTTAGATCTTCCATCGCCTGTTCTCGGCATTGCTCGACCGTTCGCACGCTGTGACCGATCTCAAGCCCGATATCCCATAACAAACGGACGAACTGCCCGGTGGCTTCCTGCGCAGCTACTGTTGGTCTAGCGCCAAACAGAACGAGCAAGTCAATATCTGACTGAGGATGCAGCTCTGCGCGGCCATAGCCCCCGACCGCAATGATGGCGAAGTGTGCGTGATTCAGGGCGCCCAGGGTCGATTCCCCGGCGGTGGTGATCAGTTGATCGATCATTCTTGCATGGCGGTTGACGATGGTCTGGGCCGAAGCCCCCGCCGTATGCTGTTCTTTCAGCTGATGTCGACCCGCGTCGAGAACACGACGGAGCGTGATCGCGTCGCTCTCCACTGTGGACTTCGGAAGTTTAGCGATCGATATCAAACGCCTGGCAGAGCGAGGCATTGTCAAATACTTTCCCCCGGAGCAAGCGTAAGCACCTCGTACCCGGAGTCAGTAACGGCGATGGTGTGTTCCCATTGTGCACTCAGACTGTGATCCCGAGTAACCACAGTCCAGCCATCCGGCAGCAGGCGCGTGGGATACTGGCCTGCATTAATCATGGGCTCAATGGTCAAGGTCATGCCCGATCGTAGTTCCGCGCCGGTGCCCGCAATCCCGTAGTGCAGTACTTGGGGTTCTTCATGGAAACCGCGTCCTATACCGTGCCCGCAGTATTCTCGAACAACAGAAAAATTATTGTTTTCAGCATGGCTTTGAATAGCGTGTCCAATATCGCCAAGGCGTGTGCCGGATTTTACCTGTCGAATACCAGCGACCATGGCATCATACGAGCAGGTGACAAGACGGTGTGCGCGGACAGTCGGTTCCCCAACGAAAAACATTCGACTGGTGTCGCCGTGAAAGCCATCTTTAATCACGGTAATATCAATGTTAATAATGTCGCCATTTTTCAGTNTCTTGGCGGAAGGAATTCCATGGCAGACCACGTGATTTACCGATGTGCAGATTGATTTTGGAAACCCACGGTAGTTCAGTGGGGCGGGTATCGCATTGAGGTCACCGGTGATGAAGTCGTGGCATAACTGATCCAACTCGGCCGTTTCGATGCCTGCGCGGACATGATTGGTGACGTGGTTCAGGACCTGGCTCGCGAGCGCACCGGCTAGGCGCATGGCTTCGAGTTCCGTTTCGTTCTTTATGGAAACTGTCATGATGGGCACTATCTCGGCAAAAAGATGGTCAGATGAACGGGGAGTCTATAGANTATCGCGGCTTTTCATCAAAATCGCGTATCAATCGATGTAGCGACTATCCGGGTGCCCCGCTGTCTTTCGGGTTGGTAGTCGAGTTGATACTAGGCAACAACCCGAAGGAGAAATCGCCAATGACAGACGTATCCATGCGCCAGATGCTCGAAGCTGGCGTCCATTTTGGTCACCAGACGCGTTATTGGTGCCCTCGCATGAGCCCCTATATTTTTGGTAGTCGAAATAAAATCCATATTATTAACCTTGAAAAGACTTTGCCGATGTTTCGCGAGGCAATCAATTTCCTAGGTCGAGTCGCTACGGACAAAGGCACGGTGTTGTTTGTTGGAACCAAGAGACAGGCCAGCAAGCCGATCCGCGAATATGCAACGAGTTGCCGTAGTCCGTTTGTCGATCACCGATGGCTGGGTGGCATGTTGACCAACTACAAAACGGTGCGAAACTCTATTTCACGTTTGGTGGAGCTCGACGAGATGTTCGAGTNCGGAGCTATTGCGCGACTGGGAAAGAAGGAGGCGCTTGGTCTGGAGCGACAGCGCGCCAAGTTGAATCGCAGCCTGTCCGGCATCAGAGAAATGAATGGACTGCCTGATGCGCTTTTCGTCATTGATGTCGATCATGAAAAAATTGCAGTGTCTGAAGCCAATAAGCTNGGTATACCCGTNGTCGCCATCGTTGATACGAATAGTATGCCCGAGGGGATTGACTACATCATTCCGGGTAATGATGACGCAATCAGTTCGATTAATCTCTATCTTGACAGCGCGGCTGCGGCGATTAACGAGGCGCGTGAGGTGGGGGTTGTCGAGATGACCGGTGACGCGGATGAATACGTTGAGATCGATCCAGAAACCGACGCCCTTGTCCCTGCATCGGCTGAGGATCTCCAGTTACTCGCGAGTAAAACAGGAGTCCTCGAGTCAGGCGAGCCATCTATTGAGGGGGGGNATGGTTCTCTCGTCAAGGAGTCNGAGCAATGAGCATTAGTGCAAGCCAGGTAAAACAGTTACGCGAGCAAACTGGTGCCGGCATGATGGATTGCAAGCGCGCGCTGGAGGAAACAACAGGAAATATCGAAGCGGCGATAGACTTTTTGAGGAAAAAAGGCGCCGCCAGCGCCGAGCGTAAAGCCAGCCGTATTGCCAGTGAAGGGATCATTGGTCAGTGGATCTCCGATGATGGCAGTCAGGCTGTCATGGTGGAGGTCAATTGCGAGACAGATTTTGTCGCGAAAGATGAGTCATTCGGGATTTTTGTGGCACAGATTATTCAGGTTATCGCAGTTAACCGTCCGAGTGATCTGGAGGCGTTGGGGGAGTTGGCGCTAGGGGCGTCGGGGAGCGTTAACGAGGCTCGGTTAGTATTAATCGGACGGGTTGGTGAAAATATTGGTATCCGTCGCTTCGAGTGTATCGAGGCTGCGTCAGGCAGTGTCCTCAGCGGTTACCTGCACGGGCAACGTATTGGGGTAGTGATGGGGCTGAAAGGGGGTCAAAGCAGTTTGGGTAGAGATCTCGCGATGCATGTGGCCGCCAGTCGGCCGCTGGCTATTTTGCCGTCGGGTATCGCGCCGGAGTTGCTGGAGCGAGAGAAAAACATTGTTATTGCGCAGGCGGCGGAGAGTGGAAAAGCAGACGCTATCGTTGAAAAAATAGTTGCTGGACGGATGACTAAATTCGTGCGCGAGAACACCCTGGTCGGGCAGGCCTTCGTCAAGAACGTCGACACGACGGTTGAAGAATTGTTGACATTGGAAGGCGCTGAAGTGAGTGCGATGGTTTGTTATGAGGTTGGTGAAGGGCTTGAAAAACGAAGCGATGATTTCGTCGCAGAAGTCATGGCACAAGCCCAGGCAGGCTAACGGTCAGTCGTTGTGTCATTCGACGCACTAACCAAGCGATTTCTGATCAAAATCAGTGGTGAAGCCCTGGCAGGCGCTTCTGGCGTGGGGGTAGATCACTCGGCGTTGGATTGGATCGGACGGGAAATTGCGCAGGCGGCGGCGATTGCGCAGATCGCGGTGGTGGTCGGTGGTGGTAATTTCATGCGTGGGAATACTAATCAGCTACCGTTAACTAGGGTTAGCGCTGACTATGTGGGTATGCTGGCGACGGTGATGAATAGCATCTATCTTGAGCAGTGGCTTAAGTCAGCAGACATTGACTCGGCACTTTTTTCTTCACTACGCCTTCATCCGCAGATTGAGACATACAGTGCCGGTGCTGCGATTACGGCTTTAGAAAACGGCCGAGTGGCGATTTTGGCCGGCGGCACCGGTAACCCCTACTTCACAACCGATACAACCGCGGCGCTGCGTGCCCTGGAGATTAATGCATCAACGTTAGTCAAGGCGACCAANGTTGACGGAATTTATAATAGCGATCCTGCCAAAGACCCAGCAGCTTCTCGTTATCAGGAGATTGATTACGATACCGCTATAGTTAAGGATCTGAAGGTGATGGATGGTACTGCGTTCGCGCTTTGCCGCAGTAATAACATGCCGATTAGAGTGGTCAATCTTAATACCCGGGGCAATCTGCAACGGGTGGTCGAGGGGGATGCGGTGGGTACCCTAGTAATAAAGGGCGGAGAGCAAGATGCTTGATGACATTCGAAACGATGCCGAGCGCCGCATGAAGAAAAGCATCGATGTTGTTACCACAGATTTGGAGAGAATTCGCACGGGACGAGCCACGCCCGCGTTGCTGGATCAAGTCAAGGTGGACTACTACGGTTCTGTGGTGCCGATCAATCAAGCAGCTACTGTCGGAGTGGGGGACGCCCGGACGCTNACCGTGCAGGTTTGGGAAAAGAATATGATTCCGGTGATTGAGAAGGCGATACTGGAGTCAAATCTTGGGTTGAACCCNGTGTCTGCCGGGGAGATCATTCGAATTCCCTTGCCGGCGTTGACCGAGGAGAGACGTCGCGAGATGACTAAGTTGGTGCGTAAGGAGGGCGAGCGCGGCAAAGTGGCGATCAGGAATATTCGACGAGATGGCAATCAGCAGTTGCGAGATTTCTNNAAAGAGAAAGAGATTACCGAGGACGATGTGAAAAAAGGCGAGGCCAAGCTCCAAGAGTTAACCGATCAGCATGTGGATGTTATTGACGCACTGGTTAGCGCCAAGGAGTCAGAGGTCATGGCAGTATGAGGGAATCTCGGTCGGGCTGAATTCCGACTAGAGATTCAGCGGCGCTACGTTAGCGTTGCCGGTCAATTATGTTGTGCGGTTGGAGAAACGATGCCGAAACATCTTGCCATCATCATGGATGGAAACGGCCGGTGGGCGGAAGAGCGTGGTCGGCCCCGCATTGATGGTCATCGCCACGGGGTGAACCGAGTTCGTGACATTACCGAGGCGAGTGCTAAAAAGGGGATTCGTGATTTGACGCTATTTGCGTTCAGCAGCGAAAACTGGCGCCGACCCGAGGCAGAAGTGCGCTTACTGACGGAATTACTCATGACGAGTCTTGAAGGCGAAATTGAAACGTTACATCGCAACGGGATAAGACTACGGGTGATTGGCGATTTGCGGCCTTTCGGTAAAAAAATTGAGAAGATGGTGGCTGAGGCTACGCGGTTAACTCGTTCAAATACGACCTTGGGGCTGAATCTGGCCGTGAACTACGGCGGACACTGGGATATCACCAATGCCTGTGCCCGATTGTTGGCTGATATTCAAGAAGGATCGGACTCAGACCTTGAGATCGGGCACGAGGCACTGGAGTCCCGTCTGTCGACGGCCGGGATTCCAGCGCCTGATCTGTTCATTCGCACCGGCGGCGAGCAGCGTCTCAGTAATTTTCTGCTTTGGCAACTCGCTTATACGGAACTTTATTTCACGACCACCCTGTGGCCAGATTTTAATTCCGACGCTTTAGATTCGGCCCTGGCTGATTATCGGTCGCGGCAGCGACGTTTTGGAAAGACCGCTCAGCAGGTCGTCTGACCTGTGGTCGGGAGTGTAGGCCGCATGGGTATGATATTGCAGCGTTGGCTCAGCGCGTTGGTCTTGGGTATTCTTCTGCTAAGCAGCGTAGTGTTCCTCAATGCACTGGGGTTTGAGGTGCTCGTGAGTCTGTTGGCCGGCGCTGCCTTCTGGGAATGGTTAAGATTGACGTCACACCGAACAAGTCGCGTGGTTTGCATTGGCGGGGCGGTTGTACTCGCTGGTCTGGTCTTATTCAGCGTCCAACAGCCTATTCTGGGCCTTGCTATTCTGGGCAGTGCTATGTTGTGGTGGTTGTGTGTCCTCATCGTGATGATCACGACTCGAGGCCGTCGGGATAGCCATGTGTTTCCAACGAGCGTATTGCCTGGTGCCCTCATTGTGCTCGCCGGTGGAGTCGCTATNTGTTGGCTTCAACAACAAGGGCCAGCGAATGGTCTGCGATTAATCGAGTTTTTTGTATTGGTCTGGGCGGTGGATTGTGGCAGTTTCTTTGCCGGTCGGCGTTGGGGACGGCACAAACTGGCA
Organism: Acidiferrobacteraceae bacterium; assembly: GCA_002714255.1. Lineage (GTDB taxonomy): Bacteria > Pseudomonadota > Gammaproteobacteria > Arenicellales > UBA868 > UBA11791. The sequence continues at coordinate 11,912 of PAWW01000037.1, forward strand.
GCTGCGCTGAGTCCGGGAAAGACTATACAGGGTGCGCTCGGAGGTGCAGTNAGCCTCTTGGTTGTGAGCGGTTGTATCTATCTTTTGGATGACAGCCTTGCCGAGACGATGTTATTGATCTGGTTGTCGGTGACGGTCGCTGTCTATCTGATGTGTGTTGTTGGTGATCTTTACGAAAGCGCGGCGAAGCGAAACGCGGGTGTCAAGGACAGCGGTACACTCCTTCCCGGTCATGGTGGAATACTCGATCGTGTCGATAGTGTGATCGCGGCCAGCCCGATTTACTATATTGTGCTGTTTTGGTGAAATTCTGATGAAGATCATGACCAAGAATGGAGTCGAATGATGATCACCAATGTGGCGATTCTGGGGGCAACAGGGTCAGTCGGTGGTGCAACATTGGATGTTATCGCACGTCATCCCGAACGTTTTCGAGTTTGGGCAGTGACGGGTCATCATCAAGTCGGGAAGTTGGCAGATATCGCGCGCGTTCATCAGCCGCAAGTTGTGGGTGTCACGACCGGACAGGAAGCCGCGTTCGAGTCCTGTTATGGTGATCGGTGCGCCGAGCACTCTCGTCGACCGGAGGTAGTTAGTGGCACCGCCGGCCTTGAGGCCATAGCGGCCTGTCCAGAAGTTGACACGGTAGTAGCGGCCATCGCCGGCGCCGCCGGTCTGCCTTCAGTAGCCAGTGCCATTGGGGCTGGAAAACGCGTGTTGATCGCGAACAAAGAGCCTCTGGTCATGATGGGGGGGCATCTGATGTCAGCGGCCGCAGAGGCCGGAGCGCTGGTCTTGCCGGTGGATAGTGAACATAACGCGATTTTCCAGTGTCTCCCGACGGCTTACCGCAACACAGTCATGGGCCAACCCCCTCAGGAATCGAATGACACAGCGGGCGGCCGGTATCCTTGGAACGTTGCGGCAGTGACCTTGACGGCATCGGGCGGACCTTTCCTTAACACGCCGATCGAAATGCTGGCGGAGGTGACGCCGACTCAGGCAGCGAAGCATCCGAATTGGTCCATGGGCCGAAAAATATCTATTGATTCGGCCACTATGATGAATAAAGCGCTTGAGCTGATCGAAGCCTGTGTGTACTTCTCATTGCCGCCCAGTGCGGTGCAGATACTGATTCATCCACAAAGCATCGTGCACTCACTGGTTGAGTTTGACGACAAGTCAGTTTTGGCGCAGATGGCGGTAGCTGATATGCGCGTTCCCATTGCTAATGCGCTTGCCTACCCCGAGCGCATTGCGTCAGGAGCCGCCACGTTGGATCTGGCAGCAATCGGTTCTCTCGATTTTCTAACGCCAGATCGGCAGCGATTTCCCTGTTTGGACTTAGCACGTGTTGTCGCGACGGCCGGAGGCACTGGGCCGGCAGTTTTAAACGCGGCTAACGAGGTGGCAGTAGACGAATTCTGTGAAGGAAAAATTCGATTTACAGATATCGTTCCGATTGTCGAAGAAACCGTTGACCGAATACCATTTTCAGATATCTCAGGCGTTCAACAGGTACTCGATGCGGACGCAAGGGCCCGAACCCTGGCCAAGGAAGTGTCGAGCAGACATCGATTATGATTGCCAAGATAACTGACAAGGGATTTGCCTAAGAAGTAACGAAATGGAAGAAATTATTTATAGTGTCTTTGGGTTCTTNGTTGCTGTGGGTGTGCTGGTCACAGTACATGAGTGGGGCCATTACGCGGCGGCGCGGTTGGTGGGTGTGCGGGTTCTTAAATTTTCGATTGGTTTCGGGCGTTCGGTGTGGGAACGCTCCTGGGGGGTGGATGGTACGACTTATGCCATTGGCATCGTGCCGCTCGGTGGTTATGTCAAGATGCTGGGCGAGGGCACAGGTGATGTGCTCCCAGGGGAAGAACATCGTGCTTTCGATAAGAAACCCCTATGGGCGCGGGCATTTGTTGTCAGTGCAGGGCCAGTGGCGAATTTATGGCTGGCAGTGATGATCTATTGGTTGGTGTCCTTGATAGGTATCGCAGGATTACCGCCGGTGGTGGGCGCAGTGCAACCCGCATCGGTGGCGCAGGCGGCAGGATTTCGAGTAGATGATCGAATTCTCACTGTCAACGAACGGGAGGTAAAGACCTGGGGCGAACATCGGTTGTTCATGCTTGCGCAGGTATTGGCTGGGTCCCCGTTGCATTTCGAGGTGGTTGGTACCGATGGTGAGAATCGACGCGTGAGCGTCGACACNGGTGTCTTGGGCGAGAAAATTGCGGTGGCCGCTCTGTTTGAGAAAATGCTGGGTATCCAGCCGCGCTTGCCAACGATTCCCGCCGTGGTTGGGGATGTTATCGCGGACAGTCCGGCGGCATTGGCGGGCCTGGTGGTGGGTGACCGTATACTCGCAATTGACGGACATAAAATTAGTGATTGGCGCGAATTGGTTGGGCAAATATCGGTTCGTGCGGACCAGGAGGTGGTGATCGAGATCGATCGCCAGGGTGTGAGACAACAAAGGCTAGTTTGGCCCAAGGGGACCATGGTCAATGGAGTCAGGACAGGTCGCATCGGTATCGCAGTCATGGATACCGATGAGATTTTCCGTGCGCTTCCCAAAGCCCAGTATTCGGTACTTCCCGCTCTGTTAAACGGCTTGGAGAGAACATGGTTAACGACCTCGGTGACCTTGCGCATGGCTTATCGAATGATTCGGGGAGACATCGGGAGCGAGAATCTGAGCGGCCCAATCACGATCGGGCATTTTGCGGGCCAGTCTGCTCGAATTGGTCTGGTGCCGTTTTTAGTGTTTTTGGCTCTCGTCAGCGTCAGTCTCGGTGTGCTCAATTTGTTACCCATACCATTGCTCGACGGCGGGCATTTACTGTATTTCCTGATAGAAGGAGTGACGGGTCGCCCGGTCTCAGAAAAAGTCATGCTGGGTGGGCAGCTATTAGGGGGAGGCCTGCTGGCTGTCTTGTTTAGCGTCGCGATCTATAATGATATGGCCCGGTTAATCTCACTATGAGCATCTAATGCAGGGATGAACGTTTTGTCAATTAAACGACTGATTTGGCTGCTTATTGTCGCGCTGACCTTGGTCAGCGTTGCGCGGGCGGAGACGTTCCGTGTTGATGACATTCGTGTTGAAGGAGTGCAGAAGGTGTCTGCGGGTACCATCTTTAACTATCTACCCATCAAGGTCGGTGACACGGTTGATGCCCAAATTATTCGCAACGCCGTACGGGTGTTATTTAAAACGGGATTTTTTCGAGATATCCAGATTCGCCGTGAAGGGCAGGTCATGGTTGTGGTTGTTCAAGAGCGACCGGCAATTGCTTCGATAGAGTACACCGGAAACAAAGAGCTCAAAGACGAAGACATCGAGGATCTTCTCAGTCGCAATGGTTTCTCAACGGGAAAGGTTTTCAATCAACCATTGCTCGATCGAGTTACTCAGTCGATAGAAGATGAATATTTCTCCCGTGGACGTTATTCAGCTCGAGTTGAGACTACTATCACCCCCATGCCCGATAACCGAGCGGGCATAACCCTTGATATTGACGAGGGTCGGCGTGCGCAAATTCGCGAGATAAAAATCATCGGTAACCAGCAATACTCGGACGCCCAATTAAGAAATCAGATGTCGTTGGATACCAGTAAATGGCATAGCGTGATAACCCACGATGGGCGTTATTCCAAAGCGGAGTTAACGGCCGATGTAGAGAGAATTAACAGCTTTTATCTTGATCGCGGTTATCTGGAATTTAAAGTTGTTGAAACCGATGTATCGATCAGCGCAAACAAGCAGGATCTATTTGTTTCTATTGTGGTTGCAGAGGGGTCGCAGTATACGGTGGGAAAAGTCGGCGTCGAGGTCGTGGGCGATATTGCGAGAGACGATGTCGCACAACTGATTATGCTCGAGCAAGGAGGTGTCTATTCGCGACAGGATCTGGTCGCGAGTCAGACCGCGATTGAAGAAATGTTGGCCGACCGAGGTTACGCTTTTGCCAATGTTAACGGTGTTCCTGAACAGCGTCGTGACACGGCTATAGTGAATTTTACGTTCATCGTCGATCCGGGGCCGACTGTTTATATTCGCCGGATCAATATTATCGGCAATGAGTACACTCGGGACGAAGTCATACGAAGGGAGCTTCGCCAGTTGGAGGGGGCGGTCTATTCCTTGTCAAAAATTCGTCGCTCGCGCGAAAGACTGGCAAAGTTGGGTTTCTTTAGAGATGTCAGCATACAAACTCCCAGGGTTTCGGGGGTNATTGATCAGGTCGATATGCTGGTNGNGGTGGAAGAAAGATCGACCGGGAATTTCAATTTTGGTGTGGGCTATTCTGGCTCAGAGAAGTTGTTGCTGCAGGCTGAAATTGCGCGTGAGAACTTATTTGGTACGGGCCGGGAACTGCGGTTTAAAGTCGATCACTCGGCCTTGACGAAAGTCTACGATGTCGCCTATCGCAACCCGTATTACACAACACATGGTGTTAGTCGCGAGGTGTTCGTTGCGCAACGCGATGTCGATGCTACTGAAGTTGATTCTGCCGATTACCACGAAGACACGACATCGGGTGGCGTACGTTATCGTATTCCGTTGACGGAATATGATTCGATGGCGTTGTCAGCGGCTGTCGAAGATATAACATTGGCTTCGACGGTTGATACTCCGATTGAGTTTGGCGATTTCATCGATAATCATTCACAAAGCACGACTTTGTTGCTGAGTGGAAGTTTGGTGCGCGATACGCGCGATAATCGTCTGTTCCCCTCTAAAGGGTTCTGGAACCGTGCCACTGCCGAGATTTCATTTCCTGGAAGTGATCTGGAGTTCTACACGGTCTCCGCGCGGAGTGTCTGGTATCGCCCCATCGGCAAAAATCTGACTTTTGGTCTGAATGGGCAACTGGGCTACGGCGCGGGTTACGGTGAGCTGGACACGCTTCCGTTCTATAAAAACTTTTACGCCGGCGGCGCCCGTTCATTGAGGGGTTACAAGGCGCGCTCGCTTGGACCGCAATCGGTCGGGACTGGCAAGCAATCCTTGGGCGGCAGTAAACGGGTGGTGTTTGGTGGAGAACTTAAATTTCCTGTTCCGGGTTTAGAAGATTCACGAGATAAGCGGTTAGTCCTGTTTTTTGACGGCGGCCAGGTGTATTCGAAAACGGAAAGCATCGATGTGTCGGATTTTCGCTTTTCAACGGGTCTAGCGTTTGAGTGGATGTCAGCTATAGGCCCGATTGCTTTTAGCTACGCGATTCCGTTTAACGATTCATTCGAGGATAACGTGGAACATTTCCAATTTACTTTGGGGGGGCTGTTTCGTTGACTCAAATACATCCAATATCACGACTGGNGTCGATCAGACATCGCTGCGCTAGCGTCGCGTGCTTGTTTGCGATCGCCTTGAGTGTGGTTAACGTTGGCGCGGCTGATTCCCAGAAAATTGGATTTGTGAATACGGTGAATGTCCTCGACCGAGCGCCGCAGGCTGCCGTTGCATTATTGGGCCTTGAAAAGGAATTTCAGCCGCGCGATAAAGAGTTGCTTGAATTGCGTGACCAAATAAGAGTTCGGGAAACTGCGCTTGAAAAAAACTCGTTGGTTATGGCTGCCTCAGAGATTCAAATCCGACAACGTGAGATCAATGGCTTACAACGGCGACTGAAACGGCTTAAGGAAGAAGCGCGAGAGGACTATAATTTTCGACGCAATGAGGAATTGGCTAAGCTCCAACGGTTGGTGCGGGAAGTCATCATCGACATCGCCCAGGAAGGCGGTTACGACATTGTGCTGGAGCAGGCAGTTTATGTAGACAGATCGATTGACTTAACCGACAAGGTGCTCGAGAGGCTGAAGCAACGGTGAGGGCGATCGATATTCAGGGTATTCGGCGACTGCTACCCCATCGTTATCCATTTCTGCTGCTGGATCACGTTGAACATGTCGAGGCTGGTGAACGCGTTATTGCGATCAAGAATATCACGGCGAATGAGCCGTTTTTCCAGGGCCACTTTCCCGAGTACCCGGTCTTTCCCGGCGTGCTGTTGGTTGAATGCATCGCCCAGGCGGCTGCTATTCTGGCTAGCGAAACGATTGGTGCCGAGGCGAGTCAGGACACGCTCTATCTGTTGGCTGGGATNAATCGTGCACGTTTCAAACGATTTGCTGTGCCGGGCGATCAGTTGCGTATCACTGCGACCATCGATCGCAGGTCGGGCAAGCTGTGGCGTTGTCCAGGNAGTATTCGAGTCGGCGAGTCACTAACCTGCGAGGCGGAGGTGCTGTTTACCCATAAGGTCCTTGAGTGATTGATCAGCGAGCGATCGTTGATGCTACAGCGGTATTGGGGTCGGGCGTCACCGTTGGTGCCTTCTCCATCATTGAGCCGCACGTCACTATCGGAGATAACACTCGAATTGATGCTCATACGATCGTGCGGCGTAACTCCCTTATCGGTGAGGATAACCACATACACTCATTCTGTTCTATAGGGGATGATCCACAATTCAGTGGTTACCAGGGCGAGGAAACGTTTCTAGATATCGGTCACCGTAACCAGATCAGGGAGTTTTGCACGCTGAATCGGGGGTCACCCGCCGGTACCGGTCGCACGAGCATTGGCAACGATAATTTCCTGATGGCGTACGTGCACATCGCGCACGATAGCGAATTGGGGAACAATATCACCCTGGCTAATGCGGTAAGCCTGGCCGGTCATGTCGAAATAGGCGATGGTGCAACCCTCGGGGGCTTTTCCCTGGTGCATCAGTTTTGTCGAATTGGGCAACACGCTTTTACCGGAATCGGGACGATCTGTCTTAAAGACATCCCTCCATTTGTGATGGCAGCAGGACATAGCGCGGTGCCTTATGGAATTAACGTCCGGGGACTTCGTCGTCGTGGTTTCGATGCCGAATCTGTGACGGCGCTGCAACGCGCTTATCGACATCTTTATCGTTCGGGACTCGACTTAAAGGCAGCTCTCGTTGCGATAGAGAGTGATGGGGCAGCCTTCCCNGTGGTGGCGGCATTTGCTGCGTTTGTCAAAAGTTCGACTCGCGGAATTGTCCGTTAAACGGGGACCCTTGGGCGGCAACGGGATGTATATCGGTATCGTAGCGGGTGAGTCCTCTGGCGATCAACTGGGTTCGGAAGTAATTCAAGCACTGCGCCAACGCTGGCCGAATGCCCGTTTTGTGGGTGTCGGTGGGGCGCAGATGCGTAGCGCTGGGCTCGAATGCCTGTACGATATCTCCGAGATCTCTTTTGTAGGTCTCGATGGGTTAGCGCGGCATGTTTTTCGAATACTATCAATAAGAAAAAGTCTGATACGTCACTTTTTGCGTAATCCACCGAATCTCTTTATCGGTATCGATGTGCCTGACTTCAATCTGCGGCTTGAAAGGGTGCTCAAGTTGGCTGGCATAAAAATCATTCATTATGTGGCGCCCACCGTTTGGGCCTGGCGCGGTTACCGGATTAACAAAATTCGACAAGCAGTCGATGTACTGATGGTGCTTTTCCCTTTTGAACTCGAATATTTTACAGCTCGCGGGGTCCCGACCGTTTTTGTTGGTCACCCGATAGCGCAGGCCTTGGTGCCCTCGCTTGATGATACAGATTGGTCGAACCTAGGCATTGATCGGCGAAAGGAAATTGTTGCGCTCCTGCCAGGAAGCCGACCTAGTGAGATTAAACGGTTGGGTCCTTTACTGGTCAAGGTAGCGCAGCGCCTTAACGTTCAGCGACCGCAAATTCAATTCGTAGTCCCCTTTGTTAATGAGCCAATGCAAATCCTGTTTCGTGCCCAAGTGAAAGATAGCCTTAAGGGCNTGCATTGGGTGGAAATCGTAGGGCGCGCTATGGAAATGATGGCACTGGCGAATGTGGTGGTGGTAGCGTCAGGCACGGCGGCACTGGAAGCGGCTATTCTGGCTCGACCGATGGTGGTGACCTACAAAGTGTCCTGGTTAACTTTTCTATTCATAAAGTGTGTGTCGAGACTTCGATATGTATCGATGCCCAATTACTTAATGGATGAGCCACAGGTGGCAGAATTTCTGCAGTACCGGGCAACTCCCAAAGCGATTGCTTCAGAGGTGATCAGTCTTTTGGACAATGAGGTTAAACGCTCGTCGCTAGAGACGTCGCTTCAGGGGATAAGGNCAATGTTATGCAAAGATACACCTCAAGCAGTCGGAGACATCGTGGCCGATTTAACGGCTGGGACTAATCGATGAGACGGCTAGTTGGCATTGATGAGGCGGGGCGCGGAGCCCTGGCCGGGCCGGTCGTTGCTGCGGCGGTGATCTTTCCGACAGCAGGGAAATATTCGAAGATAAAGGACTCGAAGCAGATGCGCCCGAAAGATCGTTGGGATCAGGCCCGTTTGATTCGAGAGTCGGCGCCTGCATGGGCGATAGCAATGGCCAGCGTGGAAGAAATCGATCAATTAAATATCCATCAGGCCAGTTTATTGGCGATGAAAAGAGCAGTAGAACTGCTCGGCACCTTGCCGGATTTTGCACTGGTCGACGGCAAGTATTATCCAAAAATCAAGGTGCCAGGCGAGGCGCTTATCAAGGGCGATAGCTTGATTGCCGAAATTTCGGCCGCATCCATATTGGCGAAAACAGCTCGGGATGCCCTTATGATTAAACTGGAATCNNGCTACCCGGGGTATGGCCTTGCGCAACATAAAGGCTATCCAACAAAGCTCCATCTTGCAGGACTGTTGAGAATAGGTGTTAGCCCTTGTCATCGGCGGAGTTATCGGCCGGTCGCGCGAATGATGGAACAGCCGGTGATGGCAATGCTGGGTTCGATGAGATGAGTTTCGTTCATCTTCAGGTCCACTCGGAGTATTCAATTAGTGATGGATTGGTGCGTCTGCCNCNATTGATGACTTCGATCACCGAAAATCACATGGAGGCGGTTGCGATTACCGATGACTCCAATCTGTATGCGGCGGTTAAGTTCTATAAAGCAGCTGTTAAAGCGGGCATTAAGCCAATCATTGGTGTCGAGTTAACTATCGAAACTGATGAAGGGGACGGCGCGGCAGGACAACTGACTTTGTTGTGCCGCAATAACATGGGTTATCAGTTTCTTTGTGAGTTACTGACGCGTGCCTACCTGCAGCGTGGAACGTTACACAAGATTCGACTCCCGCGGCAACATTTAGCTGATGGAGCGGCCGGTTTGATTGCCTTGTCAGGCGGTGTTGAGGGTGAAATTGGACGGTTGCTACTCAATGGGCATGATCATAGTGCGGCAGTGTGCCTTGAACAGTACCGCGAGTTATTTTCTGACGATAATTTTTTTCTGGAGGTTTCCCGTGTNGGTCGCCCCGANGATGAGCGGCATCTGGAATTGACTCTATCTTTCGCGNGTATNCACTCAGCGCCTGTGGTAGCAACCAATCCGGTTCGTTTTCTGGGCGCGGATGAATTTGATGCGCACGAAATTCGAGTTTGTATACACGAGGGATCGCGATTGGGGGACGCCAGGCGACCCCGACGATTCGGTCGCGAACAGTGGCTCCGTTCGACGTCGCAAATGACTCGGCTATTTGCAGATGTGCCGGACGCGCTCGAAAATGCAGTTCAAATTGCCAGGCGATGTAATGTATTTCTGGATCTTCAGGGTACTCACATGCCAGCGTTCAAGGGCGCTGAGGGCGAGGACACGGGTCTGTGCCTAAAGAAAGACTCTCGGCTGGGTCTGGCGAGGCGCTTACAACAAGTGGCCCCAGCGCGAGGGGTAGTGCGCGATGAGATCCCTCCAAACTATCTAGATCGGCTGAACAGTGAAGTTGAGACGATACTGTCCATGGGGTTTGCTGATTACTTTCTTGTGGTTGCAGAATTTATCCACTGGGCTCGGGAGCGAAAAATTCCTGTTGGGCCAGGGCGGGGCTCGGGGGCCGGATCATTGGTAGCCTGGGCGCTTGGCATCACCGAGATTGATCCGATTCGCTATGACCTNCTTTTTGAACGATTCCTAAATCCGGAGAGGGTGTCATTACCGGATTTCGATATTGATTTTTGCATGAATGGCAGAGATGAGGTGATTGACTACGTTGCCAAGCAGTACGGGCGTGATCGAGTGGCACAAATCATCACCTTTAATACCCTCGCGGCCCGCGCGGTGGTCAGGGATGTAGGACGTGTGATGGGGCACAGTTATGGATTCTGTGATGCTGTCGCAAAGATGGTTCCCTTTGAAGTGGGAATGACGTTGGATAAAGCGTTAATTCAGAGCGCGGAGTTGGCCCGTCGATGCAAGGACGACCCAGAGGTTAACCAGCTCATCAGTAATGGAAAACTGCTCGAGGGGCTGGCTAGAAACCCGGGCAAACACGCGGGGGGGTTGGTGATCGCGCCACAACCACTAACCGCTTATACCGCGCTCTATTGGGAAAGGGGGATGAGTCAGGCGGTCACCCAATGTGATAAAGACGATCTTGAATCGTTAGGCCTGGTCAAATTTGACTTTCTCGGGCTGCGGACACTAACGGTGATCGACTGGACGGTATTGGCTGTCAATTCGCGTAATGCGGGCAAAGGTGATGGGTTAAATGTTGAAGCCTTAGCCCTGGATGACGGCCTGACCTTTGATTTGATTCGGTCCGGGCGCGCGATCGGCCTCTTTCAATTGGAATCTCGGGGCATGCAGGATCTCATTCGTCGGCTGCAGCCGAGTTCTTTCGAAGATTTAATTGCATTGGTGGCGTTGTTTCGACCGGGACCGTTGCAGTCAGGAATGGTGGATGACTTCATTAATAGGAAGCAAGGCCGGGAAGTCGTTAGATATCCTCACCCAGGGCTCGAACCCATTCTCGCTGCTACTTATGGTGTGATTCTGTATCAAGAACAGGTTATGCGAATTGCTCAGGAGCTTGCTGGCTACACGCTTGGGGCAGCCGACGTGCTACGTCGTGCAATGGGTAAAAAAGATGCGGAGGAAATGAACCAACAGCGGGGCGTTTTCCTTGAAGGTGCGATTGAGCGGGGCGTAGATACACGGGTAGCCAACCACATTTTTGATTTGATGGAGCACTTTGCTGGTTACGGTTTTAATAAATCGCATTCTGTAGCTTACGCCTTGTTGGCGTATAGAACGGCTTACTTGAAGGCGCATTATCCAGNAGAATTTATGGCTGCTTCGCTTTCCGCTGACATGGACAAGACGGATAAGGTGCAAACCTTAATTATCGAAAGTGTCCGGTCAGGCCTTGAGGTGCTCCCACCGAATATCAATGTATCGACCTTTCATTTTTCTGTTGCGGGCCCCAAACAGCTACTTTACGGTTTGGGCGCTATAAAAGGGGTTGGTGAAAAGGCAATCGATGTCGTCATGGAAGAGCGATTGACGAATGGCAAGTACCTGGATCTTTACGACTTCTGCAAACGGGTGGAGGGGCATAAAGTTAATAATCGAGCGTGTGACGCATTGATTGGCTCGGGTGCATTTGATTGCCTGGGGGAGGATCGCGGGGCATTGGGCGCACAGCTGCAGGAAGCACAATGCGCCGCGGAACAAGCACATGACAACAGTCGTTCTGGCCAGGACGATATGTTTGGTTTGGAGTCCCCGGGCGCGGTTAAGGAGCAGCATCGGCCCNNCGCCCGCTGGTCCAATACCAAACGCTTACGGAGAGAGTATGAATGTCTGGGCCTTTACCTGACCGGCCATCCAGTAGATGAATATCAAACAGACCTGGCCCAACTGACAGAGGGTGAGATTTCATCGATCGTTGCCGATCCAGAACGCCCTATTTCGCTGGCAGGTTTGCCCATAGCCACTCGCACATTTACCACCAGAAGGGGCAACCGAGGGGCGTTCGTCACGCTGGCAGATCGATCAGGCCAGGTTGACGTTGTCCTTGAGGCNGAGCTCTATATGGCGCATAAAAGCCAACTGGACGCGAGTGTATTGTTATTGGTCGAGGGCGTGACTGCGACCGACGATCGAACAGGGGATCTCCAGATTAAGGCATCGGCGGTAGCTCCGATGGAAGAGGTGCGCGAACAGCGCCTGGCTAAACTGTGTTTGCACATATCAAAAGGCTGCGATCCACAACAATTTGTTCCTGCTCTGCAAGATTTGTTAGCAAGATATCGCGGCGGGAACACTCGTGTATTAATCGAGTACGTCAACCGTGATGGGGACAGCGTGGCGCTTAATTTGAATGAGGCGTGGGGTATTCGAGTCTCAAACGACTTGTTGGAAGCCCTCCACACTTCTATTCCGGCGCAGTCGATCGGGTTGATCTATGACCGACGCATCTTGATTGCGCGGCAAGCCGATAAAGGAGCCTCACTTTAATGAGTTCATTCGAATCTGACAGGCAGACACTGGGATCTATTGATCGTCGTTACCTTAGCTTTGAGCAGCCTATCGGTGAGTTGGAAGAACAGATCAATGAACTGCGGCGAGTGAACTCGGACAAGGACCTTAATTTTGATGAGGACATCAAACGCCTTGAAACAAAGAGTAGCAAACTAACAGAAACTATTTTCTCAGCGTTAACGCCCTGGCAGATCACCCAGTTGGCGAGGCATCCTGGACGGCCTTTCACGCTGGATTACATTCCAACACTGATGGATAATTTCGTTGAACTCCATGGTGATCGAATGTTCGGTGACGATCACGCGATCGTCGCGGGACTGGGAAATATAGATGGGCGACGCATCGCGGTGATTGGGCAGCAAAAGGGTCGCGACACGACAGAGAAACTATACCGTAATTTTGGTATGCCAAAGCCGGAGGGATATCGTAAGGCACAGCGGGTGATGCGTATTGCTGAACGATTTGGGTTGCCGCTTCTAACACTGATTGATACACCGGGTGCTTATCCAGGAGTCGATGCCGAGGAACGAGGGCAAAGTGAGGCGATCGCCAGCAGTTTGTCGATTATGAGCGGGTTAAAGGTACCGATTGTGTCAGTGATTATTGGCGAGGGTGGNTCTGGCGGTGCGTTGGCGATTGGCATCTGCGACCGCTTGTTGATGTTGGAATATTCGACCTATTCAGTGATTTCGCCAGAAGGCTGTGCTTCGATTCTGTGGAAGAGTGCTGATAAAGCTGAGGAGGCAGCCCAGGCGTTAAAGTTGACGTCCAAGGATCTAACTGAAAAAGCGGTGGTTGATGAGATTATTATGGAACCCCATGGGGGCGCTCATCGAAACCCGAATGAAATGGCAGTGACACTGCGTGCCGTCGTCATACGACATTTTGATGAATTGGACGCCCGACCAATCGAACATATCCTAGACACCAGATATCGGCGGCTAATGTCTTATGGACAGTTTAAGCAGGGTAGCTGAGGGCGTTGTTGAGTGGCTACGACAGATCGTAGGCAGGATTCGCTAGAGGGTGCGCTCGGGCGCTTTGTTCAACGTTACGTTGGAGTCCGTGTGCTGGTGGCCTTCAGTGGCGGTGTGGATTCGACCGTATTACTACATGCACTGAGCCAACAACTGCCGGCGCATCGACTGCTTGCCTTGCATGTGGATCATTCGATTCAAGCAGGGTCGGGCGGATGGGCAATGCACTGTGTGAAGGTTTGCAATCAATGGGGCATCCATATTTGCAAAACCGTACTGACACCGGCGACACGGGACCATCTGGACGAAGCGGCGTACCGTAACGCGAGATACGCTTGGTTTGAAAGTCTGATACAGCCTGGTGATGTTTTGGTGACGGCGCATCACCGAGATGATCAGGTTGAAACAGTCCTTTACCGATTGCTTCGCGGCAGCGGAGTCCACGGGTTGGGCGGNATTCAGCCTGAACGACCGTTCGGGTCGGGTGTTCTTGCGCGACCTTTTCTTGGCTGTAGCCGCTCCGATATTACCGCCTACGCGACTGAGCAGGGATTATCGTGGGTCACCGACCCCAGCAATGAGGATCGTCGTTACGACAGAAATTTTCTGCGACACGAAATCATTCGCCCTTTGGCGGCGCGCTGGCCTGCCAGTGGTCGCAGCATCGATCGTGCTGCTAGGCATCTCCGTCATGCCCATGCATTGCTCGAGGAGATCGCACGTCAGGACTATGATGAATTATGGGAGCCCGCGGCCAATTGCTGTCTGGGGCACCACGGCTGTATGGGAGTTGTACGTCTTGAGGGGTTATCGGTCGGGCGGCGCTTTAATTTGTTGCGGTATTGGATGTCTCGCAACGGTTATCAACCACCAGNCACCAAGCGGNTGGATGAACTATGGCGACAGGCCAATNTAGCGCGNGGCGATGGTAACGTGCGGGTCGCCTGGCCTGATGCCGAATTTCGCCGCTTTCGAGCGTATTTATATCTCTTGCCCCGTCAATTAATGGGACCCTTGCCTGACTCCATCAGTTGGACTACCCACATCCCGATTCAATGTCCTGGCGTGGGGCTTCGACTCCATGCCCGCGTTAGTAACGAGGGGTCTTTACGGCTTAAACCCGAGTGGTCAACTCGTCTCGAGCTGTCCTGGCTACGGCGACGGGTGAGACTAAAACCGACCGGTGGCCAACATCGAAGGCGCCTTAGGAATATTTTTCAGGAAAGTCGCATTCCGCCCTGGGAGCGCAGACGATTGCCGATGATCTCTCGAGATGGTGTGGCGATTGGTATACCCGGTGTGGTATTGGTTGACGGTTTTGCGGCAGCAGCGGGACACGAGGGGGTCGAAATTTGTCTCGAAGACCTCCTGCTTCGTAGAGACGGCGGGCCGCTGTGATCCCTAAAGTCGCGTCGTTATTGTTCTTGGGTGACGGAGGTGGTAGCCTACTCATCCGTCATGCCGGAAAAATATAGTGATGGATGCCCCTTTCGCATAAGCAACGGCGCGAGGCAAATTCATTCGGTGCGGCAGTCTTGTTCACCCTCTCTCGACACCGGTCGACGGCATTATGACTAAATACGCGTTTGTTTCAGGCGGCGTCGTGTCGTCGTTAGGTAAGGGGCTTTCTTCGGCATCGTTGGGAGCGTTGCTTGAGTCTCGCGGGTTCCTCGTTACGTTGATCAAGCTGGACCCCTATATCAATGTCGACCCAGGCACCATGAGTCCGTTTCAGCACGGCGAGGTGTTTGTGACAGATGACGGAGCAGAGACCGATCTGGATCTAGGCCATTACGAGCGTTTTGTTCGAACAACGATGAATCGAACAAACAACTTCACCACTGGTCAAATTTATGATCAAGTCATTCGTAAAGAGCGGCGTGGCGAGTATCTCGGGGGAACGGTGCAAGTTATTCCCCACATTACGAATGAAATAAAACGGTGTATTGTCGAGGCGACCACGGGCTACGATGTGGCGCTAGTCGAGATCGGGGGGACTGTCGGTGATATCGAATCGCTGCCCTTCCTTGAGGCGATTCGCCAGATGCGGATGGAGTTGGGGCGTGACAACACGATTTTCCTTCACCTGACGCTGGTTCCTGAACTTAAGACGACGGGTGAGATAAAGACCAAACCAACACAACATTCTGTCAAGGAATTGCGCAGTATCGGCATACAGCCGGACGTTGTGTTGTGCAGGGCAAGTCATTCATTGCCAGATGAAGAGCGTCGAAAAATAGCACTTTTTACCAATGTGCCAGAAGACGCAGTAATCTCGGCGCGNGATGTCGACAACATCTATTCGATTCCCCGGCTTTATCACGAGCAAGGCCTGGACGAGATCGTCATCAACCACCTTAAATTGTCAGGTTCNCCGGCAGATTTGAGTGAATGGGATCATGTCATTGANGTCATGGAATCGACGAAGCGGGAAGTAACGATCGCTATGGTAGGCAAGTACGTGGCGTTGGCCGACTCCTACAAATCGCTGTCAGAGGCGTTGGTTCATGGGGGCATCCGTAACGAGTGCAAGGTCACTGTGCGTTATGTAGATTCAGAAAATCTTATCGAGGGAGAGAGTGAGCCATTCGATGGCGTCGATGCCATTCTCATTCCGGGGGGATTTGGTGGGCGCGGTATAGAGGGAATGATTGCAGCGGTTCGATACGCTCGAGAGCGGCNGATTCCTTACCTCGGTATTTGCCTGGGTCTGCAGATTGCGGTGATTGAGTGTGCTCGACANCAGGCGGGCCTGAGCGGCGCGCACAGCACGGAGTTTGTCTCCGATTGCCCGGATCCGGTGATCGCTCTGGTCACTGAGTGGATGACAGACCACGGCTTGGTGGAAAAGCGGGATGACACAGTTGATGTGGGTGGCACAATGCGATTGGGAGCGCAGGAGTGTGTACTGGAAGATGATTCAATCGTTGCGGGTTTGTATCAAACCAACAACATCTTTGAACGACATCGACATCGTTATGAGGTCAACGAGGCCTATGTTGCGATCTTGAAGAAGCATGGGCTGTGCATTGCAGGGCGATCGGGTGATGGATTAGTCGAGATTGTGGAGAGGAGTGACCATGACTGGTTTGTAGCTTGTCAGTTCCATCCGGAATTCAAATCGACACCTAGAGACGGCCACCCGCTGTTCACCGGTTATGTCCGTGCAGCGCTCGACTACCAGGATAGCAGCCGGTCACGGTCACAGGCGGGCAGCGACTGATGATCGATGACAGGCCACTCGGTCGGCATCAACCCCTGTTTGTCATCGCAGGCCCTTGCGTTATTGAGTCGCGGAACGATGCGATGGCTATTGCCCGGCACCTTGCCAAGGTGGCGACTTCGCTGGACCTTCTATTGATTTTCAAAGCGTCCTTTGATAAGGCCAACCGAACGTCCGAGTCATCGTATCGTGGTCCGGGACTGGTCGAGGGGTTGGATATCCTGTCGGAAATTCGCTCGGAAACCAAGTTGCCAATCTTGACAGACGTTCACTCTCCAGAACAGGTGCCTCAAGTGGCAGAGGTGGTGGATGTGCTCCAAATCCCCGCTTTCCTGTGTCGACAAACAGANCTCATTCAAGCCGCCGCCCGCACTGGTAAGTGTTTNAATATCAAGAAGGGTCAATTCCTCTCTCCGCACGAGATGGCGGCAGTGGCCAAAAAGGCCCGCGAAGCGGGCGCGGAGAAGATTTGGTTATGCGAGCGGGGGAGCAGTTTTGGTTACAACAACCTCGTCGTCGACATGCGTTCGCTCGACATCATGGCGGAGACCGGCTTGCCGGTGGTATTCGATGCGACCCATTCGGTGCAACTTCCAGGGGCTGGGGGAACACACTCTTCTGGTGAACGCAGGTTTGTCTCTGTTCTCGCACGTGCGGCCGTTGCGGCGCGGATTTCGGGCGTTTTCATGGAGGTGCATCCGGACCCCGATAACGCTCTAAGTGACGGACCCAATTCGCTTAAACTTGACGACCTGGAGCCGTTACTACACGAGTTGAAAGCAATTGACAGGACCGTAAAAGCGAATCTGGCATGACCAAAATTGTCGGATTGACCGCATTGGAGGTTTTGGACTCAAGAGGCAATCCGACAGTCAGGGCAGCTGTGCATCTCGATAGCGGTCATCGAGGGGTCGCCATGGTCCCCTCGGGCGCGTCGACCGGTTCCTTTGAAGCGGTTGAATTAAGAGACCAGGATCCGTCGCGCTTTCATGGCCAGGGAGTGACGCATGCTGTTCAGTATGTCGAGGGCGAGATTGCCCGCTGCCTGATAGGCTGTGATCCGCTTCAACAACGCGTGATCGATAATCACTTGATCGAGCTTGATGGTTCGCCGAACAAGGGGCGGTTGGGAGCGAATGCGATTTTAGCGGCTTCGCTCGCGACCGCTCGCGCAGCCGCGCAAGTCGCAGATCGTCCGTTGTATGTTTATCTGCGAGAGTTGTGCGGGCGGGCGTCCTCAAAATGGGTCATGCCCGTGCCGCAAATTAATATATTGAACGGTGGAGCCCATGCGACCAATGGAATCGACTTTCAGGAGTTCATGATCCTGCCGGTGGGAGCGGCATGTTTCGCCGAAGCGATTCGCATGGGTGCCGAGGTCTTCCATTCACTGAAGGGTATGCTTACTCGCGAAGGGATGGTGACCGCGGTGGGTGATGAAGGGGGATTTGCTCCTAATCTTGAGTCTAATCTGGCGTGCATTGAGGTGGTGTCGGACGCCGTCGTGGAAGCGGGTTATCAATTAGGCACTGATATAGTGTTAGGCCTCGACGTTGCCAGTACTGAGATCTACCATGACAACTGCTATCGACTCAATGCAGAAGGTTTATCCCTGGATGCCGCAGGGATGGTGGCTTATCTTGAAAAGTGGTGCGATCGATTTCCGCTGGTGACCATCGAAGATGGCATGGCTGAGGATGATTGGGCGGGTTGGATTGCTTTGACTTCGTGTTTGGGTGACCGAGTTCAATTGACGGGTGACGATTTGTTCGTTACGAATAAAGAACGCTTGGGCAAGGGAATTAGGATGAATGCTGCCAACGCCATCTTAATTAAACCAAACCAGATTGGTACGTTGAGTGAAACACTGGACGCGATCGAGATGGCGCAAGAGGCGGGTTTTGGTATTACGATATCCCATCGGTCAGGTGAGACAGAGGATACGACTATAGCGGACCTCGCCGTGGCGACTGGGGCTGGACAGATCAAGACGGGATCCCTGTGTCGTTCCGAGCGGGTGGCGAAATACAATCGGCTTCTCGAGATAGAGCGTGAATTGGATGGGCATGGAAGTTACCCGGGGCTTGGCGCATTGGCAGGTAGTGGGGGGCGCGCCCGCCAGTGAACGAAGACCTCAGAAGAGGTGTGCCAGGTTTGACTCGGATCACAGGTGAGTAAGTGTCAGAATGGGTGGGCGAATGATCATCCTTATTTTGACGTTATTGTTGGTGGTCCTTCAGTATGCCCTGTGGGCAGGTCGGCATAATGTGTTCGATCTATTTTTTCTCCAAGATCAATTGACACATCTTGAACAAGACAACCAACAATTGCGCGAACGCAATGATCGGTTACACGCCGAAGTGATCGACATAAAAAGCCGCTTGGGCGCAATCGAGGAAAAAGCGCGCTCGGAACTGGGTTTGATCAAACCTGGGGAAACGTTTATACGCATCATCCCGCAGTAGATCGATGTTGGGGTTAGCCTGTTTTCGTGGGCTCAGCGTCAGTGAGATCGTAAGGTAGCGACAAACGGGTCAGCTGACTGGTTTCGTTGCCCAAATGGTAGTGCGGCGCGTCTAATGCAGCCACCGCCATAGAGATGAGCATCTCGCCTTGTGTGTGATCCATTGTGTGGGCATGTGCGACGACTTCGCCCACCCGTTGTTCCTTANCGGGGAGAAAAACCGGATCGCCTACCTGTGCCGCGACACGGTGCGATACCCCCACACGAATCATGCGATGTTTAGGGCGNCTGCGATAGCGGACGCGGGCTACGATTTCTTGGCCNGGGTAACAGCCTTTNTTAAAACTCACCGCATTGATCAGATCAAGATTCAGAGTCTGGGGGATAAATCGCTCACTGGTTTTGTCGGTGACTCGAGGATTGCCGGCACGAATTTCCAATAAGATCCATTGATCGGCATCGCATCGCATGACATCGCTGGATGTGTCCTCCCATAACCTGATAGCCGTGTCCGTAGGCGCAAGGATAAGGCCGTACGCGGGATCACCGCGTTCTCGAAGAAAATAGCAAGGTTTGAGTTCGTAAAGTGACCGTTCAGGAAAATTCGACAATGCATGAATAGGACCGATAGGACTGTCAAAACCCATGCCGCTGAGACCCAACACGGTCGTATCGTTCTCGAANGTAAATGTTACATTCGCCCGCATCACATAGATGCGCAGTCGATCCAGTAACTTTGTCAGGAGAGAGATTTCTCCGATCAGAAGATAGTCNGCTCCGTCGGGAACAATGCGTAGAATCGATAATACGCGGCCCTTGGGTGTGCAATANGCGCCCATAGTCCACTGGTCTTTATCAATCTCCTGTAAATCACAGGTGAGTTGGTTCTGCAGGAAATCGCCGGACTGGGCACCGGAGCAGCGGGCCACGGCGAGATGGGNGCAGGAATAGAGCCGAGCAGAGTCATCGCCCGNAGCACTGTTCTGAGTGCTCGATACTTCGAGNGTCATCGTTCCATCAGGTGCCTGTACGGCCCCCTGGCGGGCCAGATAGTTACGCCAGTTGGTTTCCATTATCAGTCCATAAATTGTGTCTACTATACGTTCGGATTGTATAGCCAGCGGTGTAAACTTAGCTATAGAACACCTGATATTGGAATCCNCCTTTNGCGCATGGTAGAAATCGATCGACCCACTTCTCCACATCTTCAGATTTATCGGCCGCAACTGACTTCGGTCCTATCGATCAGTCACAGAATATCAGGAATTTTTCTGGTGCTGGGTGTGGTGTGCCTTTGCGGATGGATCATCTCCCTGGCGCTTGGCGAGATTTGGTTCGAGTGGTTTGATGCGGCCCGTTCAAGTTTATTGGGGCAAGTGTGCAGTGTCGCGTGGGTATTTGCACTTTTCTATCACCTGCTGAATGGCGTGCGCCATCTTTGCTGGGATATCGGTTGGGGATTCGACCTACCTCAAGTCTACGGTTCTGGTTATGCTGCGGTGATCGTTGCCGGTGTCTTGACCGGTGTTTTGTTTATCTTTGCTTGAAGAATCTAACGGTCGGCTAATACAGGCGGCGGGTGAGGCTATGCTTTAATGAAAAGTGCATCCCGACACTGGTGGTTGCAGCGCGTTAGCGCAGTGGTGTTGATTCCACTCATCGGGTGGATTGCGATCTTTGTTTTGAGTCGAATGTCAGCGGATTACGAAGAGGCCCGTGTGTGGTTAGGTCAACCGTTAAACGGCGGCCTGATGATTGTGTCCTTATTTGTTTTGTACTGGCACGCGCGGTTAGGCTTACAGGTGGTAGCCGAGGATTATGTGTCTGGCCCCGTAAGACGTCGCCGGTTGCTGTTGGGCGTCAATGGCATTCTGTTGGTTTGGATCGTTTCGGCAGCGGTGGCGGTCTGGGCGTTAATGAGATTTTAGTATGAAGTTGCGAAGTTACGATGTCATCGATCATGTCTACGATGTCATCGTTGTTGGAGCAGGTGGTTCCGGTCTCAGGGCTTGTCTCGGGTTGGCGGAGGCTGGCCTTAAGACCGCGTGTGTGACAAAAGTCTTTCCAACGCGATCACACACAGTTGCGGCACAAGGGGGTATCAGTGCGGCGCTGGGNAACATGGGCGAAGACGATTGGCGTTGGCACATGTATGACACGGTNAAAGGTTCTGACTGGCTGTCCGATCAGGATGCGGTCGCAGCAATGTGTGAGCAGGCACCTGCAGCAGTGATTGAATTGGAGCATTACGGGGTTCCATTTTCACGAACGGAGGATGGAAAGATTTATCAACGGCCCTTCGGAGGGATGACAACGCATTATGGTGAGGAGATTGCCGTGCGGACCTGTGCTGCGGCCGATCGCACGGGCCACGCTATTCTTCACACACTGTACCAGCAAGCGCTTAAAAACAAAGTTGAATTCTTTGTTGAATACTTTGCGCTTGATTTGATCATGGAGAAGGGTGAGTGTCTCGGGCTTGTGGCGTGGTGTCTTGAGGATGGCACGATGCATCGCTTTCGGAGTAAATTGGTTATTTTGGCGACCGGCGGTTATGGCAGAGCGTATTTTTCAGCGACTTCTGCACACACCTGTACGGGTGATGGAAACGCGATGGTTTTGCGTTCGGGCTTGCCTTTGCAGGACATGGAATTTGTTCAATTTCATCCAACAGGTATTTATGGATCCGGCTGCCTCATTACGGAAGGCGCACGCGGTGAGGGCGGGTTTCTGACCAATGCTGACGGGGAGCGGTTTATGGAGCGTTACGCACCCAATGCAAAAGACCTTGCTTCGCGTGATGTCGTCAGTCGATCAATGACTCAAGAAATTATAGAGGGACGGGGAGTCGGTGTTGATAAGGATCACCTGTATCTTCACCTCAATCACCTGGGGCGTTCGGTGCTCGAGGAACGCTTGCCAGGAATCACCGAAACTGCTCGAGTATTTGCGGGCGTCGACTTGACGCGTGAACCGATTCCGGTCATTCCGACGGTGCACTACAACATGGGCGGTATTCCGACCAACTTCGATGGTGAAGTGTTGACTCAAACGGGAGGGGTCTTAACAACCGTTGAAGGTTTAATGTCGATTGGCGAGGCGGCCTGTGTATCGGTGCATGGAGCCAATCGCTTGGGCTCTAACTCATTACTTGATCTGATCGTTTTTGGCAGATCTTCGTCCCGTCGGGCGGCCACTCTTTTAAAAGGGCAAGCGCGGACGCCTGCATTTAATGGCGCACAAGGCGAGGAAGTCATCGCACGATTCGATCAAGTTCGTGGGGCCAGGGGTGGGAGTCCAACGGCCGTGATTCGTCAACGAATGCAACGCGCGATGCAGAAGCATTGTTCGGTATTTCGGACTGAGGCCCTGCTTTCGGCTGGNTTGGANGAAATCGCGGACGCTTGGGAAATGTTCCAGGACTTGTCAATAACGGACCGCTCACTGGTCTGGAACACCGATGTGGTAGAGGCGCTGGAACTCGATAACATGTTGCGGCAGAGCGCGTCAACTCTGGCCTCGGCACTTTACCGAAAGGAAAGTCGTGGTGCGCACGCGAGGGAAGATTTCCCCGATCGTGATGACACTCGGTGGCTTAAGCATTCCCTTTCTTGGGTTGGTGATACGTTGGAAGTGCGTATGGATACTCGACCGGTCGTGCTGACAACCGGCGATTACGATGTGCAACCGATTCCACCCAAAGCTCGCAACTACTGAGGTTTATTTAATCGATGGCTCAATTTCGACTACCCGTGGGTTCGCGTATCGGCGAGGGGCATTATTTCAACTACGACGGCGATCGGACAAACATTAGGCGGGTCCAGGTTTACCGCTGGAACCAAGAAAATGAAAGCAAACCGCAAATCGATACTTTTGAGATTGACGGTGAAATGGCCGGCCCGATGGTTCTTGATGTGCTGATTAAGATCAAGGATTCGATTGATGCAACGCTGACTTTCCGGCGCTCTTGCCGTGAGGGCATTTGCGGGTCCTGCGCGATGAATATTGATGGCGTCAATACGCTGGCTTGTACGACGCCCGTTGCCGACTTGCCCGACACCATCAAAATTTATCCGTTACCGCATTTACCGGTGATTAAAGATTTGGTCCCGGATCTTGGACAATTTTACAAACAGTACGCGATGGTTGAACCTTGGCTGAAAAAAAGCGAGGAAGCGCCTGGCAAAGAACGCCTTCAGTCACCGGCAGCGCGAGCGGCACTCGATGGCAGTGATGAGTGCATCCTGTGCGCCTGCTGTTCGACAAGTTGTCCCAGTTATTGGTGGAATTCGGACACTTATCTTGGCCCGGCGGCCTTGTTACAGTCGTATCGATGGTTGGCTGATAATCGAGATGGGGCACGAATGGAAAGACTAGAGCAGTTAGACGACGCCTTCGCCCTTTATCGGTGTCACACCATCATGAACTGCACGAGTGCGTGTCCGAAAGGACTAAACCCGGCCAGGGCGATCAGTAAGATTAAGAAAATGCTGATATCACGAAAAAAGGATAACTAGTGACCCTTGGGAAAACCTTGTGGCGCTGTCGCCGTGGGGCGAGGGAGTTGGATGCCTTGTTGCACCCTTATGTGAAGGCGTATTACGAAGGGTTCTCTGTGGCGCAACGGGCCACGCTCAACCAGTTGCTCGCCTGTCCTGATCCTGATCTGTTGGATTGGTTTCTGAATCGGACGCAACCCGACAGTCCGAGCCTGGCGGTTCTGGTTAGCGACATAAGGCAATTTAACAGGGGTGACCGCTGATATTGTCCTAAAGAACTTCTAGTCACACCACTCGGTCGGCAGCCCAAGCTCGGTCTGTATGGCGAAGCACGGGTCATCCTCTTGCTGATTTTCGAAGTNATCTTCTTGCTGATTTTGGAAGTTATTCTCTTGCTGATTCTGGTTGTTGTTTGTGCTCACTATTGAGTTGGGTTGGTCAACGGGGTCCTGGANTAAGCAACGATTGGTGCAATGATCAGTATCGTCGCCGTTTCCATCATCACAGTCCTCGCTCGCCTGATTAACTAGACCGTCGCCACAATAGGGCAGGCCCGAGGTGGAGTCATCCCGAACATACCAAGACGGTGTACCGGAGCTGTTCAACCTACAGGAGGAAGAACAATGGTCGGTGTCATCGAGATTGCCGTCATCGCAGGACTCGAACCCGTTACGAATGCCATCGCCGCAGAACCCAATAGGGCCAGCTTTGAACGCTGCGCGGGCTAGATCGATAAGCGTATCGGAGGAGTTCGGGGAGCGGCACAGGTTGGTGCAGTCATCGTTATCCACCGTGTTACCGTCGTCACAGGTCTCTATTCCAAGGGCAAGCACTCCATCACCGCAGTACGTGCTTAGCGTGTCTAAATCCTGAGAGACGCTCGATGAGGTGCCCGATGAGGTTCGTGGTCGCGNATCGCAGGCAAGGAGTAGGGCACTNGCGAGTAAGACAATCGGCCATTTAGGTGAAATCGTNATTCGCACGAGATGGGCCTAGTGAGCAGTGGGGAGATTCTGGAATATNGAATTCAAGAAAAAAGCGCAGCCTGTCGCATCGATTGATGATGCGCCCGCAAGACAGCCTTAGACTGACTCGGACGATAAGATCTTAAGACTNTTTCTAGAAAAAGTCAATATANANTTAAAAAACAAANAGATATAGAATTATTATAACAAATAGCTTTATCATCAGTTAGCTTTAACTGGCTTATTCCATTCGGTCATGGTTTCGCGTTGCCCCCTCGAGGGTAGGACATGGTGGCGCGATGCGCGATGGGGGGCGTTGCAGATACCGGGGCGTGGTGGTGCCAGCGATGTCGAATAGTGCATCGATGGAAAGCGGAGCGAATCAGCCGCGAGTGCCCTGAGTCACGCGAGGGAAGCGGTTAGAATAGTCCCCGAAAGGTGCTCGAGGTGGTGGCACTTGCGGCATTGAACCCCGTCACATTCTATGACTTTGTGGTGAATTTTGAAGATGGACTTTTCTCTCATTCTATTCCAGGCGTTGATGGTTACCGGGGCGATCGTCCTGGGGAATCGACTGATCGTTGGACGTCCGGTGGATCACGGACACGTAGCGAGCAACCTGTTCGTGCGCATCGCGATGGTTGTGGTGGATTACTCTCGGGCATTTTTCCCAGTCATCTTGGTTGTTTTTGTGCTCCGATCCTTTGTGGTTGAGCCCTTTCGTATTCCTTCGGGCTCTATGCTGCCGAGTCTTTTCGTGGGTGATTTCATCCTGGTGAATAAGTTTAAATACGGCATTCGATTGCCAATAGGGAACATCAAGCTGGTTGAGGTGGACCACCCCGCGAGGGGCGACGTCATGGTCTTTCGGTATCCCCATGATCCTACCCAGAACTACATTAAACGCGTCATTGGTCTACCCGGAGACACGATTGGTTATGAGCGAAAGCGGTTACGCGTCAATGGCGAATTGGCTGGATTCAACGAGGTCGANCAACATGAACGAGCATCCAAAGGCCNAACGCTTCGCTTCGCTGAATATGCGGAAACNATTGATCGAGACACCCATCGTGTAGTCATTGACCGGGGAAGAAATCAGAGGGAGCGAGAACAGAAGTGGACGGTCCCCGCAGGACAGTACCTCGTGATGGGTGATAACCGAGACCACAGTAACGACAGTCGCTATTGGGGATTTGTTCCTGAAAGCCATATCGTGGGTCACGCATTTTTTGTCTGGTTCAGTTGGGATTCGGGCAGTCGGTTCAAGGTCAACTGGGGTCGTATTGGTCACGTGATTCAGTGACCGGGTTGCGTCGCGTTTCAGGTCAAGGCGGGCAGTGGCAAACATGACGGATGTGGCGAAAGGACTGCAGGCGGGACTGGGGTACCGGTTTGTCGATTCGATGGTGTTGACCCGTGCCTTAACACATCGGAGTGCGGGTCCAGCGCATAATGAACGACTGGAGTTTCTCGGGGACAGCGTTCTTAGCATTGTCATTTCTGACAATCTCTACCGCCGCTATCCTGAAGCGACAGAGGGTGAATTGACTCGTTGCCGCGCGCGGCTGGTTCGACAGGAAACATTGGCGTTTGTTGCGCAGAAACTTGGCCTGGCCGATGCCCTGACAGTGGGCCAGGCCATGGGGGCAAGAGGGAGTGCCGATCACCCGGGGGTGTTGGCCGACGCCTTGGAGGCACTNATTGGCGCAGTTTTTATCGATGGCGGATACGCTGCGGTCGTCTTAGTGGTAGAGGGTATTTTTGCGGAACTGTTGAGGGACATAGCGCCTGAATCGATTAGCAAAGATGCGAAAACTGCGCTGCAGGAATTACTCCACAAGCAAGGGCTGTCGCTTCCGGTCTATCGAGTGGTGCTGATGCGGGGAGAACCTCACTTGAGGCAGTTTGATGTCGAATGTTATCTGCCAGCGACCAAGGGCCGTTTCTCAGGGCAGGGGGCCAGCCGCAGAAAAGCAGAGCAGGAAGCGGCACAGAGGGCCTTGGACGCATGCGCATAATCGCTAGACATGGTTGAACGATTCGGGTTCTTCGCGGTGGTTGGCCGGCCCAACGTGGGGAAATCCAGCTTGGTCAATCGTTTAATCGGGGAAAAAGTCAGCATCACTTCGCGACGTCCCCAAACGACTCGAAATCGCATCTTGGGCATTCGAACCCAAGGCACAGCGCAGATCGTGTTTGTGGATACCCCGGGGATGCAAGCCGGGCAACAGGGACTCGATTATTCAATTAATGAAACGGCTAAATCGAGTGCAAGAAGTGCAGATATTATCGGCATGATGATTGACGCGAGGGGTTGGCACGACAGAGACGATCAGGTGCTGGACTATATTCGTTATCTCGAATTACCCACGTACTTGCTNGTCAATAAGACGGATCTCTTGCATTCCGCTGGTCTGGTATTGCCATTGATCGCGAGCGTTAGTCGAAAGCATTCCTTCACGGAGATTCTGCCTGTTTCCGTGCGCCGTGGGCACAATCTGAGTCGACTGTTGAGTTTAGTGGAGAAGCAATTGCCCGAAGGGACATTTGGTTTTCCAACCGAGCAGGTTAGGGTGAGCCAGCGTGAATTCATTGTTGGTGAATTCATTCGGGAACAAATTTTCCACACCGTAGGTCGCGAGGTGCCGTATTCCATTGCGGTCGATGTAACCGGCGGCAGGAAAACTCAAGGCGATGGCGAGCTCTTTAGGGCGGAAGTCTGGGTGGAAAGCAAAGGACAAAAAGCGATTGTTTTGGGCCCCGGTGGAAGTCGCCTAAAAAACATTGGCAGCAAAGCACGGCGAGAGTTAAGCAAAGCATTCGGGTTGCCGGTGTCCCTTGATATTTGGATCAAAATTCGCAAAGGGTGGACTAATCATAGCCAGAGCCTGGAGAAACTTGGCTACGGACCGGAGCAGTAGGGCCAGGGGATGGAGAAAAGAAGAGTTGCTAACGAGCCGGCATTTCTTCTGCACCGCAGGCCCTATACGGAAAGCAGTGTATTGATCGATCTATTCTCACGTCATCATGGCAGGATGGTACTGATTGCCAAAGGTGCCCGAAAACTGAAATCCCGCTGGCGAGGATCGTTATTACCCTTTCAACCGCTGATAGCCGCTTGGAGTGGGCGAGGCGAGGTTAAGATGGTGACCGGTATAGAAGGCGAGGGAGCGTACTATGTGTTGCGAGGCAAGGCGCTTTATTGTGGTTATTATATGAACGAGCTCGTATTGCGTCTGCTGCATCGGTTCGATCCGCACGAGGATGTGTTCGACAATTACCGAAGCGCACTGGCGCTCTTGTCTACCGAAGGGGATCAAGAACGAGTGCTCCGAATTTTTGAAAAACAGTTGTTGCGAGATCTGGGTTACGGTATGCATTTGGTCCGGGATGCTGATCGCGGAAACCCAATTGATCCTGGGGAGCGTTATCGGTATAGGCCCGATGCCGGTCCGCTGCCATATTCAGACACCGATCACCACGGGGTTTCGGTGCATGGGGCCACCTTGCTGGCGCTTGAGGAAGAGGTAGAATTCGACGAACGAACTCGCCGGGAATCGAAACGACTCATTCGGTCGGTATTGGATTATCATCTCGGTGGACAAGCATTGCGTACACGAATTGTTTACGGTCAGATGTTTCCCTCGGAGTCTGGACGGAATCGACTCACTGGCAATTAATAACGACGAATCAGGTTTTGAATAGAATATGGATCTAGGCGTCAATATTGATCATGTCGCGACACTGCGTCAGGCGCGTGGTACGCGATACCCAGAGCCTGTACACGCGGCCTTGATCGCTGAGCAGGCTGGGGCTGATTTGATNACAGTCCATCTCAGGGAAGACCGCCGGCATATTGTTGATCGAGACATCGAAATGTTGGTGGGGATGTTACAGACTCGAATGAATCTGGAGATGGCTGCCACCGAAGAGATGACCATGATTGCGACCAGAATTCGGCCACACGATGTGTGCCTGGTTCCGGAAAAACGTGAAGAGTTAACGACGGAAGGCGGGCTTGACGTTGCCTCCCAGGAAAGAGCGCTTAAGTCGACAGTGTCGCGCCTGACGACTGCCGGAATTCGTGTTTCTCTGTTTGTTGATCCTGACGTGGAGCAGATTAGAGCCAGCCAGGCAGTGGGGGCGAACGCNGTTGAACTTCATACAGGAGTGTTCGCGGAATTAGTCGATGGGGCGGAGGCTCGCACCGAACGAGAACGAATTGTCCATGCAGCGGACGAAGGGAAACGATTGGGTTTGAGAGTGAACGCAGGTCACGGACTGCACTATCACAATGTTCAGGCGATCGCATCAATCAAGACAATTAGCGAATTGAATATCGGGCACTCAATTATCGCGCGAGCTGTATTTTCCGGCTTGGCAGATGCCGTCCGGGAAATGAAACGATTGATCCAGGCGGCGGCCTGAAGCGGCCTGACTAACCTAGAATTTAACCCTTATGGCCGGTGCTTATCTGACGCCATCCATTCGGATAAGGCGAACTCCGTTTTCCAGTCGAGTTGAGCGCGCCGGAGTCAAGGCGTATACGGTTTACAACCACATGCTCCTTCCGCAGGTTTTTGAGTCGATTGAAGAGGACTACGCACATCTGAAACGCGCTGTGCAAGTGTGGGATGTAGCGGCGCAACGTCAGGTCGAAGTCGTAGGACCGGATGCGTTGAGGCTGGTGCAGATGACGACGCCGAGAGACATCACGAGCATGGCCGATGACCAGTGCTTTTATGTTCCGATGGTCGACGACCGTGGACGGATGCTGAACGATCCAGTCGCGATAAAACGGGATCGGGATCGTTACTGGTTGTCGCTCGCAGATACGGATATGTTGTATTACTGCAAAGGGTTAGCCGCAGGGTTTGGGCTTGATGTAGAAGTGTTTGAACCCGACGTTTCCCCATTGGCGGTTCAGGGACCCAAGGCCGACCAGTTGATTGCGCGTGTTTTTGGAGAGGCGGTGGTGGCCACCGGCTTCTTTCGGTATCAAACTGTTTCGGTTCAGGGTCATGAAATGGTTATTGCCCGATCAGGATGGTCTCATCAAGGAGGGTTTGAAATCTATCTTGATGGTTCAGATTATGGCGAGGCGTTATGGGATCTTCTCTTTGACGCAGGTCGGGACTTGGACGTTCGCGCAGGGTGCCCCAATACGATTGAGCGGATCGAGGCGGGTCTGCTTAGTTTTGGGAGCGATATCACTATTGAGCACACGCCATTCGAGGTCGGTCTGGGAAAGTACTGCGATCTCGATACAGCTACCTCGTGTCTTGGCCATCAGGCCTTACTGGAAAACCAGGAACCTGTGCGTCAGATTAGGCCATTAACGATAGCCGGCGATGCGTTACCGCCAATCGACTGTCGTTGGAGCCTAACGAATTCAGACGGTGAGTCGGTCGGCTACGTTTCCTCAGCCACTTGGTCTCCGGGCTTTGCTGAGAATATCGCCATTGGCATGGTCAGCCAAACCCATTGGAATGCGGGCGCCATTCTGAAAGCACAAACACCCACCGGTGTTCGTTCTGTTGTGGTGAGGGAAAAATACTGGAATTGAGCAGCGGGCCGAGAAGTCGCGTAGCTCGTAAAGCTACTTCTTTTTCGGCGCAAAACCGGCCGGTTGACCGCCAAGATCACCTTCTTGGAAAAGAAATCCTTTCATATTCTCTTCGATCACGTCAAGACTCGCGGGGTCAGCGGTACTTAATTGATTCTCGTTGATGATGAGGACAAGGCGCTCAAGCCATTGTTGCCATGCATCCTTAGAAACATTCTCGAATACCCGNTGNCCGAGTTCGCCNGGGTAGGGCGCCTCTGAGAGGCCTTCGGCTTCNCGCTTAAGCAAGGCGCACTGGACAGTTCGCATGGTATGATTTCCCCTTGAGTCAGGGTTAGCCGACCCGTAACACCGGAAGGATGATCAGGGTCGTAGTTTTGAAGCTAAAATTCTAACATTCTTCATGGGCTTTCAGGAGAACAGACAATATGGACGTGCAAGAAAACAGCAAGACCATGNCTGAGATTATCAATGTCACCGATGCCGCCAAGCACAAGATGGCAGAATTGATCGAGGGGGCCGACGCGGATATCGAGGCAGTCCGTGTGTTTGTGTCCGGCGGTGGCTGTGGGGGAATGAATTACGGTATGACTTTTGCCGACCGTCTTGATGAACGTGATCGGGTTTTCACAGGAGATGTAGGGTTTCGATTGTATATGGACCCCGTGGCGCTGGGGTATATGCATGGCGCCGAGATTGACTACAAGGACGATGGCGTCAATGCTACCTTTGTGTTTAATAATGTGTTCAAGAGTGTTGGGGGTAGCGGTGCCTGTGGAGGCTGCGGAGGCGCTGCACACTGAAGTGAGGGCGTTGCCTTCGAGTGANATCTGATGCCNNAANGGCACGGATTAAGGTTTGGCCAATAAAANGTAAGGGCGGCCTCGTCGGATCAAATCAACNCGGAAAACGGTGTTGCTGGTGGCNCATCCTGCCAGTTACCGGACCGCTTCGTTTATTGGGGCGGGGGAGCGCCTTGGAGTGCGCACCGTCGTGGCATCGAATAGTNGTTTAGGGCTTTCGCCCACGGGACGCCCTGGCGTCGAGATAGATTTTTCTGACCCTCAAATCGCCGTCGAACGGATCNGGCAATTTCATGCNCGCGATCCGATCAGNGCNGTCCTCGGGNTTGAAGATGNCTCTTTGGAGATCGCCGCGTCAGTAGCGCAGGCNTTATCACTCAAGTCGAATAAACCGCAAGCGATTCAAGACGCGCGCCTGAAACATCANTGTCGGNAAATCCTGGCGACTGCCGGTTTATTGANTCCGACCTATCGTGTGCTTGAACCAGAGGAGATGATGANTTCTGAGTGGNTCGGTGAGTGCGGGTTTCCCTGTGTGGTGAAGCCGGTTTCACTGTCCGGTAGNCGCGGNGTGATTCGCGNTGATAACGCAAACGGGCTGTNCGCGGCGATTGTGCGGGTCCGAGGNATGCTTGAGAGAGAGAACCCGAATCTAGATCGCAGCATACTGATAGAGNAGTTTATCGAGGGTCANGAATATGCCGTCGAAGGGGTACTGCGTTCAGGAAAATTCCAATGCCTCGCTATTTTCGANAAACCTGATCCATTGGATGGTCCGTACTTNGAGGAAACNATTTATCTCACTCCGCCNGATATTCGAAANNANCTCAAGGCAGANATCGTCAACACGATCGCGACCGCGTGCCGNGCNATNGGNCTGACGCATGGCCCTATCCACGCGGAGTGTCGTGTCAACAGCAAAGGCGTTTGGGTGCTTGAGGTTGCGCCCCGCACTATCGGGGGGCAGTGCGGGCGACTACTGGACTTAGCCCTCGGCCTCTCGTTGGAGGAAGTCATTATGACCAATGCGCTGGGTCATACTGCCCGCGTTGTAAATGATGGCCAGGCTGCAGGGGTAATGATGATTCCGGTTCCCGGTCCAGGGGTGCTCCGCCGCCTTGAGGGCTTAGCCCGGGCCCGCGCGGTAAACCGGATCGAGTCGGTATTGATCGATGTGAATCCGGGGCATCTTTTTGTCCCCTGGCCCGAAGGTTCCAGTTATCCGGGGTTTATTTTTGCTAAAGCCCCACACGCAGCACAGGTAGAGCATGCATTGCGTCAGGCGCACGCAGAACTCGAATTTGTATTGGCCCCCCATTTCCCCATCACGGCACCGGCGAGGCGAGTGGTAGACGAGTCACTTTGATGATTCACCCCGAGTGGAAGTGACACAGGCAGAGTTGACGGCGAGGGTTTCGCAGAGCATTCGACAAAATGGATCACCTTGCCACCCAACGTGCCGGGCTGAGGGAGGTCGAATGGTCGGTTGGCGTGGATTGGGTCTTGCTCCGTAATCGATGAGTTGCCAGCTGTGACGATGCAGCCCTTCCAACAGCCCATTGATGTCTGGTCTTGCCAGGGCTAGGCGCAGCAGTCCGTCCCGATTACCCGTTACAAATCGCCCCATCGCGCTACC
>PAWW01000038.1 GCA_002714255.1 Acidiferrobacteraceae bacterium
CACTGGACGAATCGAGTCGAGCAAGATTTGCCGCGCTGGCCGAAGAACTCGCATTGCTCGAGAATCGCTTTGAGCAAAATGTGCTCGATGCCACCGATGGTTGGCATTTGGACGTTGTCGATGAGTCGAATCTTGCTGGAGTGCCGACCTCAGTCCGCGAGATGGCGGCGGCAACGGCGCGCGAGGCGGGCCAGCGTGGTTGGCGATTTACACTCAAGGCGCCGTCCTACGTGCCCTTCATGAAGTTCGCCAAGAGTCGGTCACTCAGAGAGCGGATGTATCACGCCTACGTTACGCGTGCCAGCGAGATGGGGCCGAGTGAGGGGCGATGGGACAACAGTGAGGTGATGGTAAACATCCTAACGCTGCGCCGGCAGATGGCATCGTTGCTGGGTTATGACAATTTTGCTGAGTATGCGATGGAAACACGGATGGCAACTTCTGTTGCAGAGGTTGACGAGTTTCTGTCCGACCTCGTCCGGCGTGCCCGTGGTCACGCCGAGGACGAACTCCAAGCATTGGTCGTTTTCGCCCGAGAGACCGATGATGTGTGTGATCTTCAAGCATGGGATCACGCTTTTTATGCCGAACGGTTGCGTGAAGTGCATTTCGCTTTCAGTCAGGAAACGCTACGTCCCTATTTCCCCTTGCCGCGCGTGCTCAACGGCCTGTTCGAGGTTGTCCACCGGCTGTTTTCTATTCGAGTTGAACCCGTTGCATTGCCACAGTTGTGGCATGAGTCGGTTACCTTTTACGATATTGTGGATGCGGCCGGGGCGCGGCGGGGCTCCTTTTACCTTGATCTTTTCGCGCGAGCCAATAAGCGGGGTGGCGCTTGGATGGCAGACGCAATTGATCGACGTCGATTGCCTGATGGGGGTGTACAAACACCCGTGGCATTTCTGGTGTGCAACTTCACGCCGCCAGTGGACGGTCAGCCGACCTTATTGACCCACGAAGAGGTGTTGACTCTCTTTCACGAGTTTGGTCATGGATTGCATCACCTGTTGACTCGAGTCGATGAACCTGCCGTCGCCGGGATTAATGGCGTGCCCTGGGATGCAGTGGAGTTGCCTAGCCAGTTTCTTGAAAATTGGTGCTGGCAGCGCGAAGCGCTTGATTTAATAGCAGCGCACCACGAGTCGGGTGATCCATTACCCGGTGACCTTTTTAAACGTTTGTCTGCCGCACGGTGCTTCCAGTCGGCACGAGCCATGCTGCGCCAACTTGAGTTTTCAATCTTCGACCTGCGCCTCCACAGTCGCTTTGATCCCGATGGGGAGGAGACCATTCAGCAGGTGCTGGACGACGTGCGGGCAAGTCTCTCGGTGGCTGAGTCGCCGCCTTACAATCGTTTTCAGCACGCCTTCTCGCATATCTTTGCTGGCGGTTATGCGGCGGGCTATTACAGTTACCTGTGGGCAGAGGTGCTGTCAGCAGATGCTTTTGGTGCCTTTGAGGAGAGTGGAATATTTGATTCGGCGACTGGGCAGGCCTTTTTGAACGAGGTGCTTGAAAAAGGTGGTGTAGAGTCGCCGCTAGATCTTTTTACCGCCTTTCGTGGTCGCGCACCTGGCATCGATGCTTTATTGCATCAGTCGGGTCTTGCCTGAGCGAGGTGGCTTGGCGAGGCTTTAGCGACAGGCGCTCTCAAGCGCTTTGCTATACTTTCGCCCTTTAATGAGTTGAGCGTGAGAAAGTGTCTGGTGCGGATCGAACCGGGCAGTCTCGTGGTTCTCCACCAGTCTAGCGGGGAAATAACATGGCAGAGGATAAGACGGAAGAATCACAACCGAACCGGCGACGCCAGTTTTTGACTGCACTGACGTCGGCTGTAGGTGTGGCCGGTGCCGGCGCAATGATGGTGCCATTGGTCGCGAGCATGGCCCCAAGCGCGCGTGCGCGTGCCGCAGGGGCGCCAGTAGAGGTGGACATCAGCGAATTGCGCGAAGGTCGAATGATGGTGGTGGCGTGGCGTGGCAAACCCGTGTGGATTGTGCGTCGATCGGAAAAGATGCTGGCGGATCTGACTGAGATTCGCGACCAGCTGTCCGATCCGGACTCGATTGTCGAACAGCAGCCGGCCTACGCAGCCAATCATCATCGCTCCATTCGACCCGAAATTCTGGTGTTGCTTGGGGTGTGTACTCATCTCGGTTGCGCACCCACCAAGAAATTTGAAAGAGGGGCCGCGTCAGGCGTCAGTGCTGATTGGCGGGGNGGTTTTTTCTGCCCCTGNCATGGTTCGCGCTTTGATCTCGCGGGGCGAGTGTTTAAGAACGTGCCTGCACCAACCAATCTTGAGGTGCCGCCGCACTCGTTTGTCACTGACAATCGAATTCTGATCGGCCTNGATTCGCAGGAGGCTGCCTGATGTCGAAGTTCATGACCTGGGTCGACGAGCGTTTTCCTGCTACCAAAGTATGGGAAGAACACGTCTCCAAGTACTACGCGCCGAAGAACCTCAATTTCTGGTATTTCTTTGGCTCGCTTGCGATGGTCGTCATGGTGCTGCAGATCCTCACGGGGATTTTCCTCACCATGCATTACAAGCCTGACTCGTCCCTCGCTTTCGCATCTGTTGAGTACATCATGCGTGATGTGCCGGGTGGTTGGTTTATTCGTTATCTGCACTCAGTGGGTGCGTCGATGCTTTTTATTGTGGTCTATCTGCACATGTTTCGCGGACTACTTTACGGATCACATCGGTCGCCGAGAGAGTTGATTTGGTTGCTTGGCATGCTGCTCTATGTGACGTTGATGGCCGAGGCTTTTTTCGGCTACCTTCTGCCGTGGGGCAACATGTCGTACTGGGGCGCTCAAGTCATCATTTCGTTGTTTGGTGCGGTGCCCGGCATTGGTCCGGGGCTGTCAGAGTGGATTCGCGGGGATTTTGTCGTTTCTGATGCCACCTTGAATCGGTTTTTTGCTTTTCATGTGATCCTTGTACCGTTGTTGTTGTCGCTACTGGTCTACCTGCATATCGTGGCGTTACACAAGGTGGGTGGAAACAATCCCGATGGTATTGACATTAAGAAGGATAAGGATGCGAGCGGTAAACCACTCGACGGAATTGCTTTTCATCCTTACTACACAGTCAAAGACAATCTTGGGGTCGCGGTCATGATGACCGCGTTACTGGCAGTTGTTTTTTTTGTTCCAGAATTGGGTGGCTGGTTTCTCGAGAAAGACAACTTTGCGCCTGCTGATATTCTGCAGACACCACCGGATATCGTGCCATTGTGGTACCTGACACCGTACTACTCAATTTTGCGCGCCGTTACTTTTGAGTGGTTACCCGGTGGGGCTAAGTTATGGGGCGTATTGGCAATGGGGGCTGCTATTGTTTTGTTGTTTTTTCTTCCTTGGCTGGACCGATCACCGGTTCGTTCCATTCGCTACCGAGGCTGGATGTATAAGACCGCGCTGACACTTTTTGTTATTACCTTCGTCATGCTGGGTTACCTTGGTACTCGCAATCCATCACACGTTGATTTGGGTCTATTAAAAAATGTCACCTGGTCGCAGATTGGATTGGTCGTTTACTTCGCTTTCTTCCTCTTGATGCCGATTTATACGCGTATGGACAGNACCAAACCTGAGCCTGACAGGGTGACAGGCCAATGAACAAATGTATCGTGTCAGTACTGATGTTGTTAATGCCCCTCGTTGTGTCGGCCTCCGGTGGTGCCGGGAATCTCGATAAAGTCTATATTGATTTATCGAATCAGCCGTCACTACAACGTGGTGCCCGGACCTTCGTTAATTATTGCCTGTCTTGCCACAACGCATCGTTCATGCGCTACGAACGGATGGCCACAGATCTCGGTATCAGCGAAGCGTTATTGCGCGAAGAAATGATGTTCGCTTCTGATAAGCCAGGTGATCTGATGGTCACGGCGATGCCGGCCGCTGGTGCCAAGGCATGGTTTGGTGTGGTGCCGCCTGACCTATCGTTGACGGCGCGATCACGGGGAGCAGATTGGATTTACACTTACCTGAGAAGTTTTTACNCAGATGAGTCGACCACGACNGGNTGGAACAACGCACTTTTCTCTAATGTCGCAATGCCACACGTGTTGTACCAGTGGCAGGGTGCACGTTCGGCAACGTTCGAAGGTGGTGGGGTCGCTGATGTCAGTAGCGTGCGTTATCAATCGGTCGTGCCCGGTACGATGACCGGCAGCGAATACGATGCCGCGATTCGCGATTTGACCAATTTCATGGTGTATTTGGCGGAACCGGCTAAGCTCGTGCGCTACGAAATGGGTTTCTGGGTGATGCTTTTTATGGGTGTATTCATCGTTCTCGCCTATCTCTTGAAGAAAGAATACTGGCGCGATGTACACTGAGCACGCATTCGACTCAGCGATTTTATTTGATTTGAACTGAATTAGCCGTCCTCACGACTTTAGACTTTCACTGCCGATCTCAGCACTACAATGAAACTTTACGCCGGTTCCAATTGCCTTTACGGCCATGCCTGTCGCATTGTCTTGAAGGAGAAAGATGTTGATTGTGATGTGCTGGATCCGGCGGCTGATCCGGAGTTTGATCTGACAGAACTTAATCCTTACGGTGAATCACCAACACTGATTGATAGGGAGCTAGTGCTTTATGGGGACAATGTGATCACCGAGTTTCTCGACGAACGTTTGCCGCATCCGCCGCTGATGCCGCTTGATCCAATTGGCCGTGGCCGCGCAAGACTGCTGATCGGACGCTTGCAACGTGATTGGTTGGGCGAAGTGAAGCGTTTACTCGATGAAGGTAAGCCCCTGAACAAGAGGCTCAAGAAATCTTTATGGGATGGATTGCTCGCAATGTCGCCGAACTTTCTTGTGCAACGCTATGCAATGGGTAATGAATTCAGTCTGGTGGATTGTTATTTGGCTCCGTTGTTATGGCGCTTATCAGTCATGGATGTGACATTGCCGCGCCAGGGCCAGGCCGTTATGGACTACAGTGAACGACTGTTTGAGCGATCGACTTTTCAGGCTAGTCTCAATTCGCTTGAGCGGGACATGCACACCTGATTGCTTTGGTGGTGTCAAGCACTACTCAGCTGTCTACTCGTCCATACCTCATCCGTGCGATGTGGCAGTGGGCACATGACAATGGCTTCACGCCACAGTTACTCGTAGACGCGACCGTGGCAGAGGTCGCGGTGCCAGTCGCTTCGGTAGAAAGTGGTCGGATTGTGCTTAATGTGCACGATCGAGCCGTCGTCGATCTGGAGATGGGTAATGATTTGATCACTTTCAGCGCTCGATTTGGTGGTCTGTCACAGGCTGTGGTGCTGCCGGTGGATGCGGTTTTGGCAATCTTTGCGAAAGAGAATTCGCAAGGAATCTTCTTTCACGACGAAACCGGTGTTAAAAGCACAGGTGAAGATGACAAATCTCCGACACCGGCTAAACAGGGCGGCAGTCCGCACCTGCGCCTGGTGGAGTAGCCAGGCTTGTCGCGTTTAATAGGGGGTGGTCGGGGAAATGAATGAAAATCCTTTGCGTGGTACTACGGTGCTATCCGTTCGCCGTGACGATAAGGTNGTGATTGGTGGCGATGGTCAAGTCACACTCGGTGATACGAGAATGAAAGGCAATGCAAGAAAGGTCCGACGTTTGCACGATGGACAGGTGCTGGCCGGTTTTGCCGGTGGCACAGCGGATGCATTCACACTATTTGAACGATTCGAGGGTAAGTTGCAGAAGCACCAGGGGAATCTGCTGCGCTCAGCGGTGGAGCTAGCCAAAGATTGGCGTACTGATCGCATGCTGCGACGTTTAGAAGCGATGCTGGCCGTTGCGGATCGCTCCACCTCACTGATTATTTCTGGAACAGGAGACGTGATTGAGCCTGAACAGGGGATTATGGCTATTGGTTCAGGTAGTGCTTATGCGAAAGCCGCTGCCCGCGCTTTGTTAGAGGAAACCGAACTCGATGCTCGCATGATTGTAGAAAAATCGCTGTTGATCGCAGCAGATATTTGTATTTACACCAATGACCAATTAACACTTGAAGAGTTGCACGGTTGAGAGAATTCTTATGTCAGGCATGACACCACGGGAGATTGTTCAGGAACTGGACAAGCACATCATTGGCCAGGCTGCTGCCAAACGTGCGGTGGCCATTGCGTTGCGTAACCGCTGGCGTCGGGCACAAGTCGAGGACGAGTCTTTACGCAGCGAGATCACGCCCAAGAACATTCTGATGATTGGTCCAACCGGCGTTGGGAAAACGGAAATAGCCCGGCGTCTCGCTCGATTGGCCCGCGCGCCTTTTATCAAAGTAGAGGCAACCAAGTTCACAGAGGTCGGCTATGTGGGGCGCGAAGTCGACTCGATCATCCGCGATCTGGTTGAAATGGCGGTCAAGATGAGTCGAGACGAAGCGATCGAACGAGTCCGTACCAGGGCTGAGGACGTGGCTGAGGACCGAATTCTAGATGCGTTGCTACCACCAGCGCGTAGTAGCCCGGGCTTGGATAACGGTACCGTCGCTGTCGCACCTGACAACGACGGTGCAGCGCGGCAACGGTTTCGGAAACTCTTGCGCGAAGGAAAACTCGATGACAAAGAAATCGAGATCGAAGTCACGAGCCCAACCGTTGGTGTTGAAATCATGGGTCCGCCGGGCATGGAGGAAATGACCGGTCAATTGCAAAGCATGTTTCAGAATCTGGGTGGTGACAAGAAGCAGCATCGAACGTTGACAGTGGCCGACGCAATNAAAATACTGGTGGAGGAAGAGGCCAGTAATTTAATCAACGAAGAGGATCTTAAACACGAGGCGGTGCGGAGAGTCGAGCAGGACGGCATTGTTTTTCTCGATGAACTNGACAAGATTGTGGGTCGTGCTGATCANCAGGGNAGCGATGTGTCTCGNGAGGGCGTGCAGCGTGATCTCNTGCCCTTGGTTGAAGGCTGTAANGTCANNACTCGTTACGGCATGCTGCGGACGGATCACATTCTTTTTATTGCCTCTGGTGCGTTTCAGATGTGNAAGCCTTCCGATCTCGTCCCTGAGTTGCAGGGGCGATTGCCAATTCGTGTGGAGCTCGATGCGTTGACTGCGGTCGATTTTGTCCGAATTTTGACTGAGCCTGATGCGTCACTGGCGGAGCAGTATTCCGCGCTAATGGCGACGGAGGGAGTCACTCTGGAATTCCGTGCGGATGGTGTCGCTCGAGT
Source organism: Acidiferrobacteraceae bacterium (assembly GCA_002714255.1). Classification (GTDB taxonomy): domain Bacteria; phylum Pseudomonadota; class Gammaproteobacteria; order Arenicellales; family UBA868; genus UBA11791. The sequence continues at coordinate 7,194 of PAWW01000038.1, forward strand.
GGCCGAGGTGGCGTGGCAAGTCAATGAATCGACCGAAAATATCGGTGCCAGGCGCCTGCACACGGTTATGGAGCGGTTGCTGGAAACGATTTCGTTTGATGCGGCTGATCGATCGGGTGCGACCATTGCTGTTGATGGCGAGTACGTCGACCAGCACCTCATTGACCTCGTCGGTGACGAAGATTTAACCCGCTATATTCTCTGACCCCGGCGAGCGTATACTGATGCGGCCTCTCTCAATAGAGGTTAAGCCAGATGCACGCCCTTTTGATAGATGGACTGAACCTTATACGCAGGGTGCACGCAGGGGTGCCGGGTGAGGGCGAGACCCAACACGCCGATGCGGTGTTGAATGCCTGCGTGGCCTCCTTACGCCGAGCCCTTCGTCGTCACCAACCAAGCCACGCACTGTGCGCACTTGATGGTGAAGGCCCCAGTTGGCGCCGCGATCTATTCTCCGATTACAAGAAACTGCGAAAACCCATGCCGGAAGATCTGCGCTTATTGTTGCCGCGGGTGATCGAACGTTTCGCCAAGCTGGGAGTCGCTAGTATAGAAATCACGGCGTTTGAAGCCGATGATGTCATCGCCAGCGTCGCTGATCGCCTGGCCAAGGTCGGGAGCGCGGTAACTATTCTGTCGACCGATAAGAGTTTCTGCCAGTTACTGGGTCCAAAGATACGGGTCCACGATCATTTTGCCGATCGTGAACACGATCGCGCGTGGGTTAAGCAACGATTTGGAGTGGAGCCCGAACAGTTGGTGGATCTTTTCGCACTTGCCGGCGATAGTTCTTTGGGAATTCGAGGGATTTACTCGATTGGCGTACANACCGCGGTCAAGTTGTTGACGGATTATGGCAATCTTGAGGGTGTGTTGGANGCCGGTGATGCGATTAGCGGGCGNCTTGGCGCCAAAGTGCGAAGTGGTGCCGCCGATGCACGGCTTGCTGCAAGGTTAGTGGCCCTTAGGCGAGATGTGTCGCTTGATACGAATTTGAAAGCATTTCGTTTCGATTCGAATCTTGTTGGCAACGAATGATGTGTCAGCGCGAGTCGAGTTGTTCGATCATTTCAANCTGGAAGCNNTCGCCAANGTTGACTGTAACACCCTCCAGGGTAATGAAACGTCGCCCTTGGATCGTTTTCTTGTGNGCCTGATAACGGGTGACCTCACCTTGCGCGTTGGTTACGCGAATATCAATAACACGATGCTGTTCCGACCAGTGNAGAGTGAAGATGACTGCTGACACGGCCAGNACCACGATGAGCAGNGTNTAGGCNATANCACGCGCAGAGATACCGATGCCAGGTGNNTCATCGNTGANGGTTGGNGCNGGAGNTTTTNTCTTNTGANGTCGAGTNCGGAACACCAGCAATACAANAATGATGACGATAGCGGTGAATAGAAGTTTGGTCAGCATGGCCTCGTACTGCTAACGGGTAGGGTAGTCGGTGGGTGGTAATTGAAGGAAATAGCCATTTCCCACAAGTTGCTCGCNGACCTCAGCAGGGTCACAGGCTGCGAGGTTTTCTCGCGATGCTAAATCTAGCGTCATCACAGGCTCCATCGGGCCCATCATCTGCATCAGTGTGGTTGGCACGCGGGAGAAATCGTCCGCGCGCTCGACAAAAAGGTAAGCACCCGGTTTGCGCTTACCTTTATAGATCACACACTGCATCGGGAATGCAAGTCGTTCCTTGCAGACATCAGCCGAGGTCGTCNGTAGTCTTGTCTAACCCTCGTTGTTGCGTTGCCCGCCCCAAAGCCACGCCCAGCTGATCTTGCGACTGGTGTGTTCCCGGTTAGCCACAGCAGTGAATCGGCGCGCGACCTCACCTTTGTACAACTGACGGGGCCTACCGATTTTGCTTTCTGNTGAAGACATCATCTCCTTCCAGTGCGCNATCCAGCCAACGGTGCGCCCGATCGCAAAGAGAGAGGTGAACATATTGTCCGGGAAGCCTATCGCGCGCAGGGTAATGCCTGAGTAAAAATCGACATTAGGATAGAGTTTTTTGTCGATGAAGTACGAATCCTCGAGCGCGAGACGTTCGAGTTCCATCGCGATATCCAACATGGGATCGGAAACGCCAAGTTCATTTAATACTTCGTGGCAGGTTTTTTGCATGACCTTGGCGCGAGGGTCATAGTTTTTGTAAACGCGGTGGCCAAAGCCCATCAAACGAAACGAATCGTTCGGATCCTGTGCCCGTTTTACAAATTGGGGAATATTCTCTTTGGTGCCAATTTCCTCCAGCATATGCAGCACGGCTTCATTGGCGCCACCGTGGGAAGGGCCCCATAGGGACGCGATGCCAGCGGCAATGCAGGCAAAGGGATTGGCGCCCGACGAACCGGCAAGACGCACGGTCGAGGTAGAGGCATTCTGTTCATGGTCGGCATGGAGGATAAGAATCTTGTCCATGGCACGCGCGATCACTGGGTTAACTTCATATTCTTCAGTGGGAACGCTGAACATCATCCGCAATAAGTTAGAAGCGTAATCAAGTTTATTATCGGGGTAGGGAAATGGTTGACCCAGCGAATACTTGTAGGCGTAGGCCGCGATCGTCGGCATCTTGGCGATCAGACGGTTGGCCGCTATCATGCGCTGCATGGGATCGTTAATATCCGTGCTGTCGTGATAGAAAGCCGACAAGGCCCCTACAACACCCACCATGATGGCCATCGGATGGGCGCTACGCTTGAAGCCACTGTAAAAGCGCACTAGCTGCTCATGCAGCATAGTGCGTTGTGTGATGTTTCCGTCAAATTCAGATTTTTCTTCCGGCGACGGCAGATCTCCATGTAAAAGGAGATAGCACACATCCATGTAGTCGCTGTTCTCAGCGAGTTCGTCGATCGGGTAACCGCGATGGAGCAGCACGCCGACATCACCATCGATGTAGGTAATATCTGATGTACACGATGCGGTGGAGGTGAACCCCGGATCGTAGGTAAATATGCCGGCCTCGGCGTAGAGTTTTCGAATATCGATGACTCGAGGGCCGATGCTGCCATGCAGGATCGGTAGTTCGTAACTGTCGCCGGTCTCGTTGTCGGTCAGGGTAAACGAGTGGCGTACGGCCCGAGGGGCCATCGGTTCCTTTTTTGCAGTTTCACTCATCTATGATGCGTCCTCTGATTTGTGTCTAGCAGGGCATGGTTTCATTTTTCACCAAACGCACGTAGAGTCGCGCGCTTTCCCGTGTNGCACTGGCTGACCCTGAATGTCGTCGAAGGCGTTAGCCGCAGCGTTTTTGTTCGCTCGGCGTCTATTTTAGTCGCTATGAGGTGAAATCACCTAGATCATTGTTTTAATTATGGTAACTATGGAAAATACAGTGGCAATAAAGTCTAGTCCAGGCCGCGATGTGTCCCTCAACACGCCAGCTGGTGTACTCCGCGGGTTGGCTTGGCCTAACCCCGGTGCGCCCAGAGTTCTGGCGCTGCATGGTTGGNTGGACAATGCTGCGAGCTTTATTCCGTTAGCACCGTATCTTAATGACTTTGACTTGGTCGCTCTTGATTTGCCGGGGCACGGATATTCCGATCATATTGCCGCGGGCCATGCTTACCATTTGTCGCACTACGCGGCGGAGGTTTTGCAGGTGCTTGATGCGCTGCAGTGGCGCGCTTGTTGTTTGCTTGGACACTCTCTGGGCGGGGCAGTTGGGACCTTGGTAACGGCAACTGCGCCACAGCGTATTTTTGCCCTCAGTCTGATCGATCAGATTGGGCCGTTGTCGGAGCCCGCAGCAGATTTCCCGAATCGCTTAAAGCGCTCAATCGAAGCACATGCGGTGTCGCGGGATCACAAGAAAGCGCAGTACCCAACGCTGGATGAGTTGGTCGAACGCCGCCGACTTGCGGGGGGCATTGATGACGAAGGTGCCCAATTGCTGGTGACGCGCAACGCGCAACGCGGCGCCAATGGTTACCACTGGCGTAGCGACCCTCGCCTACGACTCCCTGCACCACTGTATTTGGACGAGGGGCAGGCGCAAGCGATACTGACTNCGATCCAATGCCCGGTTCACATGATTCTTGCCAGCGACGGGTTGGTAGTGGCCCGTCCTAACACCGAGCGGCGAATCGAGATCATGACTAATCTGGTCGTCGAAAAAATGACCGGCGGTCATCATTTGCATATGGATAACCCCGGACCTGTCGCAGATGTGATCGTGTCGTTTCTGCAGAGCCACGTCCCGGCGGGCGATTAACGTGGTCTAAGTAGCCAGCGCAACACGGCGGCTGGCGCCGCGTCCCCGATGCGGTTCGAAAGTTTTTCCTGATTGATCAGGATCACCACGGCATGTGTTTGGTTGTCCGATAGCGTGACGTAGCCTGCCATCGCGCGCACACCGCTCAGTCGGCCTGTCTTAAGCCGGATGCGCCCCCCCCTTGGCGCCAGTCCCCGAAAGCGCTGGCGCAGCGAGCCGTCCATCCCGGCCAGNGGCAGCGAAGAGATAAACTCCGGCCCCCAGGGGCCATGCCATGCATGCAGCAGCAACTGGCCCAGCCCTCGTGCACTCAGGCGAGCGCTGCGCGACAGACCAGCCCCGTTGTCCATCGCAAGATGTGGCATTCGAATACCGGCCTGAGTTAACCAGGCTAAGACAGCGGCGCGCCCATCAGACGGTGTGGCAACNCCTTGGGTGCGCTTTGCCGCGAGGGTCAGCAGCAAGTTACGTGCCATCACATTGTTGCTGNATTTGTTGATATCGCGCACCGTGCTGGCCAGTGGGTCGGAGCGATGGCTCGCAAAGGCTCGCTGGTTAGTTGGCGCGACACCGCTGCGCCAAGTCCCACGCAGCGTGCCACCCGAGGCAAGCCAAAGATGACGGAACACGCCATACACGTAAGCGTCTTGTGTCAACAGCACGCGACCAAAGCCGGTTGGTCCACACGTGACAGGGTAGCGCCCGCCGAGCTTGGCCAGTGTCCCACTCGCTTGGTGTTCGACGGTCAAGGTGATACCGCCGGTACGTCCTTTGCAGCGCCCGGTCAACACCTTGATATGGTTCTCCAGGCGCAGTGTCGTGGCAGGTGGATCGGCGTAAATACGAAGAGACTGCCCTTCCGGAAAGACCTCGAGCCGCGTAGCCCGGAAGTTGACTAGCAGCGCGTCGGGTGGAGTGTTGTAGGCCCGATAGCGCTTGTGATCTAGTGGTTTAGTGTTGATGGCGCTGCGATCAAAAAGTGAACTGTCCAGTACCAGGTCACCGGTAATATGTCTTAGGCCCCGTTGGCGCAAGTTTTCGATCAACCGCCAGAAATCCTCGATGACGAGTTGCGGGTCACCGCTCCCCTGGATAAGCAGATCACCATCGAGGGTACCGCGTTGCAGTTGGCCGAGCANATACGTNTGGGTCTGCCAGGTGTGGGTGGGCGTAAGTAGNTCGAGCGCGGCGGCGGTGGTGACGAGTTTCATCGTCGAGGCGGGGTTTCGAGGTCGGTCTGCCAGGTGGGTCAGGAGGGGCTGGTCGTTGCCCAGGCGATGCACATAGAGGCTGATTGCTGTTGCCGGAAGGCCCAGATGTTCAAGTTCTACNGCGAGACTTTGCGGCATGGCGGCGACTGNATTGTGGCTAACCGACAGAAATAGNCCGCTNGCGATGACCAGCTGCAATAAACNCCACCCGATNGACCGGATGGCTTGATAANNTCGATGCCTCACCCCATATCCTAAGGGCGCGAGGTTGGNAGCCCGCGTGGGTATAATTGTGCGCGAGTTACCATNAGTCAGTCGCTTCGCGCCGAGGCCCCAATAATGCAGGATACGTAATGACAGACAAGAGCATCTATCGGATTGTTTTCCACAATCAAGGAAACATCTACGAACTCTATGCGCGCGAGATATCTCAAAGTGCAATGTACGCATTTGTTGAGGTGGNTGACATTATTTTTGGTGAGCGCTCAAAAGTTGTGGTTGACCCTTCGGATGAGAAACTCAAGGCAGAGTTCAGCGGTGTCAAGCGCACCTATGTGCCGCTGCATGCCGTGGTTCGTATCGATGAGGTTGAAAAGGAAGGCCGAGCNAAGATTCTCCCGGGTGGCGAACAAAAGGGAAACGTTGCGGCTTTTCCGATGCCACTGAAGCCGCCCATCGATTAACGAGCGCCTTCAGGCGCAGTCGTCCTTGAAGAGGATGCCGGTACCGCCCAAGCCACAGTAACCATTGGGATTTCGGGCTAGATACTGTTGATGGTATTCCTCGGCGTAGTAGAACTCGGGGGACGGAACAATTTCCGTNGTCACNGCACCGTAGCCCGNTTNTTTNAGTGTCGCGCCATAGTGCTNTAGTGAGCGTTTCGCCGCTTTTNCCTGNGCATCGTTGAAAGTGTAGATNCCGGATCGGTATTGCGTGCCGACATCATTTCCTTGACGCATGCCCTGCGTCGGATCATGGGCTTCCCAGAAGAGGCCGAGCAATGTCTCATAAGTTACCTCGGCAGGCTCGAACACCACCAGGACCACTTCGTTGTGGCCCGTNAAGCCTGANCACACTTCCTCGTACGTTGGATTGGGTGTGAGTCCCCCAGCGTAGCCAACGGCCGTGGTGTGGACTCCATCGTGTTGCCAGAAGATGCGCTCTGCGCCCCAGAAACAGCCCACTCCAAAGACGGCANACTCACACGTTGATGGAAACGGAGGTTGAATAGAGCGACCGTTGACAACATGCACGCCAGTNAAGCTGATCGGTGTGTNGCGTCCAGCCAGCGNCTCACTGGGGCCGGGTAGTGGCGAGGCTTTTCTAGCGTAACTGAACATGCGTCGGTCTCCCTGAGCAATACTTAACGTCGACCGATGCTAACGCGAGGCAGGTCGGCAGGGTCATTGTGGGTGACTATAGAATGGAACCCTGAGTGGCACAATAAATCACGCACTGCCTGGCCCTGCAGATGACCGTGTTCGAGGATCAGATACCCGTCCGGGCGAATATGGGTTGGTGCCTCGGCAATAATTATGCGAAGCGCGCTTAGCCCGTCGGTCCCAGCAAAGAGGGCTAGCGGCGGTTCGTGTCGAGTTTGGATGGTGTCGAGGTCGGCATCTTCGATGGCGACGTAAGGCGGATTGGCGGTGATCATATCAAAGCACTGGCCTGCCAAAGGTTCAAACCAGGTCCCCCGGTTGAATTGCACGTTGGTGATACCGAGCGCCGTGGCGTTATGTTGCGCGATGGCCAACGCATCGCTCGAGATGTCAGTTGCTTTAATGCTTGCGCATGATCTTTCATGGGCCAGGGCTAGGGCAATTGCCCCGCTGCCGGTACCGAGATCAGCGATATTCACAGCCTGGTGGTCGTGCAGTAATTCGAGTGCGATCGCAACCAGCAGTTCGGTTTCCGGTCGCGGCACCAGAGTCGCCGGTGTGACCTTTAGATCGAGAGACCAGAATTCTTTTCTCCCAGTGATGTAGGCAATCGGTTCACCCGTGAGACGCCGGCGTAGGTTGTCTTCTAATCGAGCGCGAGCGTCGTTGTCGAGTGATAGTTCAGGCTGTGTGTATAAGTTGATGCGCGTGACAACAAGTGCCTCGGCGAGGAGCAATTCGGCATCCAGTGCTGGTGAGGGACTGGCGCCGGTTAGCCGCTTTCGGACGTTACGCAGCAGTGTTTCGGTCGCAACGCGCGTCACTCGACTGCCATTGCCGCGAGTTGATCCGCCTGATGTTCTGCCGCGAGCGGTTCGATGACTTCTTTAAGGTCGCCTGAGAGAACGGCTTCGAGTCGGTAAAGCGTGAGGTTGATGCGGTGATCGGTCACACGACCTTGAGGAAAATTGTAAGTCCGTATCCGCTCTGAACGGTCACCGCTGCCAACCAGATTGCGGCGCGCAGTGTCTTCCTCGTTTTTCTGGCGCTCAACTTCCGCTTTAAGCAGACGCGCCCGTAGCACTGATAGGGCGCGGGCCTTGTTCTTATGCTGTGATCGCTCATCCTGGCATTCCACGACGATGCCGGAGGGCAAGTGCGTAATGCGTACCGCGGAGTCAGTTCGATTCACGTGTTGACCACCCGCACCCGACGCGCGGTAAGTATCGATGCGAAGATCTGCCGTGTCGATCATTACATCGTCAATCTCGTCTGCTTCAGGTAACACTGCGACTGTGCAGGCCGATGTGTGGATTCGACCCTGGGCCTCGGTTGCAGGAACACGCTGCACTCGGTGGGCGCCTGATTCGAATTTAAGTCGGGAATACGCACCGCGGCCAATAATACGGCTGATGATCTCGCGGTAGCCGCCGTGTTCACCGGCACTTTGATTCATGATTTCGACCGTCCATCGCTGACTGTCGGCAAATGCGTGGTACATGCGAAACAGATCTCCAGCA
>PAWW01000039.1 GCA_002714255.1 Acidiferrobacteraceae bacterium
CCGGTTTTTCGTGACAGTGCACCAGGGGTGCCGATGCCGACTCGGCAGGGTGCGCCGGCGTGCTCTTCCAGTTCGTCGACCAGAGAAACCATGGTATCGAGAATTGCCGAATATCCACCATCGATTGGGGTTGGATAACGACGACGAACAATTTCAGCGTCGCCGGAGTCTAGAACTACCCCCTCGGTCTTGGTGCCGCCAAGGTCGATGCCGATTCGCAAAAGAGTTGTCGCGCCCTAGGAATCGAGGCCGCGGGTGATTTGAGCGTAAGCGGAATGATTGTGAATCGATTCAAAATTTTCCGCTTCGACGCTATACGCTTCGATACGTTCGTCTTCATTAAATTTTCTTGCAATATCCCGCACTAAATCTTCGACAAACTTGGGATTGTCGTATGCCTTTTCAGTAACGAATTTCTCGTCGGGGCGTTTTAGTAACCCGTATAGTTCGCAGCTGGCCTCCGTCTCGATGATGTCGATGATCTCCTCGATCCATATAAACTGTGTCGATTTCACTTTGGCCGTGACGTGTGACCGTTGGTTGTGTGCACCGTAGTCAGAGATCTCCTTAGAACACGGGCAAAGGCTGGTCACTGGCACTTGAATGCGTATCTCAACGGTCGGTTCGCCATTGTTGACTTCTCCAACAAGTGTCACTTCGTAGTCGATGAGGCTCGGTACCTTGCTCACAGGTGCCTGTTTTTCAACAAAGAAGGGGAAGTTCATCTCGACGTGGCTCTTTGTCGAATCCAAGCGTTTACTGATCTCATGCAACATTAAGCGGAAGGATTGCACCGAGATTTCGCGCTCATGGTTATTCAAGACCTCAACGAATCGAGACATGTGGGTACCCTTGAATTCGTGTGGTAACTCCACATACATATTGAAGTTGGCCACAGTATGTTGCTCCCAACCGCTGCGGTCTTTAACTCTCACCGGATGTCGGATGTCTTTGATGCCAACCTTGTCGATTGTCAGGTTACGTGTATCAGGACGCTGTTGGACATCAGCAATATGAGTCACTGAAGCTGTGGTTTCTGGAATGGCCATGATTTTCTCTCGGGATGCAACAATGAAGGACTGTGGGTGATGGGGTTAAGCAGATTCTAATGCACGAGGCATGGAAATCGCAGATTCAATAGCGCGACGCATGCCATCCGCGTCCAGGCCACACTCGGCCAGCATTTCGTTAGCTGCGCCATGTTCGACATGCTTATCGGGAAGGCCAAGGTTCAGCACTCGGACGCTGTTTCCCAAAGAATGCAGGTACTCGCTTACCGCTGAGCCGGCACCGCCTGCTATGACGTTTTCCTCCACCGTTACCAACAGGTCGTGAGAGGAAGCCATTTCAAGGACAACGCCTTCATCCAGTGGTTTTACGAACCGCATATTGACGACGCTTGCGCCCAGTGCTTCGCCGACGACAAGTGCAGGCGTCAGCAGGGTGCCAAAGACAAGCAGGGCAACGCGAGTGCCACGGCGTTTGATCTCGGCTGTACCGATCGGCATTTGGGTCATTGTTTCGCGTTCGATCATTCCTGGACCGGAACCCCTTGGATAGCGCACTGCTGCGGGTCCATTATGCAGGTAGGCCGTGAAGAGCATGTCACGGCACTCCGCTTCGTCAGCCGGTACCATCACTATCAGATTGGGCAGGCAGCGCAGGTAACTGAGGTCAAATGCGCCTTGATGGGTAGCGCCGTCTGCGCCGACGATCCCTGCACGATCGATGGCCAGAGTCACATCGAGTTTCTGGATGGTAATGTCATGAATCAGCTGGTCGTAGGCCCGCTGCAGAAACGTGGAATAGATGGCCACGACGGGTTTGAGACCTTCGCACGCCAGTCCGCCGGCAAAGGTGATCGCGTGTTGTTCTGCAATACCGACGTCGAAATAGCGATCGGGGTACTGTTGGGAGAATTGCACCAATCCTGAACCTTCTCGCATGGCGGGTGTGATGCCGATGAGGCGGTTATCGGATGCCGCCATGTCACATAACCAGCTGCCAAATACTTGCGTGAAGGTACGGTTGGTCGCTTTTTTCTCGACTTTGCCGGTATCTGGGTCAAAGGGGACAACGCCGTGGTAACTCAGGGGGTCACCTTCAGCGGGTTTGTACCCCTGTCCTTTGCGAGTGACGATATGTAGGAAACGGGGGCCGCGCAACGCCTTCATATTGCGTAAAGTGGTGACCATCAACTTAACATTGTGCCCGTCGATCGGCCCGATGTAATAAAAACCCAATTCCTCGAATAAGGTACTCGGCATGACCATGCCCTTGACGTGTTCTTCCCACCGTCGGGCCAGTGCCTTCACCGGTGGTATGGTGCCGAGTACCGTTTTGCTACCCGATCTAACGGTAGTGTAGGTGCGTCCGGAAAGAATCCGTGCCAGATAGTTAGTTAACGCCCCCACATTAGGCGAAATCGACATTTCATTGTCATTGAGGATGACAAGAAGGTCGGTATCACTGTCCCCGGCGTTATACAAGCCTTCCATGGCTTCACCAGCGGTTAGGGCGCCGTCACCAATAACGGCCACAATGTGACGTTCTTCGTTCTTGAGTTTGGCAGCGCTGGCCATGCCAAACGCAGCGCTGATTGAAGTGCTCGAATGTCCGGCACCGAAAGTGTCGTACTCACTTTCCTGACGGTGCAGGAAGCCAGATAGGCCATCGGCCTGCCGAATGGTGTGTAGCCGATCCCGGCGCCCGGTGAGCATCTTATGTGGGTAGGCCTGATGGCCCACGTCCCACACCAATCGGTCTTCGGGTGTATTGAATACATAGTGCAATGCGACGGCCAGTTCGACCGTACCCAGGCCTGCCGCCAGATGACCGCCTGTTCGTGAAATAGTCCGTACAAGGTGATCGCGCACTGCTGCTGCAACGCCCGGTAATTCATTGACGTCTCTCGCGCGAAGTTCCGCAGGAGAGTTAATTTCCGTAAGCAGAGACTCGTTCTCGGCAGGGTCGTTGCTGGCTGTCATGATTTGAATGTGTGGCTAAGCGCAGACGAGAGGATACTCGCTTGTTGGCATTAATCTCAATGTCGACGCTCAATAGCAAACTGCGCCAATTCATTGAGTAACTGAGTGTCCAGAGGTAGAGCCTGCAGGGCCTGTTTTGCTAGGGCCAGTTGTGTTTCGGCAGCATGGCGGGCAGTGCTTTCGCCAAGTAGGCTGAGGTAAGTTGATTTTCCACGGCGTTTATCCGCACCCTGCGGTTTTCCCAGTAATGCCGGGTCGGAAACCTCATCTAGAATATCATCGGCGATCTGAAAACCNAGCCCTACGGCCTCAGCATAGCGTTGNAAAGCATCGAGTGATTTGGGATGGATCGATTCGCTGGCCACNGCACCGAGGGTCACCGAAGCGCTAATGAGTGCGCCAGTTTTCATNTCGTGAAGCGCTTTAAGNGCANNCTCCGACAGCGCTTGATNCGTNCTTTGNAGATCAATNGTTTGACCGCCGGCCATACCCNGTGAGCCGACNGCTTGNGCGAGGATNGTNATCATTCTCAGTCGTGTCGTATCGCTGACGNCAANGTGAGNGTCATCAGCAATTGACTCAAAAGCCANCGTTTGAAGCGCGTCGCCGGCNAGGATGGCTGTGGCTTCATCGAAGGCGAGATGACATGATGGTTTGCCGCGGCGAAAAGCATCATCGTCCATTGCCGGTAGATCATCATGAATCAGTGAGAAGGCGTGTACCAGTTCNACNGCGCATGCCGGTACATCGAGAATGNTGAGGTCGACGCCGAGGGATTCGCCGGTGGCGTAGACCAGTGCTGCCCGGAACCGTTTACCCGCTCCGAGTACGGCATAGCGCATGGCCTGGTGAAGATGTCCAGGGGTTTGCTCGCCGCTGGGCAATACAAGGTTGAGCTTGTCTTCAAGCCGTTCAAGCCAGATGGGCCAACGGTTTTTGAGAGAACCTGGGTTTTGCATTTAGTCTTCTGGGTCGAAAACTTCCACCTCAAGAGCNCCTTCTNTTTCGACCAGTTTCTCGATACGCTGCTCTGCGTCTTCAAGACTGGCTCGACAGGCCCGGGATAATGTCATGCCGCGTTCGAAATCCTTTAAGGATGCTTCCAGAGATTGTTCCCCATGTTCCATACGCTCGACAATTTTCTCCAGTTCGTTGAGGGATTTCTCAAAGTCAGAAAGTTTAGGTTTTGCTTGACGTGCCATGGCGGTAGTTAGGGTAAAATCCAAGTTATACGGGCTTGGCGAAGTTGCCGACGGGTGGTCCCGTTCACGCAGCGTTCACAGGTCCCGCGTATAGTTATACATGAGTTTATTGGGTCAGTTCACTGATTGCATCTTTGATCGGTGGAATCTGGGGTNATCAGGAAATACAGGAGAGAACAATGGCATTGAAAGACAGTAAAACAGAACAGAATCTGAAGGATGCGTTCGCAGGGGAATCTCAGGCAAACCGGCGCTATCTCTATTTCGCTAGCAAGGCGGATGTAGAGGGTTATAACGATGTTGCTAGCGTCTTTCGTTCGACAGCTGAAGGGGAAACAGGGCACGCTCACGGACATCTTGAGCATCTTGAGGAAGTGGGAGATCCCGCCACCGGCCTTCCAATTGGCGAAACGGGAAATAACTTGAAAGCTGCCATTGCGGGGGAGACGCACGAGTACACCGACATGTACCCGGGGATGGCAAAGACTGCGCGTGAAGAAGGCTTTGACGAAATCGCTGACTGGTTTGAAACGCTGGCTAAGGCCGAGCGTTCTCATGCCAATCGCTTTCAGAAGGCGTTGGACACTCTTGACGAGTGATGGGGTCTTGCGGTAATTGCTTCGCCACCAGGGCTGGGACTGCCCGGCCCTGATGGCGATCGAACTGAATAAGGATGGGTTATGGAAAAATTAACCCTGGACGAATTGTGGTCGCTCGAACAATACGCTCAGTGTCGATCGGAGTTCCGGCAAGAAGTGCTGAATCACAAACAGGCCCGCCGACTTTCCATTGGTCCCAATGTCAGTTTGCTCTTTGAGGATCGAATAACGATTCGCTACCAAGTGCAGGAAATGTTGCGGGTGGAACGTATTTTTGAACCACAGGGTATCGTCGAAGAATTGGCTGTATACAATCCTCTGATCCCTGATGGAATGAACTGGAAAGCCACCATGTTGATTCAGTTCGATGATGTCGAAGAGCGGCGTATTGCGCTCCGTAACATGGTTGGTATCGAGCAGCGGGTATGGGTCCAGGTCGACGGCTTCGAACCAGTTTACGCGGTTGCTGATGAGGATTTAGAACGCAGCACCGAAGACAAGACATCAGCCGTCCATTTTCTCCGCTTTGAACTGGATTCAGAGATGGGGCAGACGGTGGCCGGCGGCGCGTCCCTCTCAGCGGGCATTCAACATGGTGCTTACCAGCACACGATCCCTACGGTATCGAACGATATTATTTACTCACTCCGTGCCGATTTGTCTTGTTAGGCAGATCCCATCTGCATTGTGGCTTGTGATTGCCGTTTAATGACAAAGCAAATGCCCCAGGATATACGGCACTTTGCGTATGAATGATCGCTACGACGCGGGTGCGATTGAAGTTTTGACTGGGTTGCAGCCAGTGCGCAAGCGCCCTGGCATGTATACCCAGACTGAGCGACCCAATCATCTGGCTCAGGAAGTAATCGATAACAGCGTTGATGAAGCGATCTCCGGCTACTGTCGTCAGATCAGTGTCACGGCATTTAAGGACGGGTCGTTGAGTGTTGAAGATGATGGGCGAGGCATGCCTGTTGACAAACACAAAGGTGAGAAGGTCAGTGGCGTGGAAGTCATTCTCACTCGACTTCACGCCGGAGGCAAATTCTCGGACAAGAATTACGCGTTTTCTGGTGGATTGCATGGCGTGGGGGTATCGGTTGTCAATGGTTTGTCGCGGCNACTCGAGGTGCGGGTTCGCCGGGCCGGGCGAGAGCACGAAATGAGCTTTGCTGACGGCGTTCCGCTTGGGCCGCTTAAGCCAAAGGGNAAAGTCAACGTCAGGAATACAGGGACCTATTTGAGGTTCTGGCCCGATCCTGAATTTTTTGACTCTCCCACTATTGCGTTGGCTCCGCTGAAGCGTCTTTTACGCGCCAAGGCCGTGTTGTGCCCGGGCCTTAGGATTCGATTTAAGGATGAGGGTCAGCCGAAGCACAATGAAACCTGGTGTTACGAGAACGGTATTCCGGATCACCTGCTGAGTGAACTGGGTGGGGTTGATGTGGCCCCGGAGTTTCCGTTTTGTGGACAGGTCGAGAAAAGTGATTGGCAGCTAGATTGGGCGATAGCATGGTTGGTTAATGGCGGTGAACCGGTCTGTGAAAGCTACGTTAATTTGATACCGACCATTCAGGGCGGGACACACGTCAGCGGATTTCGTACGGGTTTGGTGGAGGCCCTGCGCGAGTTTTGTGAATTTCGTGATCTTTTGCCGCGTGGTATTCGTCTGACACCCGATGATGTTTGGAATCCGGCAAGCTATCTGTTATCTGTACGTATGAAGGATCCTCAATTCTCGGGCCAGACCAAGGAGCGGTTGTCCTCCCGCGACTGCGCAGTCTTTGTGTCGGGCGCGATCAAGGATGCCTTCAGTTTGTGGCTCCATCAACATACGGTGGATGCCGAGCGTGTTGCGGCCATCGCGATTCACAACGCCGAGGCACGAGTGCGGTCAGACCGGCAGGTCGAGCGCAAGAAGGTCGCAACGGGTCCGGCCCTGCCCGGTAAATTGGCGGATTGCACTAACCGTGATCTTGAATCGACTGAATTATTTTTGGTTGAGGGTGATTCGGCCGGCGGTTCTGCAAAGCAAGCTCGCGACAAACATTACCAGGCCATCATGCCATTGCGTGGAAAGATTCTGAATACCTGGGAAGTCGACTCACGTGAGGTACTCGGATCACAGGAGGTTCATGATATTGCAGTGGCGCTTGGGGTTGATCCAGGTTCTAGTGACATCGGAGGTTTACGCTATGGGAGGGTTTGTATCCTTGCGGACGCTGATTCTGACGGTGCACACATCGCGACTTTGTTGTGCGCGTTGTTTTTGCGACATTTTCGGCCCCTGATCGATGCGGGTCGAGTGTGTGTTGCGATGCCGCCGCTATTTCGAATCGACGTTGGCAGGCATGTGTTTTATGCGTTGGATGAAAAAGAGCGGCAACGCATTCTTAAAAAGATTGATGCAGACAAATTGCGCGGTACAGTTAATGTTCAGCGCTTTAAAGGCTTGGGCGAGATGAATCCTTTGCAACTTCGAGAAACCACCATGGATCCAACTACGCGACGCTTGGTGCAATTGCAGGTTGACAAGGGAAATCGTTCGGAGCAGGCGATGGATCGCTTGCTTGCGCGCAAGCGCGCGGCCGATCGTAAGGCCTGGATCATTGCCAGTGCAGATCAGGTGGAACCCCAGTGACATGCGTGATGCTACATGGATGGTTTAGTGTGCTCTGCAGGATCGTTAGGTGGTCCGCCACGATGGGAGTTGCCGCGGATCTAAAATACGGACGGTTTCCTGACGATAGGGAGTAAATCCCTGTTGTTGGTAAATCAGTAGGGCCTTGGGGTGATCCAGGCTGCAGGTGTTGACTCGAAAACGTTCTGGCTTACCAGACCACGCCGTGTTGACAGCCCACTGTAGTAACCAAGGACCTAATCGGCGGCCGATAAACTCGGGGAATATGGCGAAATACGTAAGTTCAACATCGCTCGGGACTTGTAAATTCAATTCGACATAGCCCGCTGGGACTCCATCGACGTAAAGCACATAGATTCTTACGTTGCTGTTGGTTACCAAGGTCGCGAGAGTGTTATCGTCCATAGAACGGCGCTCATACCACAGCCATGGCTCGCCCGCGGTATGGTAGAGAAAACGGTAAAAACTGACTGTCGGATTTCTCGCTTGAATCACAGCGAGGTGACCGGCGAGCGGTTGGGTTGTTTTAGCGATGTGAGGGTGTTCACGCATCTCGAGATAGGTGATGGTCACATCAATTTTTCCATCTGGCCCGGGCTCGGGTGGCAGATAACGTTGATCATCGAATGTCATGGTTATCGTGTTTGTAAAGATCGATCGTTGATTTCTGATGTATCGTGCCACTTGCCTAATGACGTCGACGTTCGATCAGGGTGAACAGACCTCCCAGCAGTGACCACAGAGCAACCTGGGAGCGGTAAAGAATTGACACAGCGACGCCGCGGGTGCGCATCATGGCTTCAGCCCCAATAATGCCACCAAGATTAGCGGCGCCAAACTTTCCGATCAGACCTCCAAACAAGGCTTCGCCGATACCCCAGCCGGCTGGAGCAATGGGTATGCCCTGGAGAACAAAAACTATAGGGCAGATAACAAAATAGTCAGTCAACTGGAGACCCACGCCAAGCGCGCGATCCATGATAAAGAAGCTGACAAAGACAACGCTGTAAATGACAGGGCTAAACAGTATCCAAAGTCCAATGCCTTTGAGTTGTGTTCGGTAATAGAGTACTGCTTGGTCTAGATCCCGAATGACTTTAGCAATTTTTTTGGGTAAGTATCCGATTCCGCGTTCAAAGCGCACGACCCTGCGCAGAGTGGGACTGACGAGGAGAGCAGCACAGCCGGCGATTCCGATGGCCGCCAGCCAAATAGAGTAACTCAGCTGAGGAAAGCGGGTCACCGTCAGGGTGCTGGCAAGGCTGCCGACGAAGACCAGTGACAGCAGTCCGATCACGCGGTCAACGGCGACTGAAACTAGCGCCCGAACGGGTTCCCCCTGGCAGCGCCGGGCAATGTAGATCGCTTTGATGACATCGCCTCCAGTCGCTCCTGGAATGATGTTATTGAAGAAGAATCCAATCCAGGAATAGCGCTGTGCCTCCCAGAAGCCGACCCCTAATTCATTGGCTCGGAGTAGCCACCACCATCGAGTATTAATCACTAAAGCAAATATCACGAACATGAAACTGCTGAGCGCAAACAGATAAAGATCGAGATTTTTGAAATAGGTGATGAAGCCTGGACTGATCAGCGTGGTTGTACTCTGTCCATCGGAGTTCTGTTTTATTGTCAGGAGTTGACCGCTCTCATCGCTAAGAAATTGAACCGTTGGGCCGTTCCAATGGCCGATAATCTGTCCCTCAACCCTGGTCGTGACCTCGCCGTTGACATCTAGGCGTGAAATACTGTCATGCCATTCGGTCGCGTTAAAGATCACGGCAAACAATACTGCGACAACGAATAACTTAAGGGTCAGAATAAATCCAGGTTTCACGCGGTTCTCTCAAGGGAGGGGCGAATCATGCCTAATGCGCTGGGCATCATCAGTCGGCGAACTCTCAACTAGGACCTCAGGCCAAGACCAGTACTGCCGAGGGATTTTACTCTGTTCCCAAAGGGGTTATGGAGGGCTGCCGGTTGAGATATCGGGAATTTGGCTCTTTTTCCGTTGGCCTGATAACATGAGTCGAAGCAATAGAACGAAAAAATGAGAACACGTCTCATTCACATATTGTACTTTACGGGAGGAGGATGAGAGATGCAGAAGTCGCTACATATTGACCCTGGCAAGTGCACGGGTTGCGTGCAGTGTGAGTTGGCCTGCTCGTTTGAAAACGAAGGGGTCTTCAATACGGCCAAGTCGCGGATTAAGGTGTTCACCTTTCATCAAGAAGGTCGATTCGTACCGTATACCTGCACTCAGTGTGATGAGGCGTGGTGTATGCAAGCCTGTCCGGTCGACGCGATCGTCATTAACGCAAAGACAGGTAGTAAGGACATTATTGAAGATCGTTGTGTGGGCTGTAAGGTCTGCACCATCGCCTGTCCCTTTGGCACAGTGAACTACAACCAGGATACGGGCAAAGTCATTAAGTGCGATCTTTGTGGTGGTGATCCGGCGTGTGCCAGCGCCTGCCCGACGGCTGCGATCACGTACATTGATGCCGATACAACAGGACTTGATCGTATGCGTGCATGGGCTGCTAAGACTGACAACGCAGCGCAGGCATCAGCTTAAGCGAATACAGAAGGGGAATGACACATGGCATGGACTAACAAGGTATTACGGGTCAACCTCAGTGAAGGGACCTGCACCAGTGAGCCGTTGAATACGGAGTGGGCGCAAGATTACATTGGTCAACGGGGTCTTGCGACTCGATACATGGTTGAGGAAGTGGATGCCACATGTGATCCATTGGGACCAGACAATAAATTGATATTTGCGACTGGCCCTTTGACCGGCACGATGGCGTCCACTGGCGGTCGCTATTCGGTAATCACCAAGGGACCGTTAACCGGCGCGATTGCATGCTCCAATTCGGGTGGGTTTCTTGGCGCAGAGCTCAAATCGGCTGGCTGGGACATGGTTATCCTCGAGGGTAAATCGGATAAACCGGTCTATCTTTATATCGAGAATGAAGAAGCGCAGCTGCTGTCCGCCGATGACCTTTGGGGTAAGTCGGTATGGGAAACGGACGAGCTTTTGCATAAGAAACATCAGGATCCTCAACTCCGTATCGCGGCCTGCGGGCGTTCTGCAGAAGCTGGCTGTCTTTATGCTGGTATCGTGAATGACCTTCACCGGGCAGCCGGGCGTTCGGGTGTTGGTACGGTTATGGCGTCGAAGAACCTCAAAGCCCTGGCGGTTCGTGGGACTCGGGGTGTGGGCAACATTAAGGACCCGGCACGTTTCATGGAGACTGCCCGTGAACAGAAACAGGTGCTGGCTGATCATCCGGTTACTGGAGAGGGGTTACCAACGCTGGGTACGCAGGTNCTGATGAATGTGATTAATGAGTCAGNCGCTTTGCCGACTCGNAATATGCGTGAAGTGAAATTTGATGGTGCCAGCAAGATTTCTGCAGAACAGATGCTTGANGTTAGAAAAACAGATGGCNGGCCGAATCTNACGACNAACGCGGCCTGTTTCGGTTGCACGATTGCTTGCGGTCGTATCTCGACCATTGACCAAGGCCACTTCACNGTNGAGAACAANCCACAGTACTGGGGNAATTCNGGNGGNCTGGAATATGAGGCGGCCTGGGCGCTTGGCGCGGACACGGGTGTTGATGATTTGGATACATTGACCTATGCCAATTTTTTATGTAACGAAGATGGCTTTGATCCGATCTCGTTTGGTGCAACGGTGGCCGCGGCAATGGAGTTATTTGACATCGGTGCGATTACTACGAAGGAAACCGATGGGATGGAGTTCAACTTTGGATCGGCTGAAGCACTTGCATGGGCGGCTGAAAAAGTTGCCACGGGGGAGGGTTTTGGCGCGGACCTCGCGCTTGGCTCCAAGCGTTTGTGCGAGAAGTATGGTCACCCTGACTTGTCAATGACGGTGAAGGGGCAGGAGTTCCCGGCTTATGACCCGCGAGGTATTCAGGGGATGGGATTGGCCTATGCGACGTCTAATCGGGGTGCTTGTCATCTTCGAGGTTACACTGTCTCGTCGGAAATTCTCGGGATACCTGAAAAAACCGATCCACTAGTGACGGACGGAAAGGCCGGGTTGGTTAAAGCTTTCCAGGACGTGACAGCTGCCTGGGATTCGACCGGTTTGTGTCTATTTACGAGTTTTGCCTGGAGCTTAGAGAATGTGGCTCCGCATATGGATTCGGCCTGTGAAGGGGACTGGGATGCCAATCGTTTGATGGAAACGGGCGAGAGAATCTGGAATCTGGAACGGGATTTTAATATGCGNGCAGGCCTGACTGCTGCTGATGACACGCTACCTAAGCGAATGCTTGAGGAGGCTGCGAATACCGGCCCTGCAGAGGGTAAGGTGAGTGGTTTAGCTGAAATGCTGCCGGAGTACTACAAAGAACGTGGTTGGAGGCAGGATGGCAATCTCTCCGATGAAACCCGTGAGCGGTTACGCCTGCCGGGTTAAGTCGACGCGCGTTCGCGTTGTTCCACCACTAAGATGTCGAGGAACAGGGCGGCCTGAGGGTCGCCCTGTTTGCTTGCCGGAGGAGTTCTCATGAATTATGTGATCGTCGGTGCCGGCCCAGCCGGCGTGATCGCAGCGGAAACACTGCGTCGCATGGATGCAGGCGCTAGCATCCAATTGATTGGGGATGAGCCAGAACCGCCTTATTCTCGAATGGCGATTCCCTATTGCCTGATGGATCGCGTGGCCGAAGAAGGTACTTATCTAAGGAAAAGTGACCGCCACTTTGATGGTTTGAATATCGAAGTGATCAATGATCGCGTGCTATCGGTGTCAGCCGCTGAGGCATCCGTGGCGCTTGGCTCTGGCACCACCATTTCCTATGACCGGCTATTGGTCGCTACGGGAGCAACTCCGATATCACCGCCGATTGAGGGGATGGATTTGCCGGGGGTGCATCCGTGCTGGACACTGGCTGATTACCGCAACATTGCGGCCCGCGCAGATAAAGGGGCCAAGGTAGTACTGATGGGGGCTGGCTTTATTGGTTGCATCATTCTCGAAGCGCTGGCGGCTCGAGGTGTCGACCTGACAGTGGTTGAGCTCGAAAACAGGATGGTGCCTAGGATGATGAACGAGGCGTCAGGCGGTTTGATAAAGCGTTGGTGCGAGCAGCGCGGGGTGCGGGTGTTGACCTCAACGCGGGTCGAGGGGATTACTAGTGGTAATCCACTGGCAGTCTCCTTGTCTAATGGAGAAACGCTCATAGCGAATCTTGTGATTAGTGCGACCGGTGTCGCACCCAATACCCAGTTCCTGGAAGGCTCGAGTGTGGATATCGATCAAGGCATTTTAGTGAACGAGCGTTTAGAGAGTAGTGTGGCGAACCTATTTGCAGCAGGTGACGTGGCCCAGGGCCGTGATTTCTCAACCGGTGACTACACGATACAGGCAATTCAGCCGACAGCAGTAGATCACGGACGAGTGGCCGCATCAAATATGACTTCAGGTCATGAACAGTTGCATCGAGGCAGCCTGAATATGAATGTGCTCGATACCATGGGATTGGTCTCCACTTCATTTGGCGCCTGGGAGGGGCTCAGTGGCGGCGAATCTGCTGAGCTTAATGCCCCGAATCGGTTTCAGTATCTCAATTTGCAGTTTCATGATGACGTGCTTGTGGGTGCTAACACACTGGGGCATACCGATCACATTGGCGTTATGCGTGGTTTAATCCAAACGGGTTTGCATCTGGGTGTTTGGAAGGATCGCTTGCTTGACAACCCTTTGTGCCTGATGGAAGCCTACGTCGCAGCCACACAGGGTGTGGGTTTAACCACGAAGGCGCTCGATTGATTTTTTGATAAGTGTTGGGCGGGGCAAGATCAGTTGCAGATAACCTTTAAGCTGTATGCTGGTTTGGCGCACTATTTGCCGTCAGGGTCGAAAGATAATGTGATCGAGGTGGAACTGCCCGACGGACAGTCTATTTCGACGTTAATTCAGCGCTACAATGTGCCGCTCGATCAAGTGCATCTTGTATTGTTAAACGGTGTTTATCAGGATGCCGCGGCGCGTGTTGAGGCGGTACTGCAGGACGGAGATACGGTAGCGATCTGGCCAGCGGTAGCGGGTGGTTGATTCAGGTTAATGAGTGACGGTGAAGCAGATAGAATGGTGGTGGTTCGGGATATGGGACTCAGTCACCGGGAATTCTTCAGGTCCCTTCAGACTTTGGCAAGGGAGTGGCAGTGCCAAATCAGGAATGATGGGGTGCTCATAGACTATGATGGGGGCGAGATTGATATTGTTCTTGGTAAAGAAGGACGGCGTAGGATCGCTGCCATGTCTTTACCGAGAACTGAGGTCCAATTTTGTTTCAGTCGCTTGACATCCTTGCAAAGGAAAAAGTTTTTTTACCGTTTTGATCTCGCCTATCGACGGGGGGGTGGATAATGAAAGCAGCGGGTACTTTGAACGAATGGGGAATTGCTGCCGGTGAATGAGNNCGCGAAATACCAGACAACCGATACGCTGGACCGACCCATTCGGGATCTTCGAGTATCGGTAACGGATCGGTGTAATTTCCGTTGTATTTACTGTATGCCACGCGAGATATTTGGGNCAGGTTACAAGTTTGTTCCGCGCAACGACCTCCTGAAACTTGAGGAAATTGCCCGTATTACGAGGCTTTTTGCTGGCCACGGTGTGCGCAAAGTTCGCATCACCGGCGGTGAACCGATGATCCGCCGAAATCTTGAACGTTTGATCGAGATGTTACGAGATATTGATGGCATCACCGACATCAGCATGACCACCAACGCCTCTATGTTGACCCTGAAACGTGCGCAGTCGCTTCGCGCCGCAGGACTTAGTCGAATCAATATCAGTCTCGATGCGATTGACGAGCAAACCTTCCAGCGCNTCAACGATGTTGATTTTCCCGTCGCCAAAGTATTGGAGGGGATTGACAATGCCCATGCTGCTGGTTTCGATGCGGTGAAGGTCAATGCTGTTATTCGGCGAGGTTATAACGAGCACAGCATTTTGCCTTTGGCTCAGCATTTTCACGGCACAGGTACCGTGCTGCGGTTTATCGAGTTCATGGATGTTGGGACTACCAATAAATGGAATCTGGAAGAGGTTATNCCGGCTGCGGAGTTGGTGGAAATTATTGATAAAGAGATGCCGATTGAGTCGCTTCAACCTAACTATTCGGGCGAGGTTGCTAAGCGCTGGCGCTATAGTGACGGTGGTGGTGAAGTGGGTTTTATCACCTCTGTGACGCAATCATTTTGTGGTGACTGTTCGCGAGCAAGATTATCCGCCGTGGGGAAGGTTTATACCTGCTTATTTGCAGCCACNGGGCAGGATCTTCGTGGCATGTTGCGCGCTGGTGCAAGTGATGAGGAATTAAGTCGTTTGATTGGCCGCATCTGGTCGCAACGCGAAGATCGCTATTCTGAACTGCGCGGCCAGATTCCAGTGACTGCTGAAACGCCGCCGCGAGTGGAAATGTCACATATCGGTGGTTGAAGTGTGTCTCAGTTGCTGTCAGTTCGGTGTCCGCAGGCNGCACAATTGACGTTCCGCGGCAGCGTGATGTTCTGCCACTCCATCGCAATGCCATCGAAGACCAGTAACTTACCGCACAGGCCTTGCCCTGTCTCAAGAAGGACGTTCAGTGTTTCTAGTGCTTGGGTTGTGCCGATGACACCCACAATGGGGGCAATGACACCTTCCATAGCACAGGTGGCCGCTTCGATACCCGTGTCGGGGTACAGGCACTGGTAACAGGGGCTTGTTGGGTCAGATGGAACAAAAGTCGCTACCTGACCTTCCCAGCGTATGGCAGCACCGGAAACCAGCGGNGTNTTGGTCTGAAGNCTGACGCGGTTNANNTCAAACCNTGANGGAAAGTTGTCGGTNCAGTCGACGATNACGTNGGCGCGCTCTGCTTGTTCGATTAGNTCTTGNCCTTCGANTTNATAGTCCAGCGNGTCAACCCGAACCGCTGGATTGAGTTGTGTGAGTGTCCGTGAGGCNGANGCNGCTTTGAGTTCACCGATGTCTGCGTGACCATGCGCGATNTGTCGTTGCAGGTTNGAGGACTCGACTCGATCGTAGTCNGAAATGACNAGATGGCCAANNCCCGCTNCNGTCAGGTACATCGCGACGGGNGANCCCANCCCACCCATGCCAATGACNAGNACNCGNGANGCGGCTAGNCGNGNTTGNCCTTNTTCACCNACCTGCGGNAGGCGGATNTGCCGTGCNTAACGGTCGTTTTCTTCNNGTGTCATNAGATNCAAANTGGGNTATTNAGANTAGGTCCTCNAAGACCTGNTAGGGNGTTNTCTCCATNCCCATNGCNATGTANACCGCTCGGGCGGGNANATTNTCTTGTTCCATGTAGAGGCGAAGNCCNCANGCNGATGTCGTCNTNNTGTGCCATCTGCTTTACGNATTGATAGAGAGCNGNAAACACGCCGTTGCGTCTGGCANCAGGTTCNACATANACACTTTGNATCCACCAGAAGAGGCCATTNCNCCANTCACTCCATTCGTAAGTAATCATTAANGAACCACNAGCNNNGCNNNCGACTTCNGCNANCANNTAAAAACCTTGCNGNGAGTCANGNAAAAGCTGCGCCACGCCGGCGGTTACAGTCGCTTGGTCAAGCGAGCGGNCCTCCGTCTCNTCGGCCATNGNCATGTTAAACTGANTGAGNATTCCCGAGTCGTCAAGGNTNGCGCGTCGGACAACGATNTCGGGCTTCTTTTTTNCCATTTCNAGGNCANNTCCTTAGGCNTGTATGTTGTGCCNANGNGTGACTNGATTATATGACTGTTGAGGNCTAGAACGATGAATCAGGCTGCNGTTGAGCGGGTNGCATTTNTTGGCTTAGGGGTNATGGGGTACCCGATGGCNGGACANCTTGCTGCCAAGGGTTACCNNGTTACGGTTTTCAATCGAACCCAGGCCAAGGCTGACCAATGGGTCACCGANCACGGCGGNTCGTCCGCGGCGACGCCCGCTGAGGCGGCCCGTGACGCGCAGGCAGTTTTCGCTTGTGTGGGCAATGATGATGATATCCGGGCTGTCACCATGGGACAGGATGGGGCGTTTCACGGCATGTCCAAGGGCGCGGTTTTTATTGATCACACGACAGCTTCTGCGGAGATCGCCCGCGAACTCTACGACGAGGCGAAATCTCGGGATCTTGAGTTTCTCGATGGTCCCGTGTCTGGCGGTCAGGCCGGTGCAGAAAATGGAGTGTTGACGGTCATGGTGGGTGGTGACCAAAGCACGTTTGACCGTGTCAGTGCAGCGATCGACAGCTTTGCGCGATCCGTCCAGTTGATGGGTCCCGTGGGTAATGGGCAACTCACCAAAATGGTCAATCAGATTGCGATTGCGGGGCTGGTCCAGGGGTTATCAGAGGCAGTTAATTTCGCAGAGCGAGCAGGCTTGGATGCCAACCAGGTCTTGAATGTGATTTCAAAAGGCGCTGCGCAGTCGTGGCAGATGGAGAACCGTGGTGCGACGATGCACGAAGATAAATTCGATTTCGGCTTTGCGGTCGATTGGATGCGAAAGGATTTGGGACTTTGCCTGGCAGAGGCTAATCGGAATGGCGCTTTATTGCCGGTCAGTGCCTTAGTGGATCAGTTTTATTCGGAAGTTCAGTCCATGGGTGGTGGGCGTTGGGACACTTCTAGCCTTGTACGTCGTTTGCGCCGGTCTTGAATGAGGACCATGAATCGAATGAAAAATCGGCAGATCAACTTATACAGTGATACTCAATCACAGCCGCCTCCAGGAATGCGGCAGGCTATGGCAGAAGCTGAGGTTGGTGATGAGCAGCAGCGGCTCGACCCCAGTGTCAATCGATTGTGCGAGGAAATTGCTGAGTTGCTTGGTAAGGAAGCAGCTGTTTTCTTGCCCTCGGGCACGATGTGTAACCAGATCGCAATGGCTGTCCACTGTGAAGCGGGTGATGAGATCATTGCCGATGAAACAGCACATGTCATCACTTCTGAAGCGGGTGGTCTGGCCGTTTTTGCCGGCGCAATGGTAAGGCCACTGCGGGGTGAGAACGGCATCTTCACAGCGGACCAATTGGAAAAGGCAATTCGCACAGGCTCATTTCACCAATGTCCTACCAGGCTCGTGGTGGTGGAACAAACGTCAAACCGAGGGGGTGGTTCCATTTGGCCCCTTGCGACACTGCAAGATGTTTCTAATGTGGCTCGTGATAGGGGAATTAGTTTGCATATGGATGGCGCCAGGCTGATGAATGCGGTGGTGGCGTCCGGGATTGCAGCAAAAGTCTATACCTCACTGGTGGATACGGCGTGGCTCGATCTCAGCAAAGGGCTGGGCTGTCCTGTCGGAGGTGTGTTAGCGGGTGACGCGGAATTTATTGAGAAGGCGTGGCGTTGGAAGCATCGTTTTGGTGGCGCTATGCGGCAGGCGGGCATTCTTGCCGCTGCCGGCAGTTGGGCTTTGACTCACCATATTGATCGCCTGGCTGAGGACCATGACAACGCGCGCTTTATGGCCGATCGATTGAGATCGATAGATGGCATCTCATTAATCAATGAAGCGGTGGAGAGCAATCTTGTTTTTTTCGATGTGGGTAATACCGGGCAATCGGCAAAGGCGTTGTCAGAGGCCATGGCCGAGCGTGGCGTACGCATTGGCGCTTCCGATCATCGCCGCATGCGGGCTGTGACCCACGTAGATATTGAGCGGCAAGATATTGTCGCAGCGTGTGATGTGCTTGAAGAATTAGTGACCAAGGTCGGGTAGGAGTATGGCCATAAAGTCTCGTTGTAGGATAGCGGTCGATATCGGTGGGACATTTACCGATGTGGCGCTGGAGATCCAGAAGAGTCAGTACACAGCCAAGACCTTAACCACAAAGCCAAAGCCTGAAGAGGGTGTCATCTCGGGTGTTCTAGATGTGCTTGAACAATCACAGATAGACGCCGCAGACGTTGACATCCTGATTTATGGGACGACGCTCGCCACTAACCTTTTAATTGAGCGTGCAGGATCGCCGGTAGCACTGTTGACTACGCAGGGTTTTCGGGACAGCATCGAGATGCGAAACGAGAATCGTTTTGAGCAGTATGACGTCAATATAGAGTTGCCGACGCCGCTTGTGCCTCGGGCGATGCGCTACGGAATCACGGAGCGGATCAGCGCCACCGGCGACGTGTTATTGCCGCTTGATGAACGGCAAGTGCGTTTGTGTGTGCCGCATCTGGTGGAGGCCGGCGTGCGGAGTATTGCCGTTGGATTTCTTCATAGCTATCGCAATTCGTTACATGAAGAACGAGTGCGGGAGATTCTTCTGGAAGAAGCCTCGAATATGGAAGTGACTCTTTCGTCTGAAGTGTCACCGGAAATGCGGGAGTTTGAGCGAATCTCCACCGCATGTGCTAATGCTTACGTGCAGCCGTTAATGAGTCGACACCTGCGTGCATTAAACGATCTCTTACGCAATGTGGGTTTAACGTGTCCGCTGTTTCTGATGTTGTCGGGCGGGGGCATCACGACGTTAGATACGGCGGTCCGATTTCCAGTGCGCCTGATGGAGTCTGGGCCGGCTGGGGGTGCAATTTTTAGCAGTCACATTGCGGCTGAACTCGGTCTTGACAGCGTACTGTCTTACGATATGGGTGGTACCACGGCTAAGGTGTGTTTGATTGACGAAGGTCAGCCTCAGACGGCTCGGACCTTCGAGGTGGCGAGGGAGTATCGATTTCTAAAGGGGAGCGGCATTCCGCTTCGTATTCCGGTGATCGAGATGGTTGAGNTTGGAGCNGGGGGAGGATCGATTGCAGGGGTTGATTCGATGCGAAGAATCAGTGTCGGGCCGGGGAGTGCTGGCTCTAATCCTGGACCGGTTTGTTATGGCCTGGGCGGGAAATTACCGACGGTCACAGATGCCGACGTGACATTAGGTCGCATTGATCCGAATAACTTTGCTGGGGGGAGTATGCGATTGGACTCCGAATCAGCTGCTGATGCCTTGATACGATCGGTAGGGGATTTGTTGGGTTTCTCCTTGGAACATGCAGCTCTTGGAGTGTCGGAGATTGTCGATGAGAATATGGCGAATGCTGCACGGGTTCACGCCATCGAAAGCGGAAAGAATGTTGATGCCCGTACACTGGTCGCGTTCGGCGGCGCAGCGCCGATTCACGTCAGTCGATTAGCTGAAAAACTGGGAGTGGATCGAGTTGTGATTCCGCCCGGTGCTGGTGTCGGGTCAGCTCTTGGTTTTCTGCGTGCGCCCGTGGCTTATGAAGTGATTCGAAGCCACTACCAGCAGTTGTCCAGTCTGAACGTGGACGAGACTAATCGACTGCTTGAGGGGATGCGTGAGGAGGCGGCTGCAGTAGTTGAGGCAGGCGCGCCTGGGCAACCGCTTGCGCAGACACAGACTGCATTTATGCGCTATTTNGGACAAGGACACGAGGTCGGAGTTGAGATTCCGGTCATCGTAAAAAAAACCCCTTTGGATGAATCGGCTGGTGAAACCCTGCGCGCGGCGTTTGAGCGGGAATATCACCGTTTGTACGAGCGGACTATCCCTGGAGTAGAAGTAGAAATTCTTACCTGGACATTACTGGTGAGTACGCTCCGGGATCCGCCAGCACCAGTGGCCTCACAGCCTGACAGTTATGTACCGGTGCCGGTGGGGCAGCGCCAGTTGATCGATGCAGAGAGCGGCCAGTTTGATGAGGCGCCGTGTTATGACCGTTCCAGCCTCGAGGCTGGCGCGACTATATCGGGTCCTGCTGTCATCGTAGAACACGATACCGCTACTGTCGTCTCAGCCCAGTATTCCGCGGTTATTCACACCNCTGGCTATATTGTCCTTGAGCGGAAAACCTGAACCTGTAAGGAGAGATTAATGAGTTCACCGGGCGGCATTTCTGCAATTCGCAATCAAATTATGTGGAATCGGCTGATCTCGGTTGTCGAAGAACAGGCCCAGACACTGGTCCGGACTTCTTTCTCAACCAGCGTTCGAGAAGCCGGAGACTTGGCGGCATCTGTGTTTGACACGCAGGGCCGGATGTTGGCCCAGGCAGTCACCGGGACGCCTGGTCATATCAACGCAATGGCGGAAGCCATTGTTCATTTCCTGGCCCGTTACCCTATCGATGTCATGGAGCCAGGCGATGTTTTTATCACTAACGATCCATGGCAGACATCTGGTCACTTGCATGATGTGACCGTGGTGACGCCCACCTATCACAAAGGCCGAGTTGTTGCGCTGTTTGCCAATACCTGCCACGTGGTGGATATTGGTGGTCGAGGTTTTGGCCCTGATGCCAGTCAGGTGTTTGAGGAGGGCGTCAATATTCCCATCATGCATCTTTTCAGGCGAGGAGAGGTGAATGAAACGCTGATCTCGATCCTTGAGACAAACGTTCGCGAACCCGGNCAGGTGGTCGGTGACATCTATGCATTTGCCGGTGCCAANGATATNGGAAGTGAGCGGTTNGTTGCGATGATGGAAGANTTTGGTCAAGACGATCTGTCNGATCTGGGNGNNTTTATCATCGAGAATTCTCGCCTGGCCACNATTGAACGNATTGCTAAGCTNAAAAACGGAAGTTTCNGTAATGTNTTAANCATGGATGGTTACGANAAGCCAGTNACGTTGAGTGCNGAATTAACGGTAAGCGATGACAATATTCACGTNGATTACACNGGCACTTCCCCTGCGAGTCGATACGGTATTAACGTGGTNCTTAATTACACCAAGGCCTATACCTGTTTTGGCGTGAAGTGNGNNGTNGCNCCTGATATTCCCAACAATTATGGGTCNCTGCTNCCCATCACCTTTCATGCGCCAGAAGGCTGCATTNTGAATGTCCAGCGNCCNTTTGCGGTAGCGGCACGNCATATCATTGGNCACCTTTTGCCCGATACAGTGCTGGGTTGCNTGCATCANGTNCTGGAGGNGGGTTGCCAGGCAGAAGGNTCNGCATCGATGTGGAATCTGCAGTTGCGNGGNGGTGTCGNNACTTCGGCGAAGTCNGGTTATCANGGCTACGTGCCAGAGTTTGATCTTCTGCATTTTAATTCCGGTGGTATGGGAGCACGTCCCACCAAAGATGGACTGAGTTCAACGGCATTCCCAAGTGGCATTCGCGGGATTCCGGTAGAAGTTACTGAGGCCATCACGCCGATTGTTTTCTGGCGCAAAGAGTTTCGAGAGGGATCAGGCGGCGCGGGCCAATTCCGGGGCGGCTGCGGGCAGGTAATGGAAGTCGGCGGGGTCGACGACATACCGTTTGATGTTTTGGCAATGTATGAGCGGGTGGATAATGCACCGCGTGGGCGCAATGGAGGCCATGACGGTGCGGCAGGCAGGGTCTCGCTGACCGATGGGAAACCCATGCGCTCAAAAGGCCAACAGCACATTCCCTCGGGTACCCATCTGGTNCTGGAAATGGCCGGCGGCGGAGGGTTCGGTGATCCGGCGGCACGCGACTCCGAGCGGGTTGCTGAGGATGTTCGCAATGAACTCATTACTTCGGAAGGCGCATATGTGGATTACAAGGTTGCTCTTAACGATGATGGTTCAGTCGATAAGCGGGCGACCCAATCTCTCCGAGGTGTATCGTAACCGCCCAGACGGATTCATCTGACACAGGTCGGCCNGCCAGCGGCTGGCGAGCNCGCTTAGCNCTGCTGGGCAATCCTAACTTCCGCCGAATGTGGGCGGCTGGCCTGATCTACGGNACGGTTCGTTGGCTAGAGGTGTTGGCCGTCGCGGTCTTCGTCTTTGATTCAACGGGTTCGCCATTTATTGTTTCTCTCATGTTGGTTGTCCGTATGCTGCCGATGATATTGCTGGGGGGTTTGATCGGAGTTTTGGCAGAAAAGATTAATCGCCGGCAACTGTTGTTGGTCACTTTTGGTGGAAACGCAATGAGTTGTGCCGTGTTGTCTCTCCTTGTATTCACCAATCATATTGAATTGTGGCACCTTGGACTGGGTGCATTTTTAAATGGCGTAATCTGGTCGGCTGACTATGCCACGAGACGAACACTGCTTGGTGAAATTGCTGGCAACGAAAATGTAGGCGTGGCAATGAGCTTGGATTCGGCCACCACGAACGTGACGCGCATGTTGGGCCCCCTATTGGGTGGAGTAATTTATAGCACGATTGGGCTGCAGGGGACTTATTTGGTTGGATTGTTTCTTTTCTCGATTGCCATCTACTTGATTGGGACGATGACTTATCGTCCAGGTCCGGCCTTGGTCGGGGGGTCTAAGTTTTTCGCAGATTTGCGGGAAGGTTTACGTTATATCCGATCGAATCGGACCATCACCATGGTATTAATGGTAACGGTTGTATTGAATTTTTTCGGTTTTCCATTTGTCTCGATGGTGCCAGTAATAGGNAATCAGGAACTTGGATTGAATCCTGTCTACATCGGCGTGCTTGCCTCGGCCGAAGGTGGTGGCGCATTTTTCGGTGCGATTTTGGCCGCCTTGTTTGTTCAACCGATGCACTACCGTCGCTTGTTTGTATATGGATCTATAGTATTTCTGTGTGCCATTTTAATCTTCGCGTTTTCTTCTGGTTTTACTTTTTCCTTTATTGCGCTTCTCATTGGCGGATTCGGTGTTGCCGGCTTTTCCACTATGCAGGGAACGATCATGTATCTTGAGGCACCCCCCGAAATGCGCGGCCGGATACTGGGTGTGTTGGCGTTTTGTATTGGCGCTAGCCCAATAGGGCTCTTAAATGCAGGTTGGCTTGCAGAGTGGCTGGGTCCCAGTCAGGCGATTGCTGTGCTGGCCGGTGGGGGCTTGGTGGCAATGGCGCTGGTGTGCTTTTATTGGCGTGATGTTTGGTCATTGCGTGGACGCGAAAGGATCTTTGGCTGACCTACAAATCATTCTGCAGGTGATGGGTGCGGTGGGTCTAGCGAGGATAAATAAGTTGACAAGAGGAACCACACTGATGATTGAGGTCACTCCAGTTCAAATTAAATGTCATCAGTGCGATTGACGCAGGCGTCAATAATTGGTGATCGCCGGACAATGCGTCTGGTGGTGCGAGATAATCAAGCAAATGTGTCAGGCCTGGGTTATGGCCTAACAATAACAACTGCTCAACTGAATCCGATGTTTCAGCCAATATTTCCAATAATGTTTGTAGGCCCGCCAAGTAGAGTCGATCATCAAATGTGAGCTTGAGTGTGTCGATTGCTCGTTGACCAAATACTGCCCCGGCAGTTTGACGTGCTCGTGTGGCCGTCGAACTGCGTGCCTGATCAGGTAGGCCGTTATGTTCGTTGAGCCAGTTCGCCACATGAATGGCTTCTGCCTTGCCCTGATCAGAAAGGGGACGATCAAAATCGCTGCTACCACTAGATTCTGGGTATGCCTCCGCATGGCGTAATAAGAGTAGGGTGTGCCTCATCGGAGCGAATTATGTAACCTATAGGATTGTTAAGGGTAGAGTGGTATCACGTTTTCCGGGAATTGTCTTATGTCTGAGCTTATGGTTAGCGGTGCGGACGGTGCCGTGCATCCTTTCCTGCGTGGTATTTTGACGCGATCTCTTCAGTCGACTGGATTGTCCTTTGATGAAGCCTACGCGGTCGCCGACCAGGTTAGAAACACGCTTGCTTCGAAGGGGACAGTAACCAGTGAGGCNCTNCGTAGTGTCGTAGTTCAGTGTCTTGAAAGTGGTTTCGGCCAGGAGCGTGTACATGCCTATCATATGGTGCTTGAGCGTCGCGGTCGCATTCGATTTCGGCGACGTGACAATGAATTGGATTGGTTTTCGCGTCGATTGCATCAAAAACGTCTCGAGCGATGTGGCCTTCCCATCGACACAGCGTCCGAACTGGCACAGGCGGTTTATCAAGAGTTTGTAGCCAGTAAGAGTTATGAAGTGCGTTCAGGTGAAATAGACCGGGTCACGCTGGATTTACTTGAAAAGGAATTGGGCGGGGAATTCGCGGAGCGTTACCGCTCCTGGAGTCGTTTCGATCGAGGCGATGGGATTCTGGTTCTGCTATGTGGTGGCGCACCGGGAGTGGGTAAGAGCACGCTTGCGGCAGAGATTGCAACGCGTCTCGACATTGTGCGGACTCAATCAACGGATATGTTGCGTGAAATCATGCGCGAAATGGTGCCGGCTGCACTGGTCCCAGAATTACATGGATCATCTTTCGACGTCAATCTTTCGGTTGACTCCAAAGGCATCGGTGATCTGGATGAGGGAAATATGTTTCATGGGTTTCGTCGTCAGGCAGAGTTGGTGCAACTCGCTTCGAGAGCAGTTTTAGCACGTGCGCAACGCGAGAGCGTTTCTGTGTTGGTCGAGGGAGTCCATATTTGGCCGGGGTTACTGAGAAAGCAAGTGACNCTAAGTGGGAAAGACCTGATAGTCGAGTTCATTTTAACGGTGGCTGATCAGAAACAATTGGTGCGACGTTTCCGGCAGCGTGGCAGAGAAGCGCCGGGTCGCCGNGGGAAACGGTATCTAGACAATATCGACACNATTTGGGCACAACAGTCGATGCTTATCCAAGAAGCGAAAAATCAGGCGATACCCATCGTTCAGAATAAGGATCAGGAAGCCGCTACGGTTGACATCATGGGGTTAGTCAGTGCCGCGATCGTNGCCCAGGACCAAGGTCACTAGCGAAGCACATTCGACCAAGCAGGGTGCCAACCGCTTTAGAAGTAAAAGTATTACAGAAATACGGGGTCGTGAGGATCAGGTGCAATGAATACTCATCGCAAACGTGAATGGCTACGTGGCAATCAGAAGGCGCAACCGGTTGCCAACCCGTTCAGACAAGTCTGCCAAGTGCGCGATCCAGGTAATGATCTGGTGCCAAAAAATAGTGGCGATACCGAGTTCTGCTTCCATCGAGAAAAGTGTCCGTGCCGCTTTGTCGAGAAGAAGGTCGGTTTCACTTTCTAAGCGTCCCAATTCTAGAATCATTTCATCGACTCGAGCGACTTCGCTTTGTCCGAAACCTGTTTCTATCAACTCATCCAGTTCGTCGATGACGCGTTGACCCTGTTCACAGGCAACTATAACGCGCTGAGCTAAAGGTAGGATTGATGCCTTGAGTTCTTTCGGTAGGTACATTTTCCGTTGATCCACCAGTTCGGCAATATCCTGTGTGGTATCAGCAATAGAATCCTGATAATCCAGTATCTCGAGGATCGTGCGACGATCAATTGCCATCATCAATCGTCGTGGCAGGTGGCTTCTAATCTCGTGTTTAATCGCATCCGCTTCGTGTTCGAGTCGGTCAATCTCGCTCCGTCGTTCACGAATGGCATCGTCGTCAGCTGCTGCCATTGCATCGATCAGAGGGAGAATCTCCCGTGCGCAAAGTACGGCGACATGCATGTGTTTCTGCATGGGCTCGATGGGGGACTGGCGAACCAGTTTGTCAATCCAGGACATTCACCCTCCCTAGGCGGTCAATAACCCTTTGAAAAAGTAATAGAAGAACACAGACAATGCCGCAGCGATAGGTAAGGTTGCAATCCATGAGGCCAGAATATTACCAACTACGCGCAAATCAAGTGCTGTAATACCGCGAGCGAGACCGACGCCAAGCACGGCACCGACGAGCGTATGAGTCGTCGATATGGGGATGCCGAGTCGTGATGCGAGGACAATGGTGGATGCTGCCGCTAACTGGGCTGCAAATCCACGACTCGGAGTTAGCTCTGTAATCTTTTTCCCAACGGTCTCCATGACACGGTAACCCCAAGTCGCGAGGCCGATCACAATGCCTAGCCCTCCGATGGCAAGCATCCACGGGGCAACAGGTGCTTTAGCAGTTAAGTCGACGTTTTCGACGGCATTCACGATTGCAGCCAGAGGTCCGATCGCATTGGCTACATCGTTAGACCCGTGGGCAAAAGCTATCGCGCAGGCAGTCAGAATCTGGAGCACAACAAAAATTCGTTCAACCTGATCAAAACGATGGTCTGGATCAGCCTCTCCGATTTGTACTCGACGAATGAAGAATGCGCCAATCCCGGACCCAATTAACCCTAGTGCGACTGACCCTGCAAGCGCTTCCATCAGGTCAAGGTCAAGATTAATGTGTTTCAGTCCTTTAAATAGGGTAACCAAGCCAATAATAAAGAACACAAAAAAGAAAAACGCGGGGCCATATTTTCTGATTTGATGAACAGGATTACTTTTGTTCAGGATTGTTGAGCGTATTAGGTGAAAGATGGCGAAAGCGATGACCCCCGCGAGCAGGGGCGAGGTAATCCAGGAAAGGGAAATTTGTAGAACTTTCGGCCAGTTGACTGCATCGATGCCGATGGCGACCGCACCAAAGCCAACAATCGCGCCAACAATAGCGTGGGTAGTGGAGATGGGCAAACCAAATCGGGTAGCGCCGATGAGTAGCGTTCCGGCGGAGGCTAGTGACGCCATCATTCCATAAATTAATTGTTCCCGACCGAGCAGGGACATATCGAGCATACCCTTGCGTACGGTATCGGTGACATGCCCACCGGCTAAGAAGGCCCCGGCGAATTCGAAGATCGCAGCGACAATGATAGCGCCGCCTACCGTAAGGGCGCCTGAGCCAACGCTGGTTCCCATGGCGTTGGCAACATCGTTCGCGCCGATCGCCCAGGCCATGTAAAAGGCCAATAGGGCGGCNATCCAGAGGGGCAAGGGAATAGCTGAGAAAAAATCCATTAACCTAACGCGTTATCAAGTGGCCATGGCCACGGTGATGCCCTTGTCATCATGTAGCGGGATTCTAACGAGGAAATGTTACAAATGGGTGACAATCTCCAATGTAAGGCACTCAGCTCTCATGTAAAGACTCGGCGGACTGCAAGCCGTGGGAAATAAGCCGGTACTAGTTGTCTTGGGCTAACGGTGATGAGCCAAGGCGTTCCCGAGCATTGCCCAGGATTTGTTCGATACGATAGGCCATCGCAAGGAGGCGGGCATCACTGCCGTGTCGTGCAAGCAGTTGCAGGCCCACCGGCATACCGGCGGCGTCGAGACCAACGGGCAAAGTGATGCCGCATAACCCGAGCACGTTACCGACCACCGTATTTCTCAACGCACGGATATTTTTGGGTCCATAGCCCACAACGTCAGAAACCTCGGCGAGTGGGGGTGGTGTGATGGGTACGGTTGGACAGGCAATGACGTCCACTTCTGAAAATAGTGAATGTGCTCGTGCTGAAAGATTGTTTATGGTGCGTCGGCGCCGCAGGTACTCTTCCGCATCAATGGTAGAACTGCTCTTAAGACGTGATCCCACGACCGGGTCAGCAGTGTCGAGCCACGCAGGAAGTTCACTTTGCAGGAATTCCTTGAGTTCGACCCCCGATACGTTACCGATCATGAACAACTCAATGGCCTGTTCAGTTTCCGGAGCGGCTGTTTGAACCACCTTGATGCCGGCTTGGCTGAGTTCTTTGAGAGCAATTTCGACGGCCTCGGCAATACCGGGTTCACAATCTTCCCACAGCGATGGATCACCAGTCCCAATGACAAATTGGGCGGGTTCGGTTTGGTTCGCTTCGTTGTCCAGTTGCATTACTCGCCCCTGGTAGTAAGGATCGATAGCGGCAAAGCCAATCAGGGCATCCGCAACGGTCCGGGTTAGCATGCCTGCGGTATCGAGTGTCGGGCTGAGTGGAAAGATTCCATTGAGCGACCAACGCCCGTAACTCGTCTTTAACCCCACACTGCCCGTCATGCTGGCGGGTAACCGGACTGATCCCGCTGTATCGCTGCCAAGCGCGATCCAGGCAGATCCCTCCTGAAGGCTTACTCCAGCACCGCAACTTGAACCACCGGGTACTCGATGGGTTTTGGCATCCCAGGGGTTACGGGGTGTGCCCCAGTGGCTATTAACGCCCAAACCCCCAAAGGCGAATTCCACGGTGTGTGATTTGCCAGTAAATACTGCCAACTGACGTCGTAATGTTGACACAACGGGGCCTTCTACTTGAAAGGCAGGGGGCAACGCCCGGGGAGAGCCAGCATAAGTGTCAGTTCCGGCAAGGCCGTAAAGATCTTTCACNGAAACTGGAATGCCCTGCAGCGGTCCGAGGTCCGTACCACAGGTGAAGGCATTGTCGGCCAGTAATGCCATCTGCCGTGCCGCATCGGCGCGAAAGTCGCGATACGCACCCAATTCTTCGTTATAACAGTCGATGGCACACTCGGTGANATCTTGANAACGCAACGTCCCTTGACGAAATTGTTGCAATATCTCTTTTAACGGTAAATGACGGGGTAATGCAGTCATCGTTAGGTTGCCTTTAGCCNTCCATCGGGCATCTTGTTGCTGGATGTATCTATTGTCACTGATCCATCATGGTTAAATGTTAAATAGTCGGGTGGATGTCCTGTTTTTATTGCAAATTGTACTAGCCCGATGGTTGGTAGCGTCGTGGTTAGTGTATTGACCAACGGATGAACATGTAATTGATCATGGCGTAGCAGCGACCGATCGATTGCAAAGTGAACTTTGTGTGTAACGTCATTAATGAGTGCTAGTGGAGAGACCGCGCCGGTGGTGATGCCGAGGAAACGCATTAATCGTTCTGGCGAGGCGAAAGATAATCGTCCAGCGCCAAGTGCTGTGCCGAGGTNGCGCAAATCAACAGATTGATTTTCATCACAGGTGACGAGCCACATAGTCNNTTTNTTATTNCGCAAAAAGANATTTTTCGTGTAACCNCCGCNCACGCCGGATGGTCGCAGCGCCTGACTGTCGGNGACGGTNAACATGGGNGGNTGGNCACGGGTAGTGGACGAAAGCCCGTGNTTTTCNAGGAANAAAAATACTTTTTCNGAATCAGCAGNNACNGNCCCATTATCCANTTGGNCTGTTAGNGAAGTCATTTCAGTNAAGCAAAGNACACGGNCAGCGATATAATCGGGTTTAGATAGTNTGCCAACGGCGACAGATGTNGACNNNATTTTGCCATAANAACAGGAGNGNTTGATTCCCATGCCGCGTAAAGCGACCAACCCACCGANAAANAAACNAACGTTTCCANCNGCTATGGCTCAGCCAACGCCGTTAGANCGNGTCCCTTTCGCAGCATTTGCCGAACATNCCTATCTGAATTATTCCATGTACGTGATCATGGATCGGGCATTNCCNGCNNTGGCAGATGGNCTNAAGCCCGTGCAACGNCGAATTGTTTANGCCATGTCTGAACTGGGCCTAAATGTGACGGCCAAATANAAGAAGTCTGCTCGCACAATCGGNGATGTCNTNGGAAAATTTCATCCGCATGGTGATACNGCATGCTATGAGGCCATGGTGTTGATGGCACAGCCATTCAGTTTGCGTTATCCCNTAGTNGATGGTCAGGGNAATTGGGGNTCTCAGGATGACCCCAANTCGTTTGCGGCNATGCGCTATACGGAAGCCCGTTTGTCCCGCTTCACCCAGGTCTTGTTGTCTGAACTTGGCCAAGGAACCGCCGAGTGGGTTCCGAATTTCGATGGTACTCTGGTTGAACCCACCCGTTTGCCGGCGCGCTTGCCGACGGTATTGTTGAACGGAGCCTCTGGAATCGCGGTGGGGATGGCAACAGATCTTTTACCCCACAATCTTCGAGAAGTA
Organism: Acidiferrobacteraceae bacterium; assembly: GCA_002714255.1. GTDB lineage: Bacteria > Pseudomonadota > Gammaproteobacteria > Arenicellales > UBA868 > UBA11791. The sequence goes on from PAWW01000039.1 coordinate 30,045, forward strand.
GTGGGTGCGTGTGTGCGATTGCTGGAAAACAGCCGCACCAGTATTGCCCAATTATGTGAGCATATTCAGGGTCCTGATTTCCCTACGGCTGCGGAAATTGTTACGTCAAGAGAAGAAATCGTTGAAATTTATCGTACGGGTACAGGCTCCGTTAGACATCGGGCGGTGTGGGAGCCCGAAGAGGGAAGCATTGTGATTTCGGCGCTGCCCTACCAGGTCTCTGGTGAGCGGGTCATCGAACAGATTGCCGCGCAGATGGCGGCCCATAAATTGCCCATGGTGGATGATATTCGTGATGAGTCGGATCATGAAAATGCGGTTCGCATCGTGATCGAACCGCGCTCCAACCGAGTGGATAGAACCGCGTTGATGCAGCATTTGTTCGCCAGCACCGTCCTTGAACAGAGTTATCGAGTCAATATGAACGTGATTGGGCTCGATGGGCGGCCCCGGGTTTTTGATCTGAAGGCCCTGATTACCGATTGGCTCAAATTCCGACTCGAAACGGTCCGTCGCCGACTGCAGTATCGTTTGGATCGCGTCGTGACACGATTACATGTGCTCGAAGGGTTGATGGCTGTTTATCTCAATATCGATGCTGTTATTCGAATAATTCGTAAAGAAGATGACGCAGCGCCTGTCTTGAGAAAACGGTTTCGATTGAGCGAAGAACAAGTTGAGGCGATTCTAGACATTAGGCTAAGACAACTCGCTAAGTTGGAGGAAATCAAGATCAGAGCCGAGCAGGAAGGGCTCGAATCGGAGAAAAAAGAATTATCTAAAATATTGAAATCACAGGCGCGTCTCAAGACCGTGGTTCGAAATGAACTGCTGGCGGATGCGGAGGCGTTTGGTGACGAACGCCGTTCGCCGCTAGTTGAGCGGGAGGCCGCTCGGGCGATGTCTGAGTCGGTCCTGATCCCCTCAGAGCCCTTGACTGTGGTGTTGTCTCAGAAGGGATGGATACGGGCAGCAAAAGGTCACGATGTCGAGCCGCGTGATTTGAATTATCGTTCTGGCGATGGATTTCTCCACGCAGTTCTTGGNCGAAGTAANGAAACCTTACTNTGTCTTGATTCNACNGGCCGCACCTATNCGNTNGCGCCGCANANGTTGCCATCGGCCCGTAGCCTGGGNGAGCCGGTGTCCAAGGATCTGAAGCCGCCCGAGGGGGTCACATTCAGTGGTTTGTTAGCTGGTGGTGAGGCGACAGAATATCTCCTGTTGACTGATGCNGGATATGGGTTCGTAGCTCCAATNGGAGAGCTCGCGACCCGTAATCGTTCCGGTAAGGCCGTCTTAACGGCACGAAATGTGACGGTGTTGCCCCCGCAGCGGGTTTATGATTATGAGGATGATTGGGTCGCCGCGATTACCAGCGCAGGGCGGATGCTGGTTTTAGCGTTAGCAGATATGCCGCGTTTGTCACGCGGAAAGGGTGTCAAACTCATTAATATCCCTACTGCACGTTACCGTGCGCAGGAGGAGCGACTCGTTGATGCTGTTGTTTTTCGCGAGGGTGATGTACTAAAGATTCATGCAGGCAAGCAGCACATGCGCCTAAAGCCCGCTGATATTGATGTGTATCTCGGCGCGAGAGCTCAGCGTGGACGGGCGTTACCAAAAGGGTATCGGCGGCCTGAGGCGATTAACGTTGCGACGGACTAAAGGCGTTGCGTCCTCGGCCTGGTTTAACTGGGCGGTGACTAACTAGAAGGGTAGGGCGAGGTCACCTTGCAATGACAGCACCTGGCCGCGAAAGAGTGATTTAATCCGATCGAGTTTGGTCTCAGTAGTCGCTTCAAATCGAAAGATAACCGTTGGCGTGGTGTTGGAGGCGCGGGCAAGACCAAAGCCATCCTCAAAATCGACCCGAATGCCGTCAATGCGGCTGACNGCACCATCGGGGAAGTCAGCGTTGGCCACCAGTTCATGAATCAAGTCGTGATGCGCGCCTTCATTCATTTCTAGGCGCAGTTCCGGCGTGTTGAATGTGTCTGGCAATTCTCGAAAAATGATCTCTGGGGAACTTTCTTCTTTAGCCAGTAGTTCACAAAGACGAGCACCGACATAGAGGGCATCATCGAAGCCATACCAACGGTCGTTAAAGAAAATATGGCCACTCATCTCACCGGCAAGCGGCGCGCCGCTCTCGCGTAATTTCGCTTTAATCAACGAGTGTCCGGTTTTCCACATGGTTGGAATCCCGCCACTCTCCACGATAGCCTGTCGCAGTAGTTGGGTGCACTTAACGTCAAAAATTATTTCCGCGTTGGGATGTCGAGTCAATACATCCTTGGCGAACAGGATCAACTGACGGTCTGGCCAGACAATGCGACCATCTGGAGAAACGACCCCGAGGCGGTCGCCATCACCATCAAATGCGAGACCAAACTCTGCGCCTTCCTCTTGAACAGTTGCAATCAGATCAGTCAAGTTCTCCGGGCGAATCGGGTCTGGATGGTGATTGGGGAATGTGCCGTCGACGGTTGAGTAGAGGTCGATCACCTCACACCCCAGTGCGCGAAAGAGTCTCGGCACCAACGCGCCAGCTACCCCGTTACCGCAGTCGGTCACGATTTTTAGCGGGCGTGCGAGTTCAATGGTGCTCGTTATGCGGTTCAGGTACGCCTCGACAACATCAGTTTCTCGGCGGTTGCCGCTACCGTGTTCCAGTTCTCCTGTTTCAATTCGATGACGCAGGTGTTGAATGCGTTCGCCAAAGAGCGTTTCACCGCCCACCATAATCTTGAGCCCGTTATATTCGGGCGGATTGTGACTGCCGGTGACCGATATCGCTGAGCCGATATTGAGGTGATGGCTGGCAAAGTAGGTNCACGGCGTTGCCACCATGCCGATATCGACAACATCGCAACCAGCGGCACGGATGCCGTCGGAGAGGGCACTAACAAGTCGTGGCCCGGAGAGTCGACCGTCCCGGCCCACGATAACCGTATCACCTTGGCACGCGAGCGTGTCGCTCGCGACGGCTTGGCCAATTTGTTGGACCGTTGTTTCAGTCAGACTGTGGTCAACGATACCGCGGATATCGTAGGCCTTAAATATTTCTGCCGCCGGCGTTGACATGCGATGCGTCAGCGCCACTGCTTTTGCAAAGTTTTAAGTGCGGTGGCCCCGGGGTTCAAGGTGTCGAAGGAGAGATCAACCAACGGTGTTTGCGTCGTGCCACTGAGAGTGAGCATGTCGGGTGTTGTTTCATCGACAAAGAGCAGGCCAGTCACAATTTGGCCTTTGTTCTGGTGCTCACGGATGTAGGACACCACCGAGCCGCGGTCAGACGGATCATAGTCTGGGTCGACGGTGCGCAGGTGAATTTGACTACCGTCGTGCAGAGTGACCGCTGTGACCTGCGTATCTACGTTGGCTGTTATTTCATCGCGTATGGGGACGAAATCCGCATACACTGCAGTTTGCTCGAATTCCCGAGTATGCAGGTAACTTTTGGTCGAACCTTCATGATCGTTGAAGGTCACACAAGGTGAGATGACGTCGAGCAGAGCAAAACCCCGGTGAAGGATGGCCGCTTTGATCAGTGGCACAAGAGTTGTCTTATCACCAGAAAAACCGCGGGCGACAAATGAGCAACCGAAATTGATGGCAGTGAGTACCGGATCGATAGGTGGAATTTCGTTGGTGCCACCGCCCTTGCGGGCCGAGCTGCCCACATCAGCCGAAGCAGAAAACTGGCCTTTGGTCAGGCCGTAGACGCCATTGTTTTCGATCACGTAGAACATATTGACATTGCGTCGGATTGCATGACAAAACTGGCCAAGGCCAATGGAGAGCGAATCGCCATCCCCTGAGATGCCGATGTAGTGGAGATCGCGATTGGCCGCGCTTGCGCCGGTCGCAATCGACGGCATGCGTCCATGCACTGAATTAAATCCGTGTGCGGGCCGCAGGAAGTAGGTCGGCGTTTTGCTTGAACAGCCAATGCCGGACAACTTAGCCACGCGATGAGGTTCAATGGCGAGTTCGTAGTAAGCTTGGACAATGGCGCTGGATACGGAGTCGTGACCGCAGCCCGCGCACAAGGTGGACATAGCACCTTCGTAGTCTTGTATCGTCAGCCCAACGGCGTTGGTATCCAGGCCTGGGTGGTTAATGCGGGGTTTCTTAATAAAACTCACGCGGCTTTTCCTTGTTTGATTTCTTCCAAGATGACATCAATGATATCCACCGATGATAGGGGTTCGCCACCGTAATACAGCACGGGCACCAGTCGATCTGCCGCGATGCCGGTTTCGGTCATCAACAGTGAGCGNAGTTGGGCATCTCGGTTCTGTTCCACGACGAAAACGCGNGGGTGTGAATCGATAAATGANCGCACGTCATCGCNAAAAGGAAANNNCCGAATCCGCANGTAGTCACTGGCCAANCCTTTTTCTGCGAGGCGATCNCGGGTTTCCTGAATGGCACCGTGGCAGCTGCCAAGTGAAACGATTGCCATATCAGCATTAGGTGTGCGCTCAATAATGGGTCCAGGCACCAAGGTGGCAGCCGTGTCAAACTTTCGGCGCAGTCGATCCATGACTTCAATGTATTCGTCTGAACGCTCGGTATAGGCGCCGGCCTGATTGTGTCCGGAGCCACGNATCAGGTAGGCGCCGCGTGGATGATCACCGGGCAGTGACCGATAACAGATGCCGTCGCCGTCGACATCCAGGTAGCGCTGAAAGCGCTCCAGATCTCTGAGTTCATTAGCCCGGTAAACCTTGCCGTAATCTGGACAATAGGAGTCATCCCATNGCAGTTCCGGACATGGCCAGTCGTTCATGCCAATATCAAGATCCGAAAGCACGATCACAGGTGTTTGTAAGCGGTCTGCCAAGTCAAAAGCCTTGACGGCGAATTCAAAACATTCTGCAGGGTCAGAGGGAAACAGNAGGACGTGCCGCGTATCGCCATGCGATGCATAAGCTGCAGCAAGNATATCGCTTTGCTGCGTGCGTGTTGGCATGCCAGTCGAAGGACCGACTCGTTGTATGTCGAACAAGACTAACGGTATTTCAGTGAAATAAGCCAAGCCCAGGAATTCGGACATCAAAGAAATACCAGGNCCGCTGGTTGACGTAAATGCNCGGGCACCGTTCCAGGCCGCNCCGAGCGCCATGCCGATGGCCGCNAGNTCATCTTCGGCTTGGATGATGCAGTAATTTTGTGTGCCGCTTTCCGTATCGGTTCGAAACCGTTTGCAGAAGTCAGTAAATGCGTCAAAAAGGGAGGTGGACGGTGTAATCGGATACCAACTGCCGACGGTCGCACCTGCGTAGACGCAGCCGAGCGCNGCGGCAGTATTGCCGTCGATCATAATGTGGCCGGCGGTCTTATCGAGAGGGCTAAGGCGCATGGACAGCGGGCAATTAAATTGTTCGCGGGCATAGTCATAGCCGATTTGAATTGCTGTGAGGTTCGAGTCGATTAGCGCTTGTTTATTGGAAAATGTTTCCTCGAGTAACTGTTTTAACGTGTCCAGATCTATCTCAAGTAGGGCGGCCAACGCGCCAACGTANGTGACGTTGCGCATCAGGATACGAGTACGGGCACCGGTAAAGGCATTATTGGCCAGTTCTGATAGGGGAATAGGTAGTACGNTGACATCCGTCCTGGTATGCAGTTCCTCACGTCGCCAGGTCGAATCGTAGATAAAGACCCCGCCGGACTGGACGCTGACCAGGTCTTCGCTGTAGGTCTGCGCATTCATGGCAACCATGACGTCAATGTGNCCCGAACGGGATAAATAAGCATCTTTAGTGACACGAATTTCATACCACGTTGGTAGCCCTTGAATGTTTGAGGGAAAATAGTTTTTGCCGACGACGGGAATACCCATGCGAAAAATCGCCTTCATGAGCAGGCTATTGGCGCTGGCTGAGCCAGTGCCGTTCACCGTGGCAATTCGAATAACGAAATCGTTTACGCGGTCTTGTGTTGCCATGTTGCTGTTTCTTCGTCANCTGCGTAGGGGATCAATAGTGTGGACTTGCGCATGTCCCAAGCGCCGGTAGGGCACCGTTCCGCGCAAAGAGAGCAGTGAATACAGACGTTCTCATCTTTGACCATNACCCGGCCAGTTTGTGGCAGTGNGGCAGAAACATACAGCGGTTGGTCGAGGTTTTGAGCCGGCACAGTGAGCGCTGCCCGCAAGGTCGGTTCATCGGTGTTCTCAGTAATGGTTAAGCAACGGACTGGACAGACATCAATACAGGCGTCGCATTCTATACAAAGGGCAGTAGTGAAGACCGTTTGGATGTCACAGTTCAGACAACGTTCAACTTCGATTGTTGTTTGTTCGGCGGAAAAGCCCATCTCGACTTCGATATTTAGCTGATTAAATCGTTCCTTGAGATCGACGTGACGCATCTGGCGACGGTTAGCTCCCTCGTAGTCATTGCTGAAAGACCATTCGTGAATGCTCATTTTGGTGCTGACGAGATTCATTCCAAAGGGCAGACGATCATCGATGGCTTCGTTTTGGCAGTGCTTGTGGATTGAGATTGCTGCCTGGTGGCCGTGTTCCACCGCCCAGATGATGTTTTCAGGTCCGAATGCCGCGTCACCACCAAAGAAAACGCCAGCGCGTGTTGACTGGTAGGTCGCTCGGTCAACTACTGGTTGATTCCATTGATCAAAATCCAGGCCGATATCTCGTTCGATCCATGGAAAGGCGGTTTCCTGACCTATTGCTAGGATTACATCGTTACAAGGAAAAAATTCCTCGCCGATCAGTTCCTGCTGGAGTTTTCCGTCATCGTCGACATGGTACTCAAACACGTCGAACTGCATGCCGACCAGTTGGCCATCATTAATAACGAACTCACGGGGTGAATGATTGACCACGATCTCAACTTGTTCTTCCTCGGCATCGTCAAGTTCCCATTCGGACGCCTTGAAATAACCGCGAGGTTTCCGTGCCATGACCTTGACCTGTTTGCCGCCCAGTCGGAGCGAGGTACGACAGCAATCCATCGCCGTGTTTCCGACCCCAATGATGAGCACTTGCTCACCAATTGTCTTTGTGTGCTCGAAGGCGACCGATTCCAGCCAGTCGATACCGATATGAATGCGGTCACTGTCGTAGCGTCCGGGGATTTCGAGATTTTTTCCTCGCGGTGCCCCAGTCCCAATAAAAACAGCGTCGTAGCTTTCTTCCAATAGCGTTGCCAGGCTGTCGACACGCTGATCCAGTCTGAGATCAACCCCCATATCAATAATCATATTGACTTCGTTATCAAGCACGGTTTGGGGCAAACGAAATGCGGGTATGTTGGTTCGCATCAGGCCACCGGTGCGGTCAAGTTGTTCGTAGACAACCACCTCGTAGCCAAGCGGTAGCAGGTCGTTTGCTACGGTGAGTGAGGCGCAACCTGCCCCAATGCAGGCGATTCGTTTACCGTTCTTTTCGAGCGGAATGGGTGGCAAGAGGGGCCGAACGTCATCGCTGAGATCGGCGGCGACCCGTTTCAGGCGACAGATCGCAACCGGCTTGTCTTCCACTCGCCGGCGCCGGCAGGCCGGCTCGCAGGGACGGTCGCAGACGCGGCCGAGTATCGAGGGAAAGACGTTAGAGGCTCGGTTCAGGAGGTAGGCGTCCGTATAGCGGCCTTGTGCCATCATACGTATGTATTCCGGGACATCCGTGTGCGCCGGGCAGGCCCACTGGCAGTCTACGACTCGATGGTAAAAGTCTGGGTCTAACGTATCGGTGGGTTGCATTGATTGTGCAGCGGTATCAGCGTGTTCTTAAAAGATCGATGATCAGATGTTCAGCAGCAGTCTGGCCGGGTCTTCAAGGGTTTCTTTGACGCNCACCAGAAATCCCACCGCATCGCGGCCATCAACGAGGCGGTGATCATAGGACAGCGCCAGGTACATCATCGGTCGTATGACGACTTCACCGTCCATGGCAATGGGGCGTTGCTGNATTTTGTGCATGCCAAGGATGCCGCTTTGTGGGGGATTGAGAATCGGTGTGGACAAAAGCGAGCCGAATACGCCGCCGTTGGTAATGGTAAATGTCCCACCAGTCAGTTCTTCCATCGCAAGAGTACCGTTCTTAGCTTTATCGCCGAATTCGGCAATCTCCTGTTCTATCTCAGAAAAGCGCTTGGTATTAGCATCCCGCAACACGGGTACGACCAGGCCGCGGGGAGAGGATACCGCAATTCCGATGTCAAAGTNGTCGTGGTAGAGCACATCAGTGCCTTCGATCTGGGCGTTGACTAATGGGAAAGCTTGTAGTGCCTCGACACACGCACGGACAAAAAACGACATATAACCCAGACGTACGGTGTAACGAGCCTCAAAGGCCTCGCTGTAACGTTTCCGTAATGCCATTACCTCAGACAGGTCAACCTCATTAAAGGTCGACAGGATGGCGGCACTGTGTTGTGCATCTAGCAAGCGATTGGCGATGGTTTGCCGTAGTCGACTCATGGGTTCACGTCGAATGCTGCGTTCGNCAAGAGATTGGGTACTCACGCTCGAAGCCACTTGGGTNGTGGGTGCGGCGGNCGAGGCGGTTGGTTGGGGTAATTCCAAGCTTTTCGATGGTTCGGGGGCCGGCGCTGTCTGGCGCGGCGTTGTCTCGGCCCCTGGCTCCGGTGCTGTACTTTCAACTGCGATCTGACCGGCTTCAAATAAACCCAGAATCTCTTCGCTGGTTACAACAGCCCCGGTTGGGCAACGGATTTCGATCAGTTTGCCATCGGCCGGGGCGGGAACCTCAAGAACCACCTTGTCAGTTTCCAGTTCAACGATGATGTCATCGCGGTGGATTGGCTGATCGATGTCAACGCGCCAATCGAGCACAGTCGCTTCAGCGACAGATTCTGGCAGGACGGGGACTCGAAGCTCCTGGGTCATGGGCTTAGTGGCTGGGTTTACGCTGTGGGGTTGTTGCCTGGCCCGGGCCAGTGCCGAGCGCCTGCTCGACCAACGTATCTTGTTGTTTAACATGTAAGCGGTAAAAGCCCACTGCCGGCGCCGCGGCCGATTCTCTGCCAGCATAAACCAGCGTCTGGTTTGCACTCAGACAGTTTTGCAGATGATGCCGTATCTGGTACCAGCTGCCCTGATTCCTAGGTTCTTCCTGGCACCAAACCACTGTGTGAGCGTTAGCGTAGTTTGACAACATATCGCGAAGTTGTGCCAATGGAAATGGGTGTAGTTGTTCGACACGCAAAAGGGCAGTTGTTTCGGAAGGTAGTGCTTGTTGTGCTTTGAAAAGGTCGAAATNGACTTTGCCCGAGGATAGCACCACTCGCTCGACGTTCACTGGGTCGAGACTTTGTTGATCGTTGATAACGGCCTGAAACTCACCGCTAGTCAGGTCGGATAGTGAACTGACAGATAGTTTATGTCGTAGCAGGCTTTTCGGGGTCATTAATATCAGCGGTCGTCGCAGTGGTCTGATCATCTGGCGGCGAAGGACGTGGAAAAATTGCGCGGGTGTTGTTGGTACACAGACCTGGATATTCTGTTCAGCACACAGCTGGAGATAGCGTTCTAATCGAGCAGATGAATGCTCGGGCCCCTGGCCTTCGTAGCCGTGAGGCAGAAACAAGGTCAGGCCGCACAAACGGCCCCATTTCGATTCACCGCTGCTGATGAACTGATCAATGACCACTTGCGCTCCGTTGGCAAAGTCACCGAACTGGGCTTCCCAAATAACCAGTGCACGGGGCTCAGTGGTGGCATAGCCATATTCAAACGCTAGCACTGCCTCTTCCGACAGCAGGGAGTTGATGACAAGGAACTGGTTTGGGTCAGCGCCAATGGAACGCAACGGAACCAGTGATTCGCGTGCGTTCACGTTTTTGATGACCGCGTGGCGATGAGAAAACGTTCCACGTCCGGAATCCTGTCCAGACAGGCGCACAGAGTATCCGTCTTCAATTAGGCTGGCATAGGCAATGGTCTCGGCAAAACCCCAATCGATGGGCTGTGTGCCTGTCGCCATGCCATTGCGGTCGTCAAACAACTTCGCGATCCGTGGATGGATGGTGAACCCGGGAGGTGTTTCTTGTAGTTGTGCGTTGAGGCGGCTAATACGCGCACTGGAAACGCGGGTGTCGCTCGCGTCCGTCCAGTGACTGTTGAGATAGGGGCTCCAGTCAACACCGTCTAATGGACCATTGCCTGTTGTGACATGGTTTGCCACAATCTTTCCGGCATCTAGTGCAGCGCGGTAATCCAGCATCATTTGTTCACTCTGGGTGCGGTCAATGATGTCATCCGCTGTGAGGCGCTCGGCATACTGTTCTCGCACGGTAGCCAGTTTATCGATGCGGGCATACATCGTGGGTTGCGTTACGCTGGGTTCGTCGGCTTCGTTGTGACCAAGACGCCGGTAGCCAATTAGATCGATGACCACATCTTTATCAAAAGTCGTGCGAAAGTCGTAGGCTAGTCGAACCGCAAACAGCACCGCATCAGGATCATCACCGTTAATGTGAAGAATGGGCGCTTGCACCATCTTGGCGACTTCCGTGCAATACAGTGTCGATCGGGCGTCCAGCGGATTGCTGGTGGTGAACCCAATCTGGTTGTTGACAATAACGTGAATTGAGCCACCGGTTGAAAAGCCTCGGGTACTCGACATATTGAGGGTTTCCATGACGACCCCCTGTCCAGCAAAAGCGGCGTCGCCGTGAATCAGAACAGGTATCACACGCTGCTTGCCTTCGTCTCGACGGCGATCCATCGTTTCGAAACTGGCGGCAATATAGCGTTCTTGACGTGCTCGGACTGATCCCTCAACCACTGGCCCGATAATCTCGAGGTGGGATGGATTAAATGCGAGCGCCAGGTGGACGACCCCCCCAGGCGTATCTACGTCAGACGAAAATCCCTGGTGGTACTTGACGTCACCTGTGTCCGTGTTGCCGCTGGCGCTGGTATAGCGGCCCTCAAACTCATCAAATAATTCTGCAGGAGATTTCCCGAGAATGTTAGCGAGAACNTTGAGTCGACCACGGTGNGACATTCCNATGANGANTTCACGNACGCCGTTGGCNCCGGCACGTTGAATGAGTTCTGATAACAAAGGTATCAGNGTTTCTCCNCCTTCTAACGAGAAGCGTTTNTGACCGACGTAACGAGAGTGNAGATAACGCTCNAGTCCCTCGGCAGCTGATAGTTGTNTCAGNATNTCGCANCGNACCTCGGCACTCTCCAGGGGGCGCACAGGCATCGTTTCAAGACGTGCCTGTAGCCANCGTTTTTCNTCCATCCGCGAAATGTGCATGTACTCGATGCCGATGGGTCCACAGTAAACCGTGTCGCAGAAATCGATAATCTCCCGAAGCGTCATCTTCTGGCGTACTGACAGTGAGCCNGTGTCAAAGAGTGTATCGAGGTCTTCGCTGGAGAGGCCCTGGAAACCAAGGTCGAAGTCTTCGAGTGGGTTAGTGATTGCTAGTTGCAGCGGATCATTCCGCGCAATCAGATGTCCGCGACTGCGATAGGCATTGATCAAGCGGAGCACGGCCGATTGTTTTCGTGCCTCTGCAGTGCCCCATTGTTCATCGTGATACGCATAGACGTTGCCGTTTGGCAAACTGTCACGATTTGTTGTGACCGATTCGTATCTCAGAGTGTCGAACGATTGACGCCAATCAGTGGCGACAGCCTGGGGGTCGTTTTCGTAAGTCTCGTATAAGGAGTCAAGATAGGCCGCATTAGTGCCAGTGAGATAGCTCTGATACAGCGGCCAACGGCCTCTATCATCGGTGCGCATTGGCCAAACTTGTCCGTGGCTGCGGTGGNGTCAGAACAGAATCGGTGATGTGGCCGAGAGTATAAGGAAAATCTCCGTTTTACCCAACAGACAANAGGGTACGGGCATCCCGCAGTCAGCTTCTGCCGGTGTGTCCAAATCCGCCACTATCGCGGTCGCTGACGTCGAAGGAGTCAACAAGCTCAAACTTAGCTTGAGTAACGGGCACGAAGACCATCTGCGCAATACGGTCCCCTGGCTCGATGACAAAGGTCTGATCGCTGCGGTTCCAGCATGACACCATGACCTCTCCTTGATAATCACTGTCGATTAGACCGACAAGATTCCCAAGAACAATACCGTGTTTGTGGCCAAGGCCTGATCGCGGCAGCAGGATTGCGGCCAGGCTGGGGTCGGCAATATGCACAGCCAATCCGCTAGGTATTAGGCAGCACTGGCCAGGTTCAATGGTTAACCTTTCCTTCAGACAGGCTCTTAGATCAAGGCCTGCTGACCCGCTGGTAGCATANGTGGGTAGCCCGAATTCACTCTGCAGGCGCGGGTCAAGTATCTTGAGTTGAATGCTTTGCACGATAGTGTCGGGCAATTTCGATGATAAGTTTTTGTGCCAATGCGCTCTTTGTGTCTCGACCGAGATCCAGATCGCTCTTTGCGTCAATGAGCAGCAGATGATTATGGTCGCTGCCGAACGGGTTGTTGTCACTGGTGACTGAATTGGCCACGATCAGGTCCAGTCCTTTGGCTAACAGTTTTTCCCGTGCGTTGTTTAGGGTCGCTTCCGTCTCAGCAGCAAAGCCGACTGTAAAGGGGCGATCAGCTCTGGCGGCGACGCTGGCTAGGATATCTGGATTGCGGACAAGATCAAGACGCATCGTTTCCTGGCCTTTTTTCAATTTCTTGCGACTGGCTTCCACCGGCCGGTAATCGCTAACCGCCGCGACGCCGATAAAGATATTGGCAGAAGCGATTTGTGACTCTACTTTCGCCAACATTTCATTGGCAGTTTTCACTGAGTGAATGGTGGCGCCCGGGGGCGGCAGTTCGAAACTGGGTCCAGACACCAGAATGACATCGGCTCCCGCTTCAATCGCCGCGCTCGCTACGGCATAACCCATCTTGCCAGAACTATGATTTGTCAGGGCGCGAACGGGGTCTAATGGCTCCCAAGTCGGTCCGGCTGTGATGACAACCCTGACACCCTGGAGAACACCGGTTGATGGAGTCTCATTCAGGCATGAGACGATGTCGGTGGGTGCGATCATGCGACCTTCGCCAGTTTCTCCACACGCTTGTAGGCCACTGTCGGGTCCAAGGATGTGGACGTTGCGGCGACTCAGGATGTCAATGTTAGCGCGGGTAGCAGGATGGTCCCACATGACTCGATTCATGGCCGGTGCTACGCTTAGGGGCGCTTCGGTTGCGAGGCACAGCGTAGTCAGTAAATCATTGGCGAGTCCAGCCGCTAGACGTGCGATGAAGTCTGCGGTCGCCGGCGCAATAATGACGTGGTCTGCCCAGCGGGCAAGTTCAATATGACCCATACCGGCTTCGGCCTGGGAATCCAGCAGTGCGTCACGAACCGGGTGACCACTCACCGCCTGTAGGGTAAGTGGTGTAATAAACTCCCGCGCTGCCCGAGTCATAACCACCCGGACGATAGCCTCCTGATCGACCAGTCGACGAACCAGTTCGGCGCTCTTGTATGCTGCAATCCCGCCAGTGACCCCAACGAGAACGTGTTTGCGCGCAAGCGAAGACATAGATCGAAGTGTAACGGTTACCCGCGAAAGGTTGAAATAACTTGTTTTCTGGCTCGAGTTATTTTGCAAAAACGCCGAGATCTGGTATAAAACGTGCCCCCGAGAGCGCTATTTCTAATCGGATCGTAACAATGTCGAAAATCTGCCAAATCACTGGTAAGACTACTATGTTTGGGAACAATGTCTCCCATGCGAATAATCGGACGAAGAGGACATTTAAGCCTAACGTCCACAATCGGCGATTTTGGGTGGAAACCGAAAATCGGTGGATTCGCTTGACCGTCTCACGGCAAGGATTGAGGACCATCGATAAAAAAGGTATTGATGCTGTCCTCAAAGACATCCGCGGCCGCGGAGTCAAGGTCTGAATCAGCAGGAGACGTCACTATGCGCGACAAGATAAAACTCGTTTCAAGTGCTGGAACCGGGCACTACTACACCACGAGTAAGAATAAACGGACTACGCCGAATAAGATTGAAATGAAAAAATTTGACCCGGTTGTGCGTAAGCACGTGATCTATAAGGAATTCAAGATCAGGTAGGTTGGTTGTTGCCTTTGCGCATCGAGTTTGGTTATACCTTTACTAGGCGATAAGTGCGCAATCTTTCAGAGAATCCTTCCAGAGCCTGGATNCCTGAGTGTTCTGCTGCGCGACACCAATCTTCCAGTTGATGCACAAGCACGTCGCTGGAGTCCGTTGATCGCGTCCAGATGTTCTGAAGTTGTTGTTTCATNTGATAAACGGTTTGTAGTTTCGGCGATAGGGACAGGGCTTNTTGTAGTTGGTTGTCCGCGNGCGGGTTAAGGCCAAGAGTTTCGGTACGCATCAAATGGCCGGCCTGCCGCATCAGTTGTCGCCTTTCTCGATGAAACATGTGTAACCGTTCTTCATGCACCACATTAGAAACAACGTGCTGTGCATATTCCGCCAGGATCTCGAAGCGATTTACAAGAAATGCTTGCAATGTGGCCTTGTCGCATGGGTGCGTAGCAAGACGCGCTTCCATGATGGGTTGAATGCGGTGAATCTTAGTCATGCGCAGTTGATTCAATAGTTTGAGGTAAATCCAACCCAGATCGATTTCAAACCAGCGGGTGGAAAAACGGGCGGACTGTGGGAAAGCGTGATGATTGTTATGCAATTCCTCGCCACCGACCAGTAGACCCCAGGGCACAATGTTNCGGCTCGCATCNCCAACCTCGTAGTTTCTATAGCCCAAATAATGGCCGAGCCCATTAATCACTCCGGCTGCCCAGAACGGTATCCAGATCACCTGCACAGCGTAAATGATCGCGCCGGCCAGAGGTCCAAAAACGATCAGGTCAATCGCCAACATCAATACGAGACCGAAATTTGGAAAACGCGTATAGAGACCGCGNTCAATGCGGTCATTNGGTGCGTCGAAACCATACTTGCGGAGTGTTTTGGAGTCTCGAGCGGCACGTCGATACAGGAGTAGTCCGCCAAAAAGAACGGAGAGAATGCCAACTTGTTGCGGACTGTGAGGATCGTCACAACTTTCGACTCTGGCATGATGCTTGCGATGTACGGCAATCCATTCCCGGGTAATGATGCCGGTTGTTAACCAGAGCCAAGCCCGAAATAAATGACTCAACGCGGGATTCATTGAAAGAGCGCGATGAGCTTTGTGTCGATGCAGGTATAGCGTGACAGAAATGATCGAAAGGTGGGTCAACAGGAAAGCGGCAAGTGTGTTTCCCCACCAGGGGAGGTGCAGCATATTTGTTCAGTCCACAGGGGTTGGGCGAGCGATCACGGGGTTCAACGAGCCCGGAATGTGATGCGCCCCTTGCTTAGATCATAGGGCGTGAGTTGTACCGTGACGCGATCGCCTCGCAGAATACGGATATAGTGTTTGCGCATTTTCCCCGAGATATGGGCGGTGACGACATGGCCGTTGTCTAGTTCGACTCGAAACTGTGTGTTGGGCAGGTTCTCAAGAACCGTGCCTTCCATCTCAATATGTTCTTCTTTTGCCACTGCGGTTCGCGCTTCCTCATTTAACCGTGAATGTAGGCAAAGTATAACGAACCGGGAGGGGATCATCTAGCGGCGACTGACGCACATCATACTGTGCAGCCATCGTCACTGTTTTAATGCGTATGATCGATTTCACGAGCAGGTGTGGAAGCGGAAACACGGTGAGTGGGTCAGGGGGAATTTACCATGCTGCTGGAAACGTTACACGCACGGCAAGCCCTGGCCTGTTGTCTGAAAGCGAAATCGTTGCGCTGTGCACGTTGGTCACGGCTCGCACCAGGCTCAGACCGAGCCCGTTGCCCGGAGTCGAGCGGCTTTGATCCAGTCGATGGAAGCGCTGAAAGACCCTTTCGTGTTCGGTTTCCGGAATGCCTGGGCCTTGATCGCTAATCTCAAAAAATGGTTTTGGCACGGGGCCGGTATCTAGAGCGACGTGGCTTTTCGAGGGGGCATACTTAATCGCATTGTCGATCAGATTGCTGAATGCTTGAAACAACATATCCCGGTCACCGGCAATCACGACGCCTTGGTTAGTGGGGCAAGACAGAGTCAGGTTCTTCTCTGCCGCTAGAGGTTCGTACAGATCTATCAGGTCGCGGGCCAAAATAGCGAGGTTAACGTGTTCAGTCGGCTGGATATGCGGACTGGCCTCGATTCGCGCAATCCGAAGAACCACATTGAACATGGTCAACAGTTGGTCGGATTCCCGTAGAGCGACGTCAAGATCGTGACGGCTGGTAANATCTTCGTGACTTGACTGAACAAGCGTTTCCAGGCGCGCCCGTAGGCGGGCCAGGGGGGTTTTCATGTCATGGGCGATATTGTCGGATACTCTGTGAATATCGTCGAGAAGAGTTTCTATTTTGTCGAGCATTCGGTTGAGATTCCGCGCCAGCTGATCAAATTCATCATTGTCGCCACTCAACAGTACCCGCTGACTAAGATCGCCATCCATAATGTGTTGGCTTGTATCATTAATTGCATCCAGGCGGCGTAACATTCGGCCACTGATGANAACTCCTCCGGCAATACCAAGAACCAGNGTCAAAACAAGACCCCAGGAGAGTGACTGGATGATNCGTGTTTTCGCGACCNGNAGAGTTTCGGTGTCACGACCGACAAGCAGGTGGAAGCCCCCCCGCAACAGAAAGGGTCTAGCGCGAGCCATATGTAGCTCGTCGCCCGCAGTCCCCGCGTNTTCCAGTGTGAAATCGATCCAGCCACCGTTCTCGTTTCCTTTAGGCCAACCGCTGATGTTCCCGACAAGTGGTTGATAAGCTGGATTGGTCAGAAGAAAAATGGTGGTGCCGGTGGGATGCTGCCGCTGAACGCGTTCCACGATGAGTTGTCTAAGNGCNCGGATACCNCCTTTTTCGTAGTGCTCGGCAAGCGCCTGAATCTCAGNTTCGATGGCGGCGTCGGTCTGTGTCGCCATGTAAGTTGCAGTTGACCAATAGATAAACCCGAATATCACGATGACAGATAAGGAAAATAGACCTACGTACCAAATTGCGAATCTGAACGTGGTGCTGGGGAAGAATTTAGCGATGTTCACTGATGACGTATCCCACGCCTCTAACAGTGTGTAGTAACGGTGAATCAAAGTCTCGATCGATTTTTGATCGAAGTCGGGATATGTGAACGTCGATCACGTTGGTTTGCGGGTCAAAATGGTAGTCCCATACGGTTTCAAGTAGCATGGTTCGGGTTACTACTTGGTTAGCGTGCTGTACCAAGTAGAGCAGTAGTCGGTACTCGCGGGGTTGTAGTGAGATCAACTGATTTGCCCGTCGCACTTCGCGAGACAGTAGATCAACAGTTAGATCTCCCACCTGGAGTTTCGTTGTTATGGGTCCCTGTTGGGTGCGCCGCTGCAGCGCTTCGACTCTAGCAAGCAATTCACTAAAGGCAAACGGTTTGGCGAGGTAGTCATCTCCCCCAGCCTTTAATCCAGCGACTCGATCATCGGTGTCACCAAGTGCGCTAAGAATAAGGATGGGCAGTCGCTGATTTTTCTCTCGCAGGGCTTTGATCAGTGAAATGCCATCGCGGCCAGGCAGCATCCGATCGACGATGATGACGTCGTAATGCTCTGTGAGTGCTAGACCAAGGCCATCGTTGCCATTGTCCGTGTGATCCACGACGTGCATCGACTCAGCCAGGCCGCGCCGCACATGTTGTGCTGTATCCGGGTCATCTTCAATCAATAATATGCGCATCGAGGCAGTCAATAAATCCTACGCAGGCAATGTCCGAAATTCTAACCAGTTGACGAGGAAGCGAGTAGTGCTCGATTCCTCGTCAACATTTTTTCAGGCAAGGTTAAACGGGACAAAGCGGGTAGCGTGTTGCCGGAGAATTAGAAAGACCATGGCGCG
>PAWW01000040.1 GCA_002714255.1 Acidiferrobacteraceae bacterium
ATCACCGTGTTGCTTGTTGGGTGGCCAGTTTGCATAACGTTATGGGTTTTCCAACGGTTTTACCGGTTTCATGATTAGCCCGTTCCAGGTTAGTTGCACCACGTGGGCGGCACACGAGTCAGTCCTGACAGATCTGCGTCATCGAGTCTTTGTCATTGAACAAGGTGTGCCTGAAGCCCTCGAAGTGAATGGTGAAGATGTCGATGCTGTGCACGTTATGGCGGTGCTCCCTAACAACACGCTGATCGGGACTGGACGGTTGCTCGCGGATGGACATATTGGGCGGATAGCCGTTGAAGCAGTGTATCGTCGGCATGGTGTTGGTCGGGCAATGCTGACGGCCCTAATTGATCTGGCCAGGCAGCAGGATTTGGCCACGGTCCATCTCGGCGCTCAGGTACCGGCGATACCGTTCTATCAAGGGATGGGGTTCGAGCCTGAGGGTGAGGAGTTTCTTGATGCTGGAATACCGCATCAGCATATGGTGCTTAATCTGCAGAGGGATGGAAAGGATGCGTGCATTAAGGGGCATTTATGATTGAAACATTGGTGTTGACGCCGCCTTTTTTCCTATTTGATGAGGAATTCGATGTGCCGCGGAGATTTCGTCATGATACGCGGGAAGGTTTTTGCTTCACACGATCAAAGCCAGATGGTTATCGGAATAATCAGGATGCCATGGCGGTTGTCAGTGGAATAGATGACGCACTGGTGCTCGCTGTGGCGGATGGTCTTGGTGGACTTCCCAACGGAGCCAAGNTGGCACGGCGTGTTGTCGAATCGCTTGCGTCCTTGACCTTCNCATCACTACCAGAGTGCATTCAGTNGGTCAACGATGCCATGGTGAGCGATGGTTTTGTTGGCGGTTGCACGCTCGCGGCAGTGGAGATTGTCCGCGGGCAGGTTGTGGTACACCATGTGGGCGATGCCGGGGCGCTCGTCGTGAGCGATTCAGGGGCGGTTCGCCTGAAGACGGTGCCCCATTCACCAGTCGGGCATGCAGAGGCCCATGAAGGGCTGGCAGAGGCCGCGGCCCTTAGCCACCCACAACGCCATGTAGTGTCCAATATGATTGGGGATGACAGAATGTGGATCGAAACATCAGCGCCGGTCACATTACAACCTGGCGATACGGTGGTAGTGGCTAGCGATGGCCTTTGGGATAATTTCTTTCGCAAGGAGATTGTTGAAATGGTCGTCAACGACGATCTGTTGGCGGTGTCGCAGGCAATCGTCAATCAGGCAACGGTNCGGATGACGGCAACGCCGGCGAGTGTTCCAGCGAAGAAGGATGATCTGAGTTTCATCGTTTTTCGATTCGCCGGTTAGAGGGTTCTGGGGCAGNCAGTGGTCGAGGTTCGACGTNAGGCAATTATTGCCAGCGTTAGGAGACTATAATCAGCAATCCAACGATTCATAAGACAAAGAAAACGGTTTACTCCGCATAGCCCATGTCAGATCTGATTCAAATTGCAAGCGCTGCGTTACTTGAGCCNGCGGGGCTTCAGCAGTCGGATGTCGAGGGCTTAGTNGGCCGTATGATGGGCGNTGCAATCGATTACGCTGACCTCTATTTCCAGTTCACTCGACACGAGTCGTGGGCCCTGGAAGACGGAGCGGTTAAGTCCGGTAGCCGAAATATCGATCATGGCGTCGGTGCGCGTGCCATCAGTGGAGAGAAGACCGGTTTTTCTTATTCCGATGAATTTGAGTTGCCGATCCTGACCGAGGCTACCGATGCTGCGCGGGCGATCGCACGCAGTGGCGGTGCAGTTGAAGGAAAGGCATTTGTGGTTCGACAGAGTAGGTCGCCAGCGCGTTATACCGCGGTAGACCCCCTTTCGAGTGCCCTAGACACTGACAAAGTTGCACTACTGCAACAAGTGGAAGCCGAGGCTCGGCGGCAGGATTCGCGCGTGTCACAGGTCATGGCCTCTCTCACTGGGGTTCAGGATGTGATTCTGATCGTACGCCATGACGGTATGATGGCTGCAGATATCCGTCCTCTGGTGCGTCTCAATGTCAATGTCATTGTCGAACATCAAGGTCGTCGCGAGCAGGGTAGTGCGGGCGGGGGTGGGCGCTTTGGCTACAGTTGGTTTCAGGATGACGAACGGGCCCTGGGCTATGCAAGGGAGGCTGTGCGGCTGGCGCTTGTTAATTTGGAGGCCGTGGATCCGCCTGCTGGTACGTTGCCAGTGGTTCTGGGGCCTGGTTGGCCAGGGATATTGCTGCACGAAGCGATTGGCCATGGGCTGGAAGGAGATTTCAATCGCAAAANGACCTCGGCTTTTGCCGATCGGCTCGGCGATCAGGTCGCTGCGGCCGGCTGCACCGTGGTTGACGATGGGACTTTGCAGGATCGTCGTGGTTCGCTGACCATCGATGATGAGGGAACGCCCTCACAGAACACCGTGTTAATCGAGGATGGCCGACTTCGAGGCTACATGCAGGACACACTGAATGCGCGGCTGATGGGCGTTGCCCCTACTGGCAATGGGCGCCGCGAATCCTACGCNCACCTGCCGATGCCCAGNATGACAAACACCTATATGTTACCGGGTGATCGCGATCCTGCAGAAATACTGGCCTCGGTTGATCGTGGCCTGTATGCGGTTAATTTTGGCGGCGGTCAGGTCGANATCACTTCGGGCAAGTTCGTTTTTTCGACCAGCGAGGCCTATTTGGTCGAGAACGGTCGAATCACGGCGCCTGTCAAAGGGGCNACTCTGATCGGTAATGGGCCCGATGTTTTAACGCGAGTCAGTATGGTGGGCAATGACCTTCAACTTGACAGTGGTGTAGGGACGTGTGGCAAGGAGGGTCAGAGTGTNCCTGTTGGTGTGGGGCAGCCNACCATTCGGATTGATGCGCTGACNGTAGGTGGCGTCGAAGTCTGACGGTTGTTTGCACTGACGATAGCGTCCCCGGAGNATTCCTCTTTATNCAATGACTCGAACGCCGACATCGTTGCTCGATCCAGTGCCGCTGCATAGCGCAGTGCAATTTGCGCTGGAACAGGCGCGCCAGCAGGGTGCGACCGCCGCAGAGGCCGCTGCCAGCCAGGGTCAGGGGCTGTCCGTCAATGTGCGGATGGGAGAAATTGAGACCATCGAACACACACGNGATCGTGGTCTAGTGGTCACAGTGTATCTAGGCCAGAAAATGGGTAGTGCGAGCACTGCAGATTATGGTCCCGCATCGGTCGCAGAGATTGTTGAAGCGGCNTGCAATATTGCACGCCATATCGAGGACGATGTCTGCAATGGTCTTCCTGATGCCGACGATCTAGCGACGACCTTTCCAGACCTGGATCTGTATCACCCTTGGCGGCCTTCAGTTGACGATGTGCTTGACGGTGCGTTGGCCTGTGAACATGCAGCGTTGGATTGGGATCAGCGGATCGAAAATTCCGAAGGCGCATCGGTNTCGACGCACGAAACGCTTGGAGTCTACGCCAACAGCCTTGAATTTCTAGCAGAAAATCGAAAGACTCGGCATGGGATCAGTTGCTCTGTGATTGGTCGTGGCGAAGGTGGAATGCAGCGTGATTACTGGTATACCTCGGCGAGACGATATGAGGATCTTGAAGCTGCTGCAGCGGTTGGAAAACAAGCGGCGCAACGTACGGTGCGGCGGCTGAGTTCAAGACGAGCGCCTACAGACCAGGTGCCNGTACTTTTCGAAGCGCCGGTGGCGGCGAGCCTCTTGTCGCATCTTGTATCGGCGATTTCCGGCAGTGCACTTTATCGTAAAGCTTCGTTTTTACTTGATCAACTGGAGCAGCCCGTGTTTCCGGATTGGGTGCGTGTTCATGAGCAACCACTGTTGCCAAGGGCCATCGGTAGCGCTGCGTTTGATGGTGAAGGCGTTCAGACACGGACGCGGGATATCGTCAGTGACGGTGTATTGACCGGCTATGTACTTGATGCTTATTCGGCGCGTCGGCTGGGCNTGCGCACGACGGGTAATGCCGGAGGGGTGCACAATTTGACGCTGGTGTCCGGTAGAAAGTCACTGGATGAGTTGGTCTCGGACATGGGTCGTGGCCTGTTGGTGACTGAGTTGATCGGTTTCGGTGTTAATCCAGTGACGGGGGATTACTCCCGCGGTGCGGCGGGGNTCTGGGTGGATCAGGGCGAAATTCAGTTTCCCGTCGACGAAATCACCATAGCGGGCAACCTTAAGCAGATGTTCAAGCATTTCAGTGATGTGGGGACTGACGTGGACACGCGAGGTAACGTCCGTTGTGGCTCTATTCTGATCAATGAAATGACCGTCGCGGGTGATTAGCACGAAATCGTTTCGTGGGGCTTCAACCCCTCAGTATATTTTTCTTACTAATTGTGGGAGAATGAGTTAGNCACATTTTCATAGAAACAACATTAGGTTTGATTCTATGGAAAAATGTTTGCGNGTCAGCGCCACGGCACCCCTGCTTTGCCAAGAGGGCGTTCGGATGGAACACCTATTTCACACCGTCGCCATGCAGTGGTCTGCCTTGGGTGCTTTTTTCTCTTTTGATATCGCCCTTCTTATAGAGCCAGGGATGGTGCTTCGTTTGGCACTATTGCTGCTTTTACTGCTGGCGTCGGCATTTTTCTCTGGTTCTGAAACAGCACTGTTCTCGCTGTCGCGGTTGGATTTGCAGCAATTACGCCGGGAAAGTAATCCGCATTCGGAACAGTTGCATGCGCTTCTCGATCAGCCGCGACGGTTGATCATATCGATCTTGACGGGTAATGAACTCATCAATATTGCGGCAACGGCCAATGCCGTGGGTATTCTGGTTAGTCTTTATGGTCTTGAGCGGGCAGGTGTGATCAGTTTGTTGCTCATGGTCCCGTTGCTTTTGTTAATTGGCGAGGTTACGCCGAAGACGATCGCGGTGGCCAACCCGGTTCGAGTTAGCACGCGGGTTGTTGCTGTTCCCATGACCGTCTGGGTGAGATTGGTTTCACCACTGCGCAGTGTGCTTCGTGTTATAGCTGATCGTATTACTACCCGTATTGTCGGTGAGGAAACAGCGGCTGAGAACATCTTGCGGATTGATGAATTTCTCAGTCTGGTAGAGCAGGTCGCGGACAA
Organism: Acidiferrobacteraceae bacterium; assembly: GCA_002714255.1. Taxonomy (GTDB): domain Bacteria; phylum Pseudomonadota; class Gammaproteobacteria; order Arenicellales; family UBA868; genus UBA11791. Next base: position 5,089 of record PAWW01000040.1, read on the forward strand.
AGGCGAACTGGATGCCGTTGAGCGTGCATTGATCAATAACCTACTCGAGGCAAACGAGACGGAAATTGTAGAGATCATGACGCCGAGGACCCAGACACGCTTTCTCAATGTGGAGATGGGCGTGGACGAAATGGTTGAACATGTGCGCGCCTACCGGCATACGCGGGTACCGGTATTTCGTGGCCACCGTGATAACTTGGTGGGCTTTATACATGCCGAAGATATTCTTAATTTGATGGCTGATGGAGTCGAGTTGAGTCGTCTGTCTCCGGAAGACATCATGCATCCGCCCGTGGTAGTGCCATTGACTAAGAAGGTGGATGAGATGTTCGATTTTTTTCGGGAACATAGTGTGCGCGCTGCCGTTTGTTTGAACGAATTTGGTGGCGTGGAAGGGTTTGTCACCATTTATGATGTGTTGACCTATGTATTTGGTGATATCAGCGGAGAATCCCGGGGCGTTCATTTGTATCAGGAGCGTGACCTCAATATCTACGAGGTGCCTGGGGAGATGAGACTCACCGATTTCAACAAGCTTACCCATTTTGGTTTGGAAGATCCGAGAATGACAACCATTGGTGGGGTCGCGTTTCGTTATCTCGATAGACTGCCGCGAGTGGGTGACCAGGTGATCATTGAGGGGTTGTCTCTGTCTATCCTTGAGATGGATGACCACCGCATCTCGCGCATTCGAGTGGCTCATGCAGTAGCCGAGGAAGCCTTATCAGAACTCGAAGAAGAGGATCGTGCGGCACTGATGTCAGAAACATCTAGAACCGCTGACATGGGTACTACTGAGGCGTTAAGTCATGATGCGGATCTATCAAGCGCCCCAGTGGTGAGTGATTCGTCACAGCGGTCATCTGCGGGCGAAGTTGATGAAACTATGCCGTCTGTAGCAACGCAACCACAGCAGGGGCGAGCATGATAGAAGTGCTATTCATTCTCTTCAGCATGATCGTTTTGCTGGCCCTTAAGGGATTTTTTTCCGGGTCCGAAATTGCGCTGATTAATGCAGATAAGGTCAAGTTAAATGCAATGGCAAACCAGGGTGATCGTGGCGCAAGTTTGGTTTTGCGACAGTTGAGCACCCCGGAAGTGCTGCTTGGAACCACGTTGATCGGGACCAATATCGCGACAGTGGCGCTGACTACGATGGGCACTTTATTGATGATTCGTCTTGCTGGTAGTTACGGTGAATGGTTCGCGATATTGTTATACACGCCACTTTTCCTGATTTTGGGCGAGATTGTTCCGAAGAGCATCTGCCAGCAGCGATCAGACGTACTGGCGCCGGTGGTGATTTATCCATTGCGTTTGTGCACGCTGATTTTCTACCCATTGGTCTTTATTTTCTCGCGGGTGGCTCGTGTGGTGGCGCGACTGTTTGGCGCTGGGCGGATTGAGCAGAATGTATATATGACGCGGGAAAAAATACGTGCCGTGGTGGAAATGGCGGAGAGAACGAGCAATGTTGATGCTTTCGATCGTGGCCGTATTCGTCGAGTGATTCGATTTGCGGAGACTACCGTTGGTGAGGCAATGATCCCAGTTGGCGAGATAACGGCGATTAACAACAACAAAACGACAAAGCGGGCGGTAGCGATGGTCAGGGGTCGCGGCTACAACCGTTTGCCAGTGTACCGCCGCAACATTAGTAACGTTATCGGTGTCGTGACCATTACCACATGGGACATGATGGAACCTGATTTAGTTAACAGGCCGTTGTCAGACTTAATGCAGGTCGCTCTTTATGTGTCCCCGCACCAGACCATTGATCAGTTATTGCCGGTTTTGCGAAAACGAGACGATCATATGGCGATTGTTGTTGACGAATTTGGGTCTGCGATTGGCATGATCACGATGGAGGACATCCTCGAGGAGGTGGTGGGAGAAATTGATGTGGGTTATGACTTTGATGAGTACAGNCCGAGAAAGCGGCACCAATTGGAGGAGGTCTCTCCCGGTGTTTATCTCATGGACTCCCGCGTCCCAATCTCGGAAGCCAACGAGGTGCTAGGGTTGAGTTTGTCTGATCGTGAGGCACACACTGTCGGGGGTCTGGTGACGGCCAGGCTGCGACGTATACCCGTTCAGGGCGATAACATCGAGGAGGCNGGTTTTCGAATCACTGTTGATGAGGCAAGTGACCGTGCAGTGGTTCGTCTGCGTGTCGAGTCGGTTATTGTTGCGTTGTCCGGTCAGCATCCTCGTTAGTGACAAATTTCACTCTTTGGCGTGACTGCCCGAATCGATTGGTTAGCGCTCAGCTGAGATGTAACATATCCAACTGGCGTCGGCCTCACCCATGTCAGTGGCCGTGAACACGCCATTGCCCTCATTGGTTTTTTNGTCAGTGCCCTCCCAGTGAACNAGCACGCGTTCGAAGCCTGCCCCAGACAGAAGTTCCTGTAACTCCGGCAGGGTCCATAGCCGCCAGTCGTAGCGAAACGCCTTGCGCATTCGAGAGCCATCCGGGAACGAAAAGTGGATGTAACACAGTAGATCGCCGTTAATCGGGTTGTAGCGCGCTTGGTCCCAGATATAGGTGAAGTTGTCGTATTCGGTAGCTTCTTCTATTTCTCGAAACGACTCGTAGCCACCATAGACATCGATGAAAAAGATACCGTCATCGCCTAGGGATTCGTGTACTGTATGAAAGTAATGACGCAGTGCATCGCGAGTCTTGAACAACTGATAACTAAAATTCATCGCGAGAATGATGTCCATTTGTCGAATATCACACGAGCATACNTCTGCTTGGCGCAGCTCAATNCGCTCNCGCGAATTGCTTTCGAGNCGACCGACGTTGTGCTTCAGCCCCCAGCGCAGGATTGCGGGGTCTAGGTCTACACTGAACGCGCGGTTGTCGTCACGACGCCTTACCCACTCACAGCTGGTGTTGGCTGTACCGCAAAAATCCTCTCGCAGGAAACGAGCCTGCCGTCCACGAAGTTGTTTGAAGGTGTCATCTACCATATCAATTTCGGCCTCAACACACTGTACCGCCTGCTCATAGAGGACGTGTCGGTCGGCGCTCTGAGCGGCGGGCGGAGTGAACGACTTCTTGTTACCGCGGGAGTGTTTGTTCTTACTCATAGAAACTTTTCGATCAATGTGGCAAATAATTCAACTGACGAAGTACATAAAATACAATTTGTACTTTACGAATATGGACCTGAATTGGATTGTAGCGTTAGTGGTCGGCTGATCATTGTTATCCCGACCAGTGTATGGTACCTAAAATTCTTGACGTTGGCGTTTATTGTAGAGTGGCCCAAGTGCTGGTCTGAATGGCCTATACCAGAATGAACACAGGATGAGACTATGGCAGATGGCAGCAAAGCACGAATTGGGGTGATCGGAGGATCGGGTGTGTACGAAATTGATGGTCTTAGTGACACGCGTTGGATCGAGAGCACTTCCCCTTACGGTACGCCATCAGACGCACTTCTACACGGTCGCCTTGATGAGGTTGAGTTGGTATTTCTTCCGCGCCATGGGCGCGGCCATTGCCATTCACCCACGAGCATCAATTATCGGGCCAATATCGACGTCTTGAAACGGGCCGGCGTGACGGACATCATCTCGCTTTCTGCTTGCGGTTCGTTTCGCGATGAACTGGCGCCAGGAACTTTTGTGTTGGTCGATCAATTTATTGATAGAACGTTTGCTCGAGAGAAGAGTTTTTTTGGGCCCGGCTTGGTGGCCCACGTTTCGATGGCCCACCCGGTCTGCGCTCGATTGGGTGATGCACTTGAAGGTGTCGCCAGTGAGATTGGCATTGGTGCAGTCCGCAACGGAACCTATCTGGCGATGGAGGGGCCGCAGTTTTCAACTCTGGCGGAGTCAAACCTTTATCGGACATGGGGTTGTGACGTGATCGGTATGACCAACATGCCAGAGGCTAAGCTCGCGCGTGAAGCAGAAATGTGTTACGCCACAGTCGCCATGGTCACTGACTATGATTGCTGGCACCCAGACCACGTCAACGTCGAGGTGACCGACGTTATTCGAGTGTTGACAGAGAATGCCGACCGGGCTCGCGAACTCGTTAAGACTGTCGCGGGTCGTCTGCACCATCGGCCACTCGCCTGTCCCCATGGCTGTGATCGGGCGCTGGACGCGGCGCTGATTACTCAGCCAGAGGCGCGTGATCCGGCAATGATGCGCCAGTTGAGTGCCGTGGCTGGCAGGGTGTTGGCGGTCCCGTGAACGAGTCGGGAGGTCGCGGAGTGAAGGTGTCAGAGTGCCATGCGCCCGAAGTCGAGGAGAGGCTGCACGATTAGCTTCATGGCCAGCATCAGGACGATGAAAACGGCGATCGGGGACAGGTCAAGTCCCGCTGAGCTTGGCAATATTCGCCGAGCGGGGCCAAGTACCGATTCGGTAAACGTGTACACTAATTTCGCTAGCGGAGGATACCCTGCGCCGGTAAACCAGCTCATGATCGCCCGGGCAAACAGCGCGATCACGAGAATGTATATCGTCAATTTAAGTAACTCCCCAACTGCCAGCGTGACCAGCCCGATCAGTGTTGGCGAATGCCCGAGGAGGAAGGTTTTCAGCCCGATCTCTAACAACTGAAGGCACAGAAGCAGGATCAAGGTGGGCGCATCCAGCGCGCCAAACGATGGAATCAACCGGCGCAGCCAAGCCAGTGGCGGGTTGGTCGCCTTGACCAGGAACTGTGAAACAGGATTGTAGAAGTCGGCTCGCGTTAGTTGAAGTAAGTAACGTAGGAGTACAACTAATACGTAAAGCCCAACGAATATATCGATCAGGAAGAACCCTGCATCGTTAGCGTAACCTGAACCCATCGATTAGTCCTCTTGNCCNAGTTGCGCGAGTTCTTCGGAACGAATACGTGCTGCNTCTACTGCCCGTTGAATNGTCTCGCTCGCCCCAGCAGATTCAAGAAACTGGATGGCCCGTTCCGTGGTGCCACCGGGTGAAGTGACTCGACGCCGCAGCTCTGCCACAGGTTCATCGCTTGCAATGGCAAGTTTTGCCGCGCCAAGCGCGGTCTGTAGGGTCAAGCGACGGGCGATATCAGGCGTAAGGCCCCCCGCCAGTCCCGCAGCTTCGATAGCCTCCATTAGATAAAAGAAATACGCGGGGCCACTGCCCGAGACGGCCGTGACAGTGTCAATCAGCGCTTCACGGGAAACCCAGACACTCACACCGACCGCTTGCATTATGGATTGCGCGACTTCGCGTTGTGTGTTGCTGACCGCTTCGTTGGCAAACAGTCCAGAGGCCCCCGCGCCAACCAGCGCTGGGGTATTGGGCATGACACGCACAATGGCCGGTTGGCCTCCGATCCACGCCGTCATGCTGTCAATCGTAACGCCGGCAGCAATCGAGATAAGGAGTGGCCGGCGCTCACGCAGGATAGGGCCAAGTGGAAGCAGGGCTTCGCGCATGACCTGTGGTTTTACCGCCATCACCAGCACATCGGCAATCTCTGCCACGGTTGTGTTGTCATCACAGGTGCGAACCTTGAACTGCTCGGTTAGCCGCTGACGTTGCGCAGCATCAGGATCGGAAGCAAGGATTGATTCTGGGGCAGTGCCCGAATCGACTAGTCCGCCTATAAGGCTGCGGGCCATGTTGCCGCTGCCAATGAACGCGGTGATTGATGTCATGATCAGGCCTCTTGTATGTGTGTCATATTCATTGGGTTATTGATGCCTTGGTCGGCGCGGGCCGAAAATCGCCGTACCGATGCGAACATGGGTTGCGCCCTCTGCAATGGCGGCTTCTAGATCGTCCGTCATGCCCATCGACAAGCAGTCGATTGGATAGTCTTGATCGATCAGTTCATCACGAATGTCCCGCAAACGGGAAAATATTTGTCGTTGATGATCAAAGTCGTTCGAGGGGCTTGGAATTGCCATCAGGCCACGAAGTCGTAGCCGGGGTTGATGGGCAATTGCGGTAGCGAGTGGCATTACATGTTGGGGTGGGGCGCCTGATTTGGATACTTCACCTTCGAGGTTTACTTGAATTAGCACATTCAGCGCTGGGTGGTCTTCAGGTCTTAGGCTGGCGAGTCGCTGCGCAGTTTTGATGCGATCGACGCTGTGCACCCAGTCGAAATGAGTGGCAATAAGACGACACTTATTGTTCTGGATGTGGCCGATAAAATGCCAAACGAGTGATTTATCCCCGAGTTTCGCTATCTTGTCGATTGCTTCTTGCAAGTGATTTTCGCCAAATGCTGATTGTCCAAAGGTGTGAACCGCTTCGATCGCAATGGTCGGTTGGGTCTTACTCACAGCGATCAGAGAAACGCTGCCATTTTCCCGGCCATAGCGGCGCTCGGCTTCGCGAATACGTTCAAGAACAGTCTGGTAACGGGCCGCCAGCGCATTGCTGTCGGCGGGCACATGACGGGTCTTTGTTAAGGGGGTCGCGGTCACGACCAATCGTTCTCCTTGGGATAGGAAACGGTTTTAGAAACGTGTTACTGTCAATCGTTGTTGAAGCGGGCACGTCCATTATATGTTAGACCGACGGTCATTCGGCGCGAGCCTTGGTTTTTTCACTTTACTGGGAAGAGTTCGAAATGGAGCTGACTGAACTGCTGGCATTTGCTGTAAAAAATGGCGCTTCTGACATTCATTTGACAGCAGGCCTGCCACCAATGATTCGAATCGATGGCGATATTAAACGAGTCAAGGTGGATGCCCTGGATGAAGCTTTTGTTCGAGAAATGGTTACGGATGTCATGACTGAAGAGCAGAAAGCAGAATTCGAAGAGCACTGGGAATGTGACTTTGCTTTCGAGATTCCAAATCTCTCGAGATTTCGGGTTAATGCTTATAACCAGAAACGTGGTGTGGGGGCAGCGTTTAGAACGGTGCCGACCAAGATACTGACACTTGAGGATCTGGGTGCGCCGCAGGTGCTGAGAACCATGGCGGACAACGTGCGCGGGCTGGTGGTAGTAACGGGACCGACCGGCTCTGGGAAATCAACCACGATGGCGGGTATGATCAATTACGTGAACGAAAATCACCACGGCCACATATTGACTATCGAAGATCCCGTCGAGTTTGTCCATGAAAGCAAGAACTGCCTGATTAATCACCGTGAGGTGGGATTGCATACACACGGGTTTGCCAAAGCGCTTAAGTCAGCGCTGCGGGAAGATCCTGACATTATTCTGGTGGGAGAAATGCGTGATGAAGAAACCATCAGTCTGGCACTCACTGCAGCGGAAACCGGGCACTTGGTGTTTGGAACTTTGCACACGTCTTCTGCTGCCAAGACCATCGATCGGATCATCGATGTTTTTNCAGCGGGTGAACAAGGNATGGTGCGGGCGATGTTGTCCGAGTCCTTGCAGGGTGTGGTCGCGCAACGACTATTGAAAAAGAAGGGTGGTGGTCGCTGCGCGGCCTACGAGATTCTTGTTGGCACTGGCGCGATTCGAAATCTTATTCGTGAGGCCAAGGTGCCGCAGATTTACGGCATGCTGCAAACTGGACGAGAGCACGGCATGACGACCATGGATCAGTCGTTGCTGGAACTTATACAGCGGAATGTCATTGATGCGGAGACAGCACGACCATTGGCGATTGATCCAAGCAAATTTAACTAGATTGAATTGTGGAATATCTGACGAACAGATCATCGATCTGACCGAGGAGAGCATNGATGGAGTTACTCGACTTGCTGAAAATGGCGATTGACAAAAAGGCATCCGATGTCTTTATTTCGGTCGGTACGCCACCCAGCCTGAAAATTGATGGACAGATTCTTCCGTTAAAGGTAGATCCTTTGACCCACGAACTTGCTCGAGAAATGGCGTTTTCCGTGATGACCGAGCGCCAGAAAAAAGAGTTTGAGGAGAAAAAGGATTGCAACTTTGCATTAGTGCCACCGGCGTTCCCTGGTAGGTTTCGCATGAACGTTTTTCAACAGCAAGGGATGGTGGGGTTGGTTGGACGCCGTATCTCCGACGAGATTCCAAACTTTGCTGATTTGCGGTTACCGTCGGCACCGATGGAAAAAATTTCGCTCGCCAAACGTGGGCTGGTGTTGTTCGTGGGCGGCACCGGTAGCGGCAAATCGACCAGCCAAGCCGCTTGTATTGATTATCGGAACCAGCACACTCGCGGTCACATCATCACGATAGAGGATCCTGTTGAGTACACCCATACGCCCAAACACTGCATCATTACTCAACGCGAGGTGGGTATCGACACTGTGTCGTTTGGCTCGGCTCTTGAAAACGCGATGCGTCAGTCACCCGATGTAATCCAGATCGGCGAGATTCGGACTCCGGAAACCATGGAGACTGCCTTGTCTTTCGCTGAAACAGGCCATCTTTGTTTAGCCACCTTACACGCTAACAATGCTTATCAGGCAGTGGAGCGCATGTCTAATCTTCATCCTGACGCAAACCGNGAGCAGGTCATGATGGGTATCNGTCTTAATTTGCGTGCGATTATCTCGCAGCGCCTCATTCCACTTGCCAAGGAAGGGGGCGGACGTGTGGCGGCTGTGGAAATTATGATATGNACCNCGTTTGTGCGTGATNTGATNATGAAGGGAGAAATCGATCGACTTAGCGAAGCGATCGAGGGCTCGNCAGAAAGCGGCATGCAGACGTTTGATCAGTCCTTGTTTGGCCTNCATGAGTCAGACTTAATTACGCGCGATGATGCTTTGCGCAATGCAGAGTCAGCGTCAAATCTTGGACTGCGATTTAAACTCGAAGGTAAAAGCGCGCAGGCGGCGAAAAATCTCGGCTCGACCTTTGAAAACGTCGAGGTGGGTTAACGAGTTAGATTGAGACTGTCGTCACGTTTCCAACCACGGGATCGGGCGATGGCATCAACAATCCAAGTGGTACTGCTCGGTGTGGCACAAGATGCGGGTCTGCCCCAAGCGGGTTGTGATTGTGTCAACTGTGTGACGGCACGAGCCGTGGGAAGGAATCCCTGTGTGGTTTCTTTGGGGATTATCGATCACACGCAGCAGGCATTCTGGATGGTTGACGCGACGCCAGATTTTCCCCAACAGTTGCAGATGTTACGTGAACGCGCTCCGGGGGCAACCTTCGCTGGCCTCATTCTGACCCATGCTCATATGGGGCATTACACTGGCCTCATTCACCTGGGTCGTGAGGCGATGGATATTCGGGACATTACTCTTTGGTGCTCGTCAAAAATGACGGCGTTCCTTCGCGCCAATGCACCTTGGGCCGGGTTATTGACTGATGGCAACGTCGCTCCGCGTGAGATCANGGACGGAGAGCCGTTTTCCCTCAGCGAAGGAATTAGCGTGTTGCCCTACCAGGTGCCGCATCGGGCGGAGTTTACCGACACGTATGCATTTCTTTTTAGCGGTGACCGCCAGAGGCTTTTTTATTGTCCAGATATTGACTCATGGGACGGATTAACGTTCGATATTGAAAACACACTGAAGGCAGGTGACACGGCACTGCTGGATGGTTCTTTTTTCAGCGAGGAGGAATTACCGCATCGGGACATGGCCCTGATTCCTCACCCATTGGTCACTGATACGGTCGGTCGATATGCCAATAAACCATATGATCTTGTGCTGATCCATCTCAATCACACCAATCCGATCTGGAGTGCTGGCCCACAAAAGGAGTGGACTGTGTCGCAAGGCGTCGTCGTGGGAGAGCGAGGACAGGCGTGGATGCTTGCCTGAAAATATTTTGCAAGATCCGGAATAAGAGGTTAAGCGAATAACGTGTTCTTGTGTTTGAAGACAGAAAGTCAGCTTGAACGGAAGTCGTTTAGGTAGGTCTTCAATATCAGTTCGGCCGCTAGTTGGTCACGCAGAGATTTTCGTCGAGGAGTAATCGATTTTCCTGCGGGGGTGTTGTCTTGAATCAGAGCATCTGCTTGTTGTGTCGTGAGTCTCTCGTCGACTGTTCGAATTGGCAGACCATAACGGGTGGTCAACTGATGGGAAAACGCCAGTGTTTTTTTCAGAAAATCTGTTTCTTTCCCGTCAGCGGGTTCGGCTATGCCGACAACAAGCATGTCTGGTTGCCAAGTTTGGATGAGTTCATCAATTTGTTTCCAGGGTATTTTGCACTGATTGTAACGAAGTGTGGCGATGCCCTGGGCTGTGGCAGTTTGTGTTTGACCGACTGCAACCCCAATTTTTCGAGTGCCGAAATCAAAGCCAAGAACAGTTTGGCTCACGCGTGGCCCGCATCCCGAGCGAGGCGAGTTAAGTCAATACCGATCTGCTGTGCGGCTTGAGACCAGCGTGCCTCTGGCGCCACATCAAATAGGATGCGGTGGTCCGCGGCAACACTCAGCCATGCATTTTGTTGCATTTCCTGATCGAGTTGACCGGCACCCCAACCCGCATAGCCCAGCGCCATCAAACAGGTCTCAGGACCGCCGCCATTTGAGATCGACTCGAGCACGTCGCGTGATGATGTCAGTCCCAGTCGATCGCCAACCGTCATGGTCGACTGCCAGTCATCGCTGGTTTCATGCAGTACCAGTCCCAGTTCGGTGTGCACCGGCCCGCCGGAAAAAACGGGTTGTTTGGCAACCGGTGGGTGAGCGTCCCGTGGAAGTTTGAACTGGTCCAGAATGTCGCCAATCGTGAGGTGTTCGAACGTGCGGTTGATGATGATACCTAGCGCCCCATCAGTGTCATGTTGGCATATGAGTGTCACCGTCCGGGAGAAATTCGGATCCTTCATTTCGGGCATGGCAATCAGAAAATGATTGGTGAGGCTGGGAAAGGTAGCAGTTGACATGATCAGTTGATTCGTATGTGCGGTGCGCCGAATAGTTCGGCGTTGTTTGTGAATCGCCACGTTCGCGTGATGTGTAAGGCGCTGGTTTTTCGCCTGATGGCGGCCGGTAAGGGTGCAAAAGGAGAAGCCAGTCGGGCCAATTGAATGGCTGTGTCGTCAAGGATTTTCCGTCCGGACGGTTTGACAATGTGAATCCCGAGAAGATCACCGTTTCTACCGACGACAACTTCCAGTACAACGCTACCGATAAGGCGTTGTTGTCGGACCACGCTTGGATAATTGAGATTTCCAATTCGTTGGACTCGGTCACGCCAAGTCGCCATGTATGCAGCATAAATACTTTCCCGAGTGTTGGCACTGATGAAGGTGTGACCGGCGAGTTCCTGAGAGCGGTCCTGAAGGCGACCCACTTCCGCGACCAGGGGGATGTTCGGTGTTCGTGTCTGCCGCCTTGGCGCCGCCGTGTTGTTGGCAGCGGGATCTTGGCCGAGCCTCGCCTGCATGTTGGTGGGGGTAATCGGCGTGGCATTGATGATCACCGCCTCACGTTGGCGTCGCATCGAATCGGGTAGAAACCCGCGCTGGTAGCGTTGCACATCAAGAGATGGTCTTTGAAGAGAAAACTGAAACGGGACGGTGCGGGCCGTTGGTGAGGCATCTCCGCCCCCGCGCTGGTTATGCTGTGCCAGCACGTTGGTGTGTTCGGGTGGGGTATCTGCTGTATTCACCAGAGTGAAATCCAAAATGATCGGTTGGATGTGATCGGGGTTTGAGCTCAGTGCCACAAAACCAATACCCAGAATAATCAAGATATGGGCGAATAAGGAGGTCAGTAGGCTAAAGCCCGTCACATTGGGTCGTCGATACCAGTCGGCAGCGATGGCAGTGGTGTTGGGTAGCGGTCGAGTCGATCGAAATTGCATGGGACAGGGCCAATAAAACCAACTGATTCAAAATGGTTTGATTCCAGTGGTTTCTTTCTAATTAACCGATTGTAACGTGCGATTCTGTTAGAATTGCACTCGCCCGTGAACTCAATCCTCTCTATCGATTCCCTTGGTTTGTGGCTTGCAACGGGCGCTTTAGTGTGCCGCACTCGTTAGTTAGGCTCCTCCACTATGCCCGCGTCATCACTACCTGACATTGATGCGGTAAAAACCGTCATTGTTGATGCTGCCCGTGAGGTTGGCTTGGACAAGGTTCTGGTTCGGGATAGCAGCACCAAGGACGATGGCAGTATGGTGACGGAGACGGATCGGCGAATGCAGGAGCAGTTGTTTGCTGCACTGCGGTCACGTTGGCCGCAATTTGCGGTGATGGGCGAGGAAATGGAATATCGGAGTCAGTCTGAGGTGGTAGCAGCCGATGGACAAGGATTCTGGACACTCGACCCCCTTGACGGTACCACCAATTTTGCGATGGGTTATCCTTTTTACGGGGTATCGCTGGCTCTTGTTATTGAGGGGGAAGCCTGTCTGGGCGTAGTTTATGACCCGATACGGAATGAGTTGTTCTCTGCCATTGCGAACGGTGGTGCGTTCCTTAACGAACGGCCTTTGCACACGCCTGACACGGGACTAATGCTTCGACAGTGCATTGCCAACGTGGACTACAAGCGTCTTGTGGCGCACTTGGCTGAACGACTGGTTCGCTATCCGCCTTATCGGTCGCAGCGTAATCTAGGTTCTTCGGTGCTCGAGTGGTGTTGGTTGGCGGCGGGTCGTGTACAGCTCTATCTGCATGGAGGCCAGCGAATGTGGGACTACGCCGCAGGCAGTTTGATTCTGCGCGAAGCCGGCGGGGTTTTTACTACGCTTGAAGGATTGCCGTTTGACTGTCGCAAGATCACCAAACGATCGGTTGTCGCAGCCGTTAACAGCGAGCTGCATCACGCCTGGTTGCAGTGGATCTGGCAAAATGACGAGCGACGGAAAAATTCAAATGTTACCCTCTGACTGTGGCGCGAGCATTGCTTGCGATGCACATAAATTCTTTACGGAGTTGTAATTCATGGTCACTCGGAGAACAAAGGCCAATGCATTGCGTGCGCTAAGTATGGATGCTGTTCAGCAGGCGAAGAGTGGCCATCCCGGTATGCCGATGGGCATGGCCGATATTGCAGAGGTGCTGTGGTCAGATTTCCTTCGCTATAACCCAGGCAATCCCGAGTGGGCCGATCGCGATCGATTCGTTTTGTCTAACGGTCACGGTTCGATGCTGCTCTATGCCTTGTTATACCTGACCGGTTACGCCTTGCCTGTGAAAGAACTCAGGAATTTTCGCCAATTGCACTCTGCAACACCGGGGCACCCAGAATTTGGTTGTGCGCCTGGGGTTGAGACAACCACGGGACCCCTGGGACAGGGTCTTGCTAATGCCGTTGGTATGGCGCTTGGCGAAAAGGTNCTTTCGGCCCAGTTCAATCGCCCGGGCCACACCATTGTTGACCACAGGACATATGTTTTTCTCGGAGACGGTTGCCTGATGGAAGGCGTTTCGCACGAGGCATGTTCACTCGCTGGAACACTGGGCCTTGGCAAACTGATTGCGATTTGGGACAACAACGGAATCTCGATTGATGGTGAGGTTGANGCCTGGTTTACTGACAATACGGCACAGCGTTTTCGCGCCTACGGTTGGCAGGTGATTGAGGATGTCGATGGGCATGATGCTGACAGTATCGCAAGGGCGCTCGAGCAAGCAGGGGTAGATTCATCACGTCCCACATTGCTGTGTTGTCGTACAGTCATCGGTTGGGGTTCTCCCAATAAACAAGGGCGGGAGTCTTNTCATGGAGCACCGTTGGGCGAAGACGAAGTCGCCCTCGTGCGAGAGACGATTGACTGGCCCCACGCTCCGTTTGAAGTGCCAGAGGAGATAACAGCCGCTTGGTGTGCACGCGAGGTGGGTNCGGCCCGGGAGGCGGCCTGGTCTGAGCGATTTACTGCTTACCGCACGGCNCACTCGGCGTTGGCAGCGGAATACGAGCGCCGTATCAACGGGGACTTACCGACTGATTGGCAGGTCGGGGCGAGCACTTTCATCAACAGTGTGGTCAACGCGGGGGAGAGCGTCGCGAGTCGCCAGGCATCTCGCCAGGCGCTCGACGGCTTTGGGCCAATGTTGCCCGAGTTAATCGGCGGATCAGCCGATCTGGCTGGTTCTAACTTGACGATCTGGTCCGGCGCGTCGCCCATTACCGCAGACAATGCGCGCGGCAACTATATTTATTTTGGAGTGCGGGAGTTCGGCATGTCAGCCATGACCAACGGCCTGGCGTTACACGGTGGCTTCTTGCCTTATTGTGCGACCTTTCTTGTGTTTTCAGACTATGCTCGAAATGCGATTCGCCTGTCGGCGTTGATGAAAATTCGGGCGGTGTTTGTTTACACGCATGATTCCATCGGTCTTGGCGAAGACGGCCCTACCCATCAGCCTATTGAGCACGCTGAGGCGCTGCGCGTCATTCCCAACTTGTCGGTCTGGCGTCCTTGTGACTCGGTTGAGACAGCGATTGCTTGGCAGGCAGCGATCGAGCGACGCGATGGACCCACCACTTTGCTGCTGTCGCGCCAGGGGCTTGCTTTTCAGGCTCGCAGTTCACATCAGTTGGCTGACGTACGGCGGGGTGGTTATGTACTGCATGATGGTGCAGGCCCACTCGACGCCATCATTATTGCGACGGGATCCGAGGTGTCGTTGGCAATGGCAGCAGTGAAAAACCTGGAGGAGATGGGGCATTCTGTGCGGGTGGTTTCGCTTCCTTCGACTGATATTTTTGATCGACAAGAAGCCACCTATCGCGACAAGGTGTTACCGCCGATGGTGACTGTGCGTGTCGCNGTTGAAGCTGGAGTAAGTCGCGGATGGTTTCGTTACGTTGGTACTCACGGCCAGGTAATCGGGTTGGACACTTACGGCGAATCAGCACCGGCCAAGACGGTTTTTGAGTACTTCGGTTTTACTGTTGACAATGTTGTGGAGGTCGTATCGAGTCTCATCAGANGTTGAACATACGCTCGTTTNCCCGAGGTAAGTCACACTTTGTCGAATACATCGTAACGCTAGTGAATGAGAGTACATAGAGGAGAAGTNGGTATGGCAATCAAGGTGGCAATCAATGGTTTCGGACGCATAGGACGGAACGTATTTCGGGCAATGTTTGAATCTGGACAGCAATCACACTTTGAAGTGATTGCGATCAATGATCTTGGCGATGCGGCCACTAATGCGCACTTGCTCCAATATGACACGGCGCATGGCCGGTTCGGAGAAGCGGTGACTGTTGAGGATGACTGCTTTGTAGTCGGTGATAAACGCGTCAAGGTGTTGGCAGAGCGCGATCCTGCGAGCCTCCCTTGGGGGAAGCTTGGCGTCGATGTCGTTATGGAGTGCACAGGATTTTTTACCTCAAAAGAAAAAGCCAGCGCTCACCTGAGTGCGGGTGCCAGCAAGGTGATCATTTCAGCCCCCGGCGGCAAGGACGTTGATGCGACGATTGTTTACGGCGTCAATCACCATGTGTTGAAGTCTACAGACACGGTGATTTCCAATGCCTCGTGTACTACCAACTGCCTGGCACCATTGGTTAAGCCGCTGCATGACAGTCTCGGTGTTTGCGGTGGTTTGATGACAACGATTCACGCCTATACCAACGATCAGGTGTTAACCGATGTTTACCATTCAGACTTGCGANGGGCACGGTCTGCNACGCAATCGATGATTCCGACGCAGACCGGGGCTGCGGCCGCCGTCGGNCTGGTTNTGCCGGAGCTCAATGGCAAACTCGATGGGTTCTCTGTGCGAGTGCCGACCATCAATGTCTCACTGGTTGATCTGACTTTTGAGGCGGCCCGCGAGACAACATTGGAGGAGGTCCACCAAATTTTGCGAGTGGCATCAGAGGGGGATCTNAAGGGCATTCTCCAATACAACGAATTGCCGTTGGTGTCGATTGACTTTAATCATTGCCCGGCTTCCTCGATCTACGATGCGTCGATGACTCGGGTTGTCAACGGGACTTTGGTTAAGGTTTGTTCGTGGTATGACAACGAGTGGGGATTTTCCAATCGTATGCTGGATACCTGTCTCGCGTTGGTCAATGCCAACTAAGCGGGGTATGTTGTCATTGGATGGCCGAGGATAGGAAGCGTGGCGAGTGTATTCGAGGCACTTGGGTGAGAGTTTTGCACATGTCGGATCAGGCCTTGTCGGGCCAGCGTGTACTAATCCGTGTTGATTTCAATGTACCGATCTCGCATGGCGAGGTGATGAGTGACGCTAGGATTCAGGCGTCGATTCCTACTTGTCGTTTGGCCTTGGCCGCCGGTGCGTGCGTTATTCTGATGTCACATCTGGGTCGACCGGTGGAGGGAACGTTTGATGCCACCGCCTCGCTGGCGCCGGTTGCAGGCCGTCTTGCTGAACTATTGGGTTNTCCCGTGCGCCTCGTATCGAATTGGCTGGACGGTGTCGAGGTCAGACCGGGGGAAGTGGTGTTATGTGAGAACGTGCGTTTCAATCACGGTGAGAAGGCCAACGAAAATGATTTAGCCCGTCGCATGGCCGCTCTATGCGATGTTTTCGTGATGGATGCGTTTGGTACCGCTCACCGGGCACAGGCGTCAACGCATGGCGTGGCTCGATTTGCGCCTATCGCGTGCGCGGGTCCTTTGCTCGGTGGTGAGTTGGACGCATTGACAAAGGCGTTGGAGGATCCAAAACGTCCGATGTGTGCCATCGTCGGTGGNTCTAAGGTGTCAACTAAATTGTTGGTGCTTGAATCGCTCTACGAGGTGGTTGATCAGTTGATACCCGGTGGCGGTATTGCGAATACGTTTATCGCGGCAGCGGGTCACGCGGTGGGGCAGTCACTTTATGAGCCGGCTCTCCTTGATACGGCGCGCCAGTTGTTGGATCGGGCCGCTGCGGCGGGTAAAGAAATTCCCATTCCCACGGATGTGATTGTTGCAAAGGAAGTTTCGTCGACGGCGAAGGCCCGTGTGACGCGGGTTGATTCGGTGGCCTCTGATGAACTGATTCTGGATATCGGACCCGAAAGTGCGCTGCGGCTTGCCAAACAACTGAGTTGTGCCGGAACCATATTGTGGAATGGGCCTGTGGGGGTTTTTGAGTTGGATCCCTTCGCGGCCGGCACGGGGACCATCGGGCGCGCGATTGCCGACTCTTGTGCATTTTCAATCGCCGGTGGTGGTGATACTTTGGCTGCTGTTGACAAGTACAATCTTGGTGAGAAGATTTCTTATGTTTCCACCGGTGGTGGTGCGTTCCTTGAGTTTCTTGAAGGAAAGACTCTGCCAGCTGTAGAGATCCTGGAGTCACGCGCAAACGGCTAAATCGGCGGTGGCCACGGGTAAATTGATGCGGCGAACAAAAATTGTAGCTTCCCTTGGGCCGGCCACCGATGCGGTGGCTGTGTTGACCGATGTGGTTCGTGCCGGTGTCGACATTGCNAGAATNAACTTGTCTCACGGAACCGCAGCGGAGCACTGTCGGCGGGCTGCTGCCTTACGGCAGTGCGCTGCAGCGGAGGGGCGGTCCGTAGGTTTGTTGCTGGATCTGCAGGGACCGAAAATTCGTGTCGAGCGCTTCAGGCAAGGCCAGGTNATGCTCGAGATCGGCGCGCCGTTTACCATCGATGTGGCCTTTCCACCGGGCGAGGGAACGGCCGCGTGCGTTGGCACCAGTTACCGGCGGTTGCCTCAGGATCTTGTCGTGGGGGATACCCTGTTGCTGGATGACGGAAACTTGGCTTTGGGTGTTGAGGCGCTTTCCGACACAGCGGTGACCACCAAGGTAATCCAAGGCGGCTTACTGTCTGATCACAAAGGAATTAACAGGCGAGGGGGTGGCCTGACAGCCCCGGCCTTGACAGAGAAGGATAGAGAAGACGTCGAATTGGCCGCTACGGTAGCGGCAGACTATATCGGTGTGTCCTTCGTACGCGATGCTGATGATATTGAGACCGTTCGTGAATGGTTACGTGAAGCAGGGAGTCAGGCGCACATTGTGGCTAAGATTGAGCGCGTAGAGGCGCTGGAGAATATCGACGCCATTATTGATGCATCGGATGTCATTATGGTGGCCCGAGGGGACCTGGGCGTTGAGATTGGTGATGCAGAGCTGCCGGGGGTACAGAAACGGTTGATTGCCGCCGCCCTGCGGGCCAACAAAGTGGTTATCACGGCCACTCAGATGATGCAGTCCATGGTGACCAGCCTGCAGCCAACAAGAGCAGAAGTGCTTGATGTCGCTAACGCCGTACTGGATGGAACGGATGCCGTCATGTTGTCGGCGGAAACCGCAATGGGGCAACATCCGCCTAGAGTGATTGAGGCTATGGACCGTATTTGCCAAGGTGCGGAACAGCATGCAGGAGTGACAACACCCCGTGAACGAGGCGATGCTCGGTTTGGTGACACGGACGAGGCCATTGCCATGGCGGCAATGTATACCGCTAATCATTATTCAATCAGTGGTATTTTGGCAATGACCGAGTCCGGTGCAACGGCCAAGTGGATGTCAAGAATTACGTCGGCGATCCCGATCTTTGCCATGACACGATGGCCGACAACTGAGCGTCGTACCGCCTTGTACCGCGGCGTTTACCCCGTGGCATTTGATCCCACCGGTTTTTCTCCCGATGACATCAACCAACAGGCGATGACCGAATTAAAAAGTCGCCAGATGGTCAAGAATGGAGATCAGCTGGTTGTGACCCAGGGTGATTGGTCCGGCATATCCGGACGTACTAATTCGATGAAGATCATCACAGTTGATGATATAAATGAAGCACGAACGGTTCGCGAGAAAGGTGGTTGAAACGCGAACGATGTGAAAATCATAGATAACGGTTGATACCTTGGATGACAGATTGGAGAGCATGATGAACATCGACACCCTGAAGGCCACCGCCGCAGCGATGGTAGCGCCTGGTAAAGGCATCCTTGCCATGGATGAAAGCCATCCGACGTGCAACAAGCGTTTCGAGGCGCTTGGTATTCCGACGACGCCGGAGATGCGGCGTGAATATCGGACCATGCTGGTGACGACGCCCAAGCTTGGACAGCACATCGGTGGAGCAATTTTGTTTGACGAGACGATACGCGACTGCGTAGTTGATGGGCGAAGCTTCGTCGAGGTGCTTACTGAGCAGGGAATCGTGCCAGGGATTAAGGTCGATGCGGGTGCCAAGGACCTTTCCCTGCGGCCGGGGGAGAAAGTCACCGAGGGGTTAGATGGATTAGGGCCTCGTCTTGCGGAATACAGCGAGTTAGGCGCGCGTTTTGCCAAGTGGCGTGCGGTCTATGCCATTACCGATACATTGCCCAGTCAGGCCTGTTTCAGCGCGAATGCGCATGGTTTGGCTCGTTATGCTGCGTTGTGTCAGGAGCACGATATTGTGCCGATCGTAGAGCCAGAGGTGTTGATTGATGGTGACCACAGTATCGAGCGCAGTTTTGAGGTCACTCAACACGCACAGCAGACCGTATTTGAAGCGCTCGCGGATCAAGGTGTCGTGCTAGAGGGCATCGTGTTGAAGCCGAGCATGGTGATTTCGGGAAGCGAAGCGAAGGGTCGCGCCGGTATAGAGGAGGTGGCACGCCAAACACTCCGTTGCTTGCTCAGTACAGTACCACCCGCTGTGCCGGGCATCGCTTTTCTTTCCGGCGGGCAGTCTGACGAAGAAGCAACTGCGCACTTGAACGCTATGCATCACCTGGGTATCGCATTGCCGTGGGCGGTGACATTTTCCTACGGACGCGCATTGCAGGCTGCTGCCATGCAGGCATGGAATGGACAGCAGGACAACCTGATGGCGGCACAGGCCATTGCTTATCACCGGGCTCAGATGAATGGTCTTGCTGCGCAAGGCGGTTACGCCGCGCAGATGGAAAGTNCNGCGTAGAAAGGGGTTTTGGTTNTTTTNTCTGATCGGCTGGGGCTAATTCCCAGCAGGGGGGCTAATGCGGTTTCAGGGTACCGACACTTATATCGCGACCGAAGATTTGCAGATGGCCGTTAACGCGGCGGTCACACTAGAGCGTCCNCTGTTGATTAAGGGTGAGCCGGGTACGGGTAAAACAATGCTCGCCGAAGAAGTGGCGGCCGCCCTCGGCCGGCCACTGATTAATTGGCACATTAAGTCCACCAGCAAGGCGCAACAAGGTCTTTACGAGTATGACGCTGTGTCACGCCTGCGGGACTCGCAACTGGGTGACGAGAGGGTCNAGGACATTGGCAACTACATCAAGCGGGGGAAACTATGGGATGCGTTCGAGACCGATGAGCGCGTCGTGTTGTTGATTGATGAGATCGATAAAGCCGATATTGAATTTCCCAACGATCTTCTGACTGAACTTGATCAGATGGAGTTCTTCGTCTATGAAACCGGTGAAACGGTGCGAGCGAAAAATCGCCCGATCGTGATTATCACCAGTAATAATGAAAAAGAATTGCCGGATGCGTTTCTGCGGCGGTGTTTTTTTCACTTCATCAGTTTCCCGGATAGAGACACCATGGAGCGTATCGTTAAGGTTCATCACCCGCGCATTAAGCAAGAGCTCATCAGCGAAGCGCTGGATNTTTTTTTTAATGTGCGAGAGGTGCCGGGGTTGAAGAAAAAACCAACGACTTCGGAGTTGATTGACTGGCTAAAGTTGTTGATGGCGGATGATATTCCAGATGAAATCCTGAAGGAGCGTGATCCCACTCGAGCGATTCCTCCGCTGTATGGCGCACTATTGAAAAACGAGCAAGATGTGCACACTTTGCAGCGCCTGGCCTTTATGGTTCGTCGCGACACNGGGTGATCGTCCATGTTGGTGACTTTTTTTCTGAGCCTGAAGAAAGCCGGCGTACCGGTTTCGGTGCGCGAGTTTCTGGTGTTACTGGAAGCCATGACGCGCGGTCTTGCCTTTGGGTCAATCGATGATTTCTACCGACTGTCGCGAACGGTGCTGGTTAAGGATGANCAGTACTTCGATCGTTTTGATCGTGCTTTTGGCGCGTTTTTCAAGGAACTCGAGTCCTTTGATGACGTATTAGAGGCGCTTTTACCAGAAGATTGGTTGCGCTCGGAATTTGAAAAATATTTGACAGAAGAAGAAAAAAACAAGATCCAGTCATTGGGTGGCCTTGAAAAACTGATCGAAGAATTCAAGAAACGCCTGGAGGAGCAGCAGAAGCGNCATTCNGGTGGTAGTAAGTGGGTTGGTACTGGNGGCACGTCACCGTTTGGCAATGCGGGATATCATCCCGAGGGAATTCGTGTNGGGGGTGAGGGTAGACAGGGCCGGGCCGTCAAAGTGTGGGACAAGCGACAGTTCAGAAATCTCGATGGTTCGGTTGANCTCGGGACTCGAAATGTAAAGGTTGCGTTGAAGCGATTACGCGCGTTTGCGCGCACGGGTGCCGAGGAGGAACTNGATCTGGACGACACCATTCAATCGACTGCACGAAACGCCGGGATGCTTGATATCAAGATGATTCCCGAGCGACACAATGCGGTCAAAGTATTAATTTTTATTGATGTCGGCGGCTCAATGTATCCTTATGTGCAATCGTGTGAAGAGCTTTTTTCTGCCGCACGCAGCGAGTTCAAACACCTTGACTATTTCTATTTTCACAATTTTATCTATGATTTTGTGTGGAAAGACAATCGGCGCCGCAACAGTGAAGTGACAGCGACGTGGGATGTGTTACACAAGTACGCGCGCGATTACCGAGTGATTTTTGTAGGCGATGCGTCGATGGCCCCTTATGAGATCGCCAGCCCCGGGGGAAACATCGAGTATTTTAATGAAGAAGCCGGTGCGACATGGATGCAGCGGGTGGCCGGTACCTATGATCGATTGGCCTGGCTTAATCCGACACCTGAATCATATTGGGAATACACCCAGTCCATCCATATGATCAAAGAGTTGGTCGATGACCGCATGTTCCCGCTGACGTTGTCGGGACTCGATACTGCGATGCGGTCGCTTGCGAGTTAGACCCGCTCCGGGGAAACGCGGCTTTCAGAACCCTCAGGTGTAACGATCTCGCCATGCAAGGTTTTCATTTGAAACGGTTTCCCATCGTGATCCGCTATGGATTGCCCA
>PAWW01000041.1 GCA_002714255.1 Acidiferrobacteraceae bacterium
TCGTGAAGATATTGCTTTCGACCCCACTATCAAGGATGGTAAGAAAACCGAAGGACTTCCCCTGAACAAACACAACTGGGCGACCAGGTTAGACTCGCCACCCTATGAGGCGTTTGGCGTTACGTGCGGCATCACCTTTACATTTGGTGGGCTGCGAATTATTCCGACCGGTGAAGTGCTGGACGAAGACCTTGAGCCTATCCCCGGGCTGTTTGCCGCCGGCGAACTGGTGGGCGGTGTTTTCTATCATAACTATCCCGGCGGGACCGGTCTTATGAACGGTGCAGTGTTTGGGAAAATCGCAGGTGCCAACGCGGCGAATAGTCATAAGCCATAAGTCTATTTCCAGCGCGGATCTTCCTCATCTTTGTCTGTGTGACCGAGCCCCCCGAGGGAAAGCAAAGCATTCGACAGATCAGGCACTTGTGCAAACACGAGTTCTCCATCACCTAACACTCCAGAGACTTCCCCATGAATGCAATCACTAAAACCGCCATCATTACCGGTGGGGGCAGCGGTATTGGTCGCGCTGCTGCCATTGCCCTGTCTGATGCCTATAACCTGGTATTAGTCGGCCGGCGCATTGAAACACTGCAAGCGACGCTCGAGGATATGTCCTCGAGTGTCTCCTCTACTCTGTTGGTGCCCGCTGACCTAAGTAACCCCGACGCCATTGGTGAGGTTTTTCGACAGACACAGGATCAATTCGGTCGGCTTGATGTGCTGTTCAATAACGCGGGCACAGGCGCACCACCTGGCGTACTACTGGAAGACCTCACCCTGGATCAATGGCAAACCGTCGTGAATGTGAATCTAACAGCCGCCTTCCTGTGCACTCAAGCGGCCTTTCGNNTCATGAAAAACCAAAACCCGCGTGGCGGGCGCATCATCAACAATGGATCGATCTCGGCCCACACACCGCGTCCAGATTCGGCTCCGTACACCACTACCAAGCACGCAATGACCGGATTGACAAAATCGACTGCTCTCGATGGGCGCAAGTACGATATCGCCTGCGGACAAATTGACATCGGCAACGCCGAGACGCCCATGACCGCCCGAATGAAGGCTGGAGTTGCACAACCGAATGGCACAACCGAGATCGAACCCACAATGGACGCCGCCAATGTGGGTAGCGCTGTTCGATATATGGCTGATTTACCATTGGATGCGAATGCCCTCTTCATGACTGTCATGGCCACCAAGATGCCCTACGTCGGGCGTGGCTGAGGGAACCGCCCGCTAGCCCAATTAAACCGAGCCTGGAGAAACCCCGATGCAACTAACTGCCAACGGAATCTCAATTCACTATCAGATTGAAGGTCCTGAAGACGCACCTGTGGTCCTGCTCAGTCATTCACTAGCTGCCAACACAACGATGTGGGAACTTCAGATGCCCACCCTGACACCACACTACCGAGTAGTCCGTTACGACACTCGCGGTCATGGTGACACAGAGGTACCAGATGGAGAGTACACCTTGGATTTGCTAGCCAATGATCTGTTTGGCCTACTCGATGGGCTGGAGCTCAACCAAGTGCACTACATTGGTCTATCAATGGGAGGCATGATCGGTCAAGCCGCGGCATTGCGTGATGCGTCCCGGTTTCTTTCACTCAGCCTGTGCGATACCTCCAGTCGCATTCCACTCGAAGCGCGCTCAGCGTGGAACGATCGCATTAATCTGGCCCAGGGTGAAGGCATGGAAGCACTGGTGCCCTCGACCATTGACCGCTGGTTTTCCGCCAATTTCCAAGCACAACGTGCTGACGAAGTTGACAAGGTGCGTGAGATGATCCGCGGTACCGCCGTCAATGGGTTTTGCGGTTGTGCGGCAGCGATCAGGGACCTGGACCTGACTGATCGCTTGTCCACAATCGACTTACCTACCCTATTAATCGTTGGTGAGGACGACCCGGGTACACCCGTCTCCGCTCACGAGGTCATTCGAGATTGCATCGAGAACTCCGAACTGGTGGTGATTCCCGACGCACTGCATTTCTCAAATGTTGAGCAGGCCGACCTCTTCAACACAGCACTCGGTGGNTTTCTTAAGCGCCAGTGCGACTGATCAGACGACGCGTTGAGCCAGGATTCCTCAATCACCCTGCATGAACCAAATGTCGATACTCGGTGCCAGACCGTCAGGGCGCACGCAACAACGACACTCTGCTGGGTGCACCGAACACAGCGGGACTTGGTGCCACGCCGACTGATGGATGGTTGGCTAAACCNGTCGGTANCTACGCGCTGAAGGATATATCACTTGAAAACGAGGCAAGGTGGCATTGGCACTCATTCCTGACACCATGCAGGCCATTGTTCTGACCGGTCACGGGGGTTTGNACCAGCTGGAATTACATGAGGACTGGCCGACNCCAGTTCCCGGAGCCGATGAAGTACTCATTCGCGTGGGGGCATGCGGCCTTAACAACACTGACGTCAACACGCGGACCGGCTGGTATTCAAAGAGCAACACCGAGGCGACCAGCGGAGATGACCTGGCGGGGGCCGATGACCGAGATAGCACCTGGGGCGGCGAATCGATGTGTTTTCCGCGCATTCAAGGTGCCGACGTCGCCGGTGTAGTGGTCGCCACGGGCGAACGTGCTGATCACACCCTTATCGGCAAACGGGTACTCGTCGATGTCTGGTTTCGTAACTGGCGAGATTCGACAAATCTTGAGCCAACCGGTTACCTCGGTAGCGAATACGATGGCGGATTCGCAGAATTCACAAAAGTTGATCGCCGACAGGTTCACTCGATCGACTGTGCGCTTTCCACTACCGAGCTGGCAACATTCGCAACGGCTTACCTCACGGCTGAGAACATGCTGGATCGGGCTCACGTCAAGGCAGGCGATGCAGTTCTTATCACCGGGGCTTCCGGTGGTGTCGGGTCGGCACTGGTGCAACTCACAAANCGGCGAGATGCNATTCCCATTGCCATGTGCAGCCCGGAAAAAACCGAGTCGGTGATGGCCATCGGACCGGCGGCCGTTCTGGAACGCAACCCGACCGACCTGCGATCCGCGTTGCGCCAGGCAACGGGNCGGGACACAGTCGACGTGGTCGCAGACATCGTCGGTGGGCGACTCTGGCCGCAATTAATCGACGTAATAGCGCATGGCGGTCGCTACACCTGCGCCGGTGCCATCGCAGGTCCAATGGTTGAATTTGATCTTCGCACCTTTTACCTAAACGACCTGACGTTCACCGGCACAACGGTCGAGCCACCGGAGGTCATCAAGACCCTGCTGGGGTATATTGAGCGGGGCGAGATCAACCCCTTGCTTGCGCGCAGCTACCCACTCTCCCGGTTTCACGAGGCGCAACAGACATTCATAGATAAACACCATGTCGGCAATNTCGTCGTCTGTCCCGGGAGCTAAACCGACAAGGTCGAATGCTGCCACGAGATCAAATGGATAGGCTATGGACGAGCGCAACAAAATAGAGAAAGTGCGTCAACTCGGCTTAGCGCTGGGTACCGACAAACTTGAACTGGCACAAAACGCCAAGCTATCCGCCGACAAACTCAGTGGACCTCCCGTCGATCAGTTCGCGACGCATCTGATTTGGACCGGCAAGGATCCGATGCTGCCGGAACGAACCTACCTAGCGCACCTTTCCGGTGCCAAGGTTACCTTTCAGATTACCGACCTCACCTACCGAGTCGATACCGACACCCTGCAGAAGATGGCCGCCAAGACCTTATCNGCCGGTGAGGTTGGCTATTGCAAGATCGCGCTCCGCGAACCTGTTGGGTTCACCGCTGATAGCTCAAACGAAAAAACCGTCACGTTTGCCATCCTTGATCCCCGCAACGATTCCGTGGTCGGCGCCGGCATCATTGACTTTGTACTACATCGTTCGCTCAATGTCGGTTGGCATCGAATGACTGTCGATAAGACAGCTCGTACTGCAGCGAATCAACAGAAGCCCTGCGTCCTGTGGTTCACTGGGCTCTCCGCGGCAGGAAAATCAACCATCGCCGATCAGGTTGAGCAAGAATTACACGCGGCTGGAAAGCGGACTTATCTGCTTGATGGAGACAACGTGCGCCACGGGCTCAGCAAGGATCTCGGCTTTACCGACCATGATCGCGTCGAAAATATTCGACGCGTGGCGGAGGTCGCGAAACTCATGGTGGATGCGGGCTTAATCGTCATCACGGCGTTTATCTCACCCTTCAAGGCTGAGCGCCAAATGGCACGAGAACTTCTGGGCGAGGGAGAATTTATCGAGATCTTTGTCAACACACCGCTAGACGTTTGCGAAGCACGGGACCCCAAAGGGCTTTACAGCAAAGCAAGAACAGGCGAACTCAAGAACTTTACCGGTATCGATTCTGCTTACGAGTCACCCACAAACGCCGACATTGTTCTCAACAGCGCCGACAACGACCCTGTCACATTAAGCGAGCAGGTCATGGAATACCTGCAGGCGGGTCACTACGTGTAGGCTTCCTCTCACCTTTCTCCCACGGTTGAGGGAGCGTGCTGAATGCGGTCGACCCCTAGTAAGATATAGTTCGCTGCGAAACCTGAAGCAGGAAAAGATCAACGATGAGTCAAGAGCAACTGTTGAAGCGTGCCAGCCAAGTGATGCCTGCGTCTGGTTTCGGAAATTTTGACCCCAGCATCATTATTCGCGAAGGCAAGGGATCGCGGGTGTGGGATGAAGACGGCAACGAGTTCATCGACTACCTGACCGGTTCGGGGCCCATGATTCTCGGTCATGGGCATCCTGAAGTACTGGATGCGGTATCCGAGCAGATGGCCAAGGGCATGACCTTTTTCGCACACAATGCCCGAGGCATAGAACTCGCCGAGGAAATCTGCCGCGCGCTGCCCTGTGCCGAACAAGTCCGTTACACCTGCACCGGCAGCGAAGCTGACATGTACGCCATGCGACTGGCTCGTGCGTATACACAGCGCGACACGATTCTCAAATTTGAAGGGGGCTATCATGGGATGAGTGCGGAAGCCCAAATGAGTCTGGCGCCGGAACGACAGGTGAACTTCCCGGTTGCCGTCGCGGACTCTGCAGGAATACCGGAGTCAGTACGCAATGACATGCTTGTCGCACCATACAACGATATCGATTTCGCACACTCGATCATGGAGGAAATGTCCGGAAAAATCGCTGCCGTAATCGTCGAACCATTTCAACGCGTTATTCCACCCGAACCCGGGTTTCTGAAAGCGTTACGTGAAGCCTGTGATGAGCACGGTAGTGTGCTGATTTTCGATGAAGTGGTTACAGGCTTTCGCTTTTCATACGGCGGGGCACAGAGCGTCTACGGGGTCACGCCGGATGTCTGCACCCTTGGCAAGATCATCGGTGGCGGCTTTCCACTCGCGGCTATAGCAGGTAAAACCGAGTTGATGGCACATTTCGATAAGGAAAAAGTAGGCTCGGAACGTTTCCTGATGCAGTTGGGAACGCTAAGTGGCAATCCGCTTGCCGCGGTTGCCGGCCTCAAAACACTAGAAATTCTGCGCCGCCCGGGCCAGTATGAAAAACTTTACGAGACCGGCAAGACACTCATGAAAGGCATTGACGAGTGTTTGCGGAGCACCGAACATGCGGCCCAGGTGATCGGTCACCCGACGCTGTTTGATGTGGTATTCCGGGAGGAGGCCGTCCGCAATTACCGTGACGTCCGCAGCGGCGACCGCGACAAGGCAGCACGCTTCAATGCCACCTTGCAGGCCAACGGGATTCTCAAAGTGCCGGGCAAGTTTTATATATCGTTGGCGTTAACCGANACCGATATTGAGNAAACGCTCGCAGCAGTCCAGCTTGCGGCACAGCAACTGACACACTGATCCATCGGTGCTGCAAGCGGCGCCGGGGACTTAGCCTGTTGCAATCAGTAGCGGCGCGGTGAGCGAAGCTAGCGTGATCCGCTGATCGCCATCGCCATCAAAATTTGCAGGGGCGAGCCAGGTCTCATAAGCGACACGCAACGCAGGCCATTCGTGGTCTACACAAGCGTACCAGGCTGTATCGCGATTACGCCCCTTGACCACCATGTGTTGCCGAAACACTCCTTCGTAGGAGAATCCAAAGCGCAGCGCAGCGGCGCGCGAAGCGGCATTGAACGCGTTGCATTTCCACTCGTACCGCCGATAGCCCATCTCAAAGGCATATCGCATCATGAGGTACATTGCATCAGTCGCTACGCGCGTTTTGCGCAATGACGGTGAAAAGTGGATGTTGCCAACCTCGATCGACCCACCCGCGGGGTTGATATTCATAAAACTCGCCATACCGAGCGCAGTATCTGAACTCTGCTCAAGGATCGAGAAAAACATCGGATCAGCACCCAGACAGCTCCCCACCAACCACTCATCGAACTGGGCTTTATCAGCAAACGGGCCGTAACCCATGTAAGTCCAGCCTTGTTCGGTACCGTCCTCAGCAAAGGCCGCGAACAAAGAATCGCTGTGTGTGGCAACGTCCAGCGGCTCGACCCGCGCATAGTCGCCTTGCAGCGGCGCTGCCAAAGGGATCGGCGGCGCCTTCCAATCCATCACGGCAACGCCAATCGGAAGATCAGGCACTGTGTCCTTGCTCACCAAGTGCCCTTCAGAATGCTGTCTTTGTTTGCCGTGCTACGACTCGGCACTGAACGGTCCCGAGATAGGTCCGGCGCCAGCCACTGTCGTGCGACGCAGTACACGCCGATGCGCTGCCATGTCGTAGTCAATGGCCCGGTGCAGCAAGCAACGGTTGTCCCACATCACCAGATCACCCCTCTGCCACCGGTGGCGATGACAGAATTGTGGCTGCGCCACATGCTCGGCCAACTCGGCGTGCAGCGCCTGCCCCTCTTCAAGAGTCATGCCACCAATCTCATTGCCCGCGTTGGTCGTAATGAACAGCGAACGACGATTGTTTCGATCAGGGTGCACGCGTATCACTGGATGTGTCACCGGTGGCACCATGCGTCGCTCTTCGATCGATACCGGTGGTAACTCCGGATACAGCCGGCGGCCAAACTCGTAGTAATGCACCATGTGCAGCGGCTCAAGGCGTGCCTTGATCTGTTCAGAGAGTGCATCATAGGCCAGGAACATGTTGGAGAATTCTGTTTCCCCGCCTTGTGCGTTGTCCGGTAATACTTCGATCCCGTACATGATCGAGGCCAACGAAGGAATCGTGCGATACGAACTGTCCGTGTGAAAACGCGCGTTGACTTTCTGATAAATAGCACGGTGATCGTTGATATCAAACTGCTCACCTTTCGGTGACACATTGGCCACGTTATAAATCTCGATCGCGCTTTTGGTCTTGTCAGCTTCCGGGAAGGCTTCCAGTTGCCCGAACTGCTTCGAAAAAGCGACCTGCGCCTCATCGGATAGTGACTGATCCCGGAAAACCAACAGATGATGATCGATAAAGGCCTGCCCGATCACGGCCAGTGTCCCAACATCCAGCGGCTCCGACACATCCAGGCCGATGACCTCCGCTCCGAGCACATTAGAAACCGGTTGAACGACATAATCGTTTGATCGCACAACTTCAGTTGAACTCACGTTGCCATCCTTCAGACTGAAAAATCCGGTCGCCGATCATTTCATTATGACATCAGCGTGCCGATCAAGAAAATCGATTTCCGCCTGATGAAANGGAGATATTCGAGTGCTTTCTGTCACAAGCACTCACAGTCCTGCCTGATCNAGTGCCTTTTGCAACGCTTTCACCTCGTCGATATCCAGTTTCCCCAAGGGCGGTCGTACTCGATCTGACTCTAAAACCCCGATCAGTTTGAGACAGGTCTTGAGTCGTGCGGTCGCGTGACTGGCGGGGTCACGACCATAAATCGCTCGGGCNAGCGGATAAACGATGNCGTGCGCAGCTTGTGCCGCCTTAAGNTCTTTGCGCTGAACTGCTTCATAGAGAGCCACCACGACCTCTGGAATCAACGCAGCCAAACTCACAATACTGCCTTCGGTGCCGAGCACGAAACTTGTCAGCAGGTGTTCATCGCCAGATGCCATGACGGCAACGTGCGGTGCCGACTGTTGNACCAGGCGACGATTCGCCTCATATCGAGCCACCTCCCAACTGCCTTCCTTAATGCCCACCACCTGTGGCAGTTCAACCAGCGCCAGGATAACCGCCTCNGAATAAGCCATTCCACCAGCCCCAACGGGTGCTTGGTAGAGAAAAACGGGCAGCTCGGTNGCNTGTAGTATTAACTGATGGTGGGCAATGATCGTCTCCGGCGCCACGGAAAGTGCCCATGAATTTGGCGGAAATACCATTAATGCATCGGCACCTCTCGCGGCGGCATCTTTTGCCTGTAACGCAGCCTCAAGACTCGACTCATGGTTAATCCCCACAATCAGNGCTTGCTCAGAATTAACCGTTCGCCGCACTACCTCCAACACTTTATTCTGCTCTTCTCGATCGAGGGAAAAATTCTCACCCGCGTGGCCATTGACCAGCAAACCCCTGATGCCCCTGACTTCAGACACCGTGCGGCAATGCGCTGCTAGTGCCGCTTCGTCAGGAGAGAAATCGTCCCGCAAAGGGCAAACAGTGGCAGCATAAACCCCG
Source organism: Acidiferrobacteraceae bacterium (assembly GCA_002714255.1). Classification (GTDB taxonomy): domain Bacteria; phylum Pseudomonadota; class Gammaproteobacteria; order Arenicellales; family UBA868; genus UBA11791. Next base: position 8,575 of record PAWW01000041.1, read on the forward strand.
CCAAAGATACGCTGTTCAGTTGACATCATTTTTTGGATGACTCTGATTATCGATTAAGCGGCTTGGATCAAACAGCGGGAGTTCAGGCTCATGGCCGAGNATATATTGAGCCAGTAACTTTGCCATGAANGGGCCGCTGGTGTATCCCGAATGAATGCTACCGATCAAGAACGCGTTGTNCATGCCAGGCACCTCACCGATAACCGGCATGGCATCAGCCGTTTCTGCTTCGAACCCACACCATGCCCGAACCAAACGGGTATGCACCAGATTAGGGATCGCATGCACCGCCAGACGGACATTGCCAATCAGATTTTCCGGTATTACCTGGGTTGACCCAGTTGCTCGACTTCCTTTGCCCTGCCATCCACCGCCGATGACCACGGTCCCATTATCAAACTGCTTCAACGACAGTAGACCCGACGCAATGCCGATCACCGTTCGCATCACCGGTTCGATTCGTTCGGTCACAGCAAGTTGGTTAACCAGGGTCTTGATCGGAATCCGGACAGCCAACCAGTTCAACATNTCTTCTAACCACACTCCGCCTGCGAGCACCAAACGCCGGGCCCGAACCACTTCGCCTTGNCCGATGACCGCATANCCACGATCCTCANGCTCNACTCGCTCNACCGGATAGGAACCATGGATGTCTACCCGTGCTGTCTTCAGCGCCTGATGCAGCGCGAAGCCGGTCTGATTAGCCTTGGCAAAACCATCCATCGGGCAATAGGAGGCCGCCATCACCTCTGTTGACAACCCCGGCTCAATCGAACGGGCTTTTGATGCAGTCANAAGTTCGATTTGCGCGCCANGCTCCCGTCGCNCNGCCGCCCGGTGTTCCAAAGTAGCGACCTCTTCCTCAGTAAACGCCAATGACAAACCTGGCGCCGCTACCACACTCGGGTTAATACCCAGCCACTCTTGACTGTTCGTCCACATCTCCCAACCCTTGATTGCATAGGGTATCAAATCAGCCCGAGTCATCTGCATGGTCAATGTTCCGGCATTGACTCCCGATGCCTCACTGCATACGCCACTTCGATCGAGAAGAACGCAGCGCATACCGCTGCGGGCAAGAAACAATGCGGTGCCAGCCCCCATAAGACCTGCACCAATCACAGCCGTATCGTATTCAATCTGGCTCATAGGTGCTTGCCCGCTTAAGGGTCCGGGCGTAACAGCATCACAACGGTGCGGCCTTCGGAATGGCGATGTCGTGGTAAGCAAATGCACCGACGAGATCGCCCATTGGCAAAGGCACTAACGGCACTCGTGACGACCATGCCCCAACTGCGGTTCGACCACCCAGGTGTCGTGACGCAATTGCAGCGACGGTATCACCACACACGCGTCCCTGACATGGGCCCATGCCACACCGTGTCCAGGACTTAATCTGATTCAGTCCCATGGCCCCCGCAGCCAGGGCGGCTTGTACCTCAGCACAGGTGACATCCTCACACCGACAAACAACCGTGTCGCCAGGGATGTCATCAATAAGACTCTCAGCTGGCATCATCAATGCCGCCATGCTCGCGCCGGCTCGGCTCACACGCAGGGTGTGACGTCTCAAAGACTGCGCTTTCATCCGGTACAACTTGTCTGTTATTCGTCCGGTCTCGTGGGCCACTGTCAATCCGGCCAATCGGCCCTCGAGCTGAGCAGCCTCGGCGCCTGTGATGCCCGTGCAATCCCCCGCCGCAAACAGACCGGGGATGCTCGTCCGCTGTTGATCGTCGATAACCGGCTTCCAGCCACCAGCCTGCGCATCAAACACGTGATCCGCACCGAGTAGTCGTGTCACCTCCGTAGCGGGCAACAACCCGTGACCAATGCACAATGCATCCGCCGACAGGCGCCTTTCCTGACCATCTCGGCGCAACGTGCCGTCTCGATTCCTTTCAACCACCTCCACCACCAGCGATATTCCTTCCCGCCATACCTTTCGCACGGCCGCACTCGAGATCACAGGCACCTGCTTACGTCTGATCGAGTGCATCCAACCCAGCCCTTTCAAAAGATCAGTCGGTCTTGAGAAAAGCGCTGGCAGTGATGACACCCAACGGCGGGTATCTGCCAGATCAATCACCGCCGCGGGCATTCCACCACCGGCAATAATGCTGCTCGCCACCGCCCACAGCAAAGGGCCGCTACCCGCGACAACCGGCCGCTGGCCGGGCAACACGCGCTGTGATTTCAGTAACGCCGTGGCGCCTGCCAAACCCATCACCCCGGGCAACGTCCAACCAGGGAATGGAATCACACGTTCCGTCGTACCCGATGCCACCAACAGCCGCTCCGCTTCCCACGTTTCTACTCCCTCGGGCCCCACCGCATCGATTCTGAAGCCCCGCTCTACCGACCACACGGCTCGCCCAAACCGGCAGCTAACTGCGCTTGACCGCAACTGTTGGCGAAGGCGCTCACCTTTGACCTCGTCGGGCCATTTCTCCAACTGTTGCATTCCTAACGGACCCGTCGGTCGCCGATAAACCTGCCCGCCCGCTGAGGCGGATCGATCCAGGATCAAGACATTAACGTTGCATTCGCTCGCTGCAAGCGCGGCGGCCACGCCGGCAGGTCCCGCTCCAAGAACAGCGAGCTCAACCCGGCTACTCATGGCAACTCGGTGGTGCGAACCGACATCCCGGATTCGATCAGCACCTCACACGCCAGTCGGCGCTTACCATTAATCACAACCAGACACTCCTGGCAGGAGCCCATGAAACAAAAGATGCCACGCGGGGCACCGAGCCGAGGGCTGTGGCGAAGCGTCGAAATACCGGTCGTTAGCAACGCGACCGCCACGCTGTCACCGCGCCGTGCAGATAGTGTATGGCCATCCACGTCGATCACGACCTCGTCTTCCTCAACCAGGCCTCGATGCATTCGAAGATTCATCCACAAAGGATACGTACTCACGGTGTGCTAGCTAAAAATGACACCTGACTGGTGCAATGACTCAGCCTTTAATTGCCCCGGCCCCCCAGCCTGAGATCAGATAACGCTGAATCATGATGAAAAATGCCAATGCCGGCACAGTCACGACGACACCGCCCGCCATCATCATGCCCCAATCGGTAATGGTCGCGTTATACAGATCATTCATGCCAATCGGTAACGTCTTCATTAGGTTGTCGCTCACCAGCACGCGGGCAAACAGGTAGTCATTCCACGCGACGATAAACGTAAAGATAGACACCGCAATAACTCCCGGAAACGCCAACGGCACAATCACTCTAATGACTGCCTGCGGTCTGGACGCGCCATCCGTCATCGCTGCTTCTTCCAGATCTAAGGGAATGGACTGAAAAAACGATCGCAAAAGCCACATACTGAAAGGCAAAGAAAACGTTGTATAGGCAAGCACAAGGCCCAATTTTGTATTGATTAAGCCGTAGTTTTTCATGAGGATATAAAATGGCACCACAATCAAGATCGGTGCAAACATATATGTGAAGAGCATGCCGCCAGCGATGTATTCCCGCCCGGTGAAACGAAACCGAGTAATGCCATACGCCGCCAGCGTGGCAATGACGATAGTTAATGACGTCGCTGAAGC